>DASWRQ010000374.1:0-29718 GCA_036403095.1 Kutzneria sp. | reverse complement strand
GTCGCCGAGCTCGAACAACGCCTGGTTCAGCGAGTCGCATGGCGTCTGCGTGAAGAACGTCCGCACCTGTCCGTAGGATTGGACGGCGCAGCGCAATTGCCGCCTGACCACCTTTTTGATCTCCCGCATGGCCATTCGCTGCCATGCCTTGGCGTCGTCCCCCTTCGCCGCCGAGTCCTTCCCGTTCGCTGTCCTGGTCTCGGCGCTTTGCTGCACCGCGGTGTCGAAGGCGGTGCCGACGGATTCCGGGACCGTCGCCCCACCCGCGGCGGCGACCAATCCCGCGACGACAGCGGCTGTTACCACTGTTCCTGCCGCTTTCGACTTCGACCCCGGGTCCGACCCGCCGCCTGCGCCACCGATTCGCCGCTTAGCCACGCCCCAGCCTCCCGATGAGTGATCTCAGCGAGGTTATTTGCGTCGGCCGGACCTGTCTCCCGGAAATCCGTGGTTGCTCACACGACCGAGTCGGTGAACGCGGCGGCCTGGATCGCCAGCATCTGCGCGTACTCGCCGCCGGCGGCGACGAGGTCGTCGTGGCGGCCGGACTCGACGACCCGCCCGCCGCTGAGGACCACGATCTGGTCGGCGTGCCGCACATTGGCCAGCCGGTGGGTGATCAAGATGGTGGTCCGGTCGTCGCCGAGCCGCCGCAGTGACTCGAAGACAGCCTGCTCGGCCCGGGCGTCCATGGCGGCGGTGGGCTCGTCGGCGACGAGCACGGGGGCGTCCCGGTAGAGCCCGCGGGCCACGCCGACCCGCTGCCACTGCCCGCCGGACAGGTCCCGACCGCCCTCGAACTGCCGCGACAGCACGGTGTCCAGCCCACGGTCGAGCCCGTCGATCACGTCGGCGGCGCCGGACTCGGCGGCGGCCCAGGCCAGCAGCTCGCCCTGCGGGTCGGCACGATCGAGCCGCCCGATGCGGATGTTGTCCCGGGCGGTCATCGGCCACCGCGCCGGCTCCTGCATGACCAGGCCGATCCGCTGCCGCACCGAGCCCTCGTCCACTTCGGACAGATCGACGCCGTCCCACGACACGGAACCGCTGGCCGGACGGTACAGGCCGGTGATCAGCTTGGCCAGCGTCGACTTGCCGGAGCCGTTCTCCCCGACCAGCGCCACGGTCTGGCCACGGCGGATGGTGAGGTCGATGTCCCGCAACGCCTCCCCGCTCTGCCCGGGATAGCTGAAGCCGACGCGCTCCAGTCGGATCACCACGGGATTGGTCGGTGCCTGCACGGCCAACGCGGGCCGGGTCGCGGCCGCGGTCTTGTCCAGCAAGGTCGTGTACAGGTCAAGATAGAGAGAGCTCTCGTACAGGGCGTTGATGTTGGCCATCGTGCCGGCCAGCGCCGAGGAAGCCATTCGCAGCGCGACGACCGCCCCGCTGGCCAGCCCGAGCGGCAGGGATCCGCTGTACAGCAACACGCCCAGAGCGACGTAACAGGCGCCGGTGCCGATCGCGGTCGCGCCCCGCCCGACCAGCCGGATCCCGGTCTTGTGCAGGTCGACCCGGCGCGCCTCGTCGGCGATCTGCGTGTTGATCCGCCGGTACTCGCCCAGCAATGCCGGACCGGCCGTGCAGGCCCGCATCTCGGCGGCGGTGGTCCGGTCGGTCAGCAGCTGGCTGGCCACGCTCAACCGGCGCATCCGCGACAGCGTCCGCAGATATGAGGCGAACCCGAGCCGCGCGGCCCGCGTCGACGCCCACACCTGTGGCAGCACGGAGACCAGTACCAGCGCGGGCAGCACGGGATGCAGCAGGCCCGAGGTCACCACTGCGGCAGCCAGGTTGAACATCGAGCTCAGCAGCCCGGAGATCGACTGCACGCTGGTGCCGATGTTGCGCACGCCCATCTGCAGGCATTGCCGCAGCAGCTCGACGTATTCGGCATCCTCGAACGTGATGAGATCCACTGTGGACACCGCGCAGTGCACCCGCTCGTTGGCCGCCTTCTCCACCAGCGGCCGCAGGATGCTCTGCTCGGCCGTGGCGGCCGAGTCCAGCAGCGCCCGCAGGACGAACGCGACCACCATGGACACCGCGGCCGGCAGCGCCGCCAGGACGCGGTCGGCCGTCGGACCGGTCTCCAGTAGCGAGGTGAAGACGGTGGCGGTCGCGATCAACCCGAACGCGGTCGCGCCGCCGCTGGCCACCGTCAGCACGGCGGCGAGCACGGTGTGCGGCCGGGAAGCCTGCCAGGACAGGCTGATCACCATGCGCAGCGCGGACGGCAGCGCCAACAGCGTGCGCCACAGGCCGGACTCGGCGACCTGCCGGTCCTGCCTGGTCCACGTGGGCTCGACCATGGCGTCCACGCCGACCAGCGGCGCGCTCACGGCTGGGCCTTCCTGATGTGCGCCAACGTCTCCCGGGTACGCGAGAGCAGGCCGAGCACCCGCTGCTCCGGAGGATGGCCGCACGCCAGCAGCCGGTTGCAGTGCATGTGCACGTAGCTCCTCGCCAGCTTGAGGTCGAATTCCCCGCCCAGCGCGGCGATCCGCGCCCGCCGCCGGGCCAGGATCTCGACCGCGCGCGGATCCAGCCACGCCGGATCGGTGAGCGCGGCGATCAGGTCGACCTTGAGCTCCCGGTACGCCTTGCCGGTGACGTTGCGGTCCACCGTGCCAGTCCGGTACAGCTCGGCCCGGTCGCCGGGCTCGAAACCGAGACAGGACAGCAGATCGTCCACGGTGTTGGCCGCGAGCAGGCTCCGGTCCATGGTCAGCTGGCCGGTCTTGACCAGGTGCAGCAGGTCGACCACGGCGTCGCTGTCGGCGCCGAACAGTCCCTCGGCGAGCGGCATCTGCGTGACGCCGCCGTACCGCTCCACCTCGCGCTCGTACGTGTCGATCATGAACCGGTGGCAGTAGCCGTCGCGGACCAGGCCGGCGGCCCAGCGCATCACCTCGGGCGCGAGCTCGCTGACCAGCCGCGACGGATCTCCGTGCCAGCGGATACGCAGGTGCGGGTCGGGATCGGTGTACCGCATGAAGAACCAGTTGTCGGGCAGGCCGCCGAGCCGGTCCCGGAGCTCCCGCAGCGGCCAGGCCAGCAGATCGTCCTCATAGGACGGCAGGTGGTACAGCTTGAGGAAGAACCAGTCGTCGCCGGGCATGCGCATCCGGTCGGCGTCGGACACGGTGTGCCGGTTGTGTGCCAGCTTGGGCCGATCGGGACGGGCCAGCGCCAGCGGCACCACGATCTCGGCGAGATGGCCGCCCGTCGGGCCGGCCAGCCACGCGTGATCCAGTGCCGGCAGCGCTTCTTCCAGCACGATCTGCTTGCCGCTCAACTGGTTCAGCTGAGCCGGATCGTGCAGGTCGATCAGCAGCCGGTTGTCCGACTGGGCCAGGTAGACGTGGCGGGGGAGATCCCAGTCGGCCAGCTCGTCGACCGAGGACAGCCGCCAGCTGGCCGGCGCGAGCACGATCCGTCCACACTGGACTCGGGGCAGGAACGGGAACAGCGTGACCGGCCCCCAGTCGAATGAGCTCATCTGCGCCGTCCCGGTGCGGGCGAGCTCTTCCAGGAACCGCACCAGCCCGTTGCCGTTGGCGGTGTTCAGCATGTGCCACGTGCTCGGCACGACCTCGACGTCCCGGGCCGGCCACCACAGCACGAGCCGGTCCTTGCGCACGCCGACCACGAGCTCGTCCAGCGGCACGTGCGCGGTGCCGGGAACCACGTTCACCGGCAGCTCGCGCTCCCTGAGCTGCGGCCGGATCGTCACGTTGATCATCCGGTCCCGCAGCGGCAGATGGGTCACCTCGGCCCGGCAGACGCCCGGCCGGCGCTCGGCCTCGTCCACGGCCAGCAACGCCTCCCGCGCCGGCTCGCCCAGCAGGTCCGCGAACCGCCCCAGCGTCCGCCCGGCCGCCTGGGCGCCGACGTTCGGCCCGACGACCACCTGGTAGTCGCCGCGGTCGATCGCCGCCGCGGACTCGGCCACCACGAACACGTTGATGTCAACGGAATCGGGCGCGTTCGCCGGTTCCCACGTCTCCAGCGTGCCGATCATCGCGTCGTCCAGCTCGACGACCATCCGGCGGTCCCGGATCGCCTCGACCGCGAGCTTGCGCAGCAGGTTGTCGCGGCGCTCGTTCGGTGGCCGCTGCCCGGGCGCCTTGGGCAGGCCGATGCCGATCTCCGGGTGGATCAGCTCCAGCAGCGGCACATCCCGGTCGGTGCCGTACCGGTGGACAAACCGCTCCCGGAACTCGTGCATCGAGCGCGGCCCCAGTGGCGCCGGCGTCATGCGCAGCAGCAGCTCGGCCGCCTTGGCCGCATCGGCGGCCACCGACCGGTTCAGAGCGCCCTCGCCGAACGGCGCGGCCATGTCCGTCTGAAGTGGACTCTTCGCCGCGCCCTCGTGCACGGATCGAGCCGCCGCCACCAGCTTCGGGTAGGCCGCCGCGGCCTCGTCGGCCGACAGCTCGTCCCACTTGCGCAGGTCTTCCACCAGGTCACGCAGGGCGGTGCCGGTGTCGAGGTCCAGCCGCTCGGCCACGTGCCGGGTGGGATCAACACAGGTCGGGCCGGGGCGAAGATCGGTGATCAGCACCGACTGCTCCCACAGCGTGGTCAGCAGCCCCTCGACCCTCTCCATCGCAGCTCCTGTGCCGGCAACGAGTTCGTCGACCAGCTGGCCGTACGGAATCGGCGTGCGTGCCGCTGCCAGCGCCTTCTGCACCGCCCCGGTGGCCCGCAGCGTCACCGGGGCCAGCGTGCCGCTCTCGCCCGGAGCCGCCCGCTCCGCCAGGAAAACCCGGTCCGCACGCACGATCGCGGCCGGGTTGGCCCACCAGC
The DNA here is from genome assembly GCA_036403095.1 of Kutzneria sp. Taxonomy (GTDB): domain Bacteria; phylum Actinomycetota; class Actinomycetes; order Mycobacteriales; family Pseudonocardiaceae; genus Kutzneria. The sequence continues at coordinate 24,906 of DASWRQ010000374.1, read as the reverse complement.
GCAGCGCCTTGCGCACCTCGGGACGGGCCTCGTGCTCGGCCACGAGTTCCAACAGCCAGCCCATGTCCGGACGGGTCCGGGTGCGCGGCCGGTCGTCGGTCAGGGCGAGGTCGGTGCGGTCGCCCCAGCCGGCCAGCCCGACCCCGGCGAACATGCCGTACGGCGTCGACCGGGTGGACATGCGGATCAGGTAGCGGGCCAGCTTGGCGGCGACCCGCTCCCGCGCCTTCGCGTCGGCCGGCGACTTCTCCAGCGCCGGTACGAGATCGCCGGCGCCGACGGCGAGCGCTTGGCGCACAACGGGATCCTCGGCGTCCAGCTCCTGGTAACTGCGGGCCGGCAGCAGCGGGGTGCGGACCATTGCCCAGTCCAGCGCACGGTACATCGGGTTGGCCACGGACTTCTCCTCGTCAGGACAGGACGAACGCGCGATCCCAGGTCGGCGTCACCGGCACGGTCGCGGCCAGCAGCGCCAGCACCACGCCGGCCGCGCCTTCGAGCAGGCCGGGCTGGTCCCCGGTCGAGCCGTCGAATTCGATGCTGCGGAAGCCGAACCGGGCATCCGGCCGGTAGCAGGCCAGCAACCGCTCGGTGATCATCTCGGCGGCCGCGGAGAACCGCGGGTCGCCGGTGTCGTGCGCGAACCGCAGCACGATCTGCAGCACGCCGGCGAAACCATGGCACAGGCAGGCCCCGTTGACCTGGCGGTCGTTCGGCAGCCGCTCGCACGCCGCGACCATCGACTCCACCGCGAACGTCCGCAGCCCGCGATCGCCCAACGCGACGCCGGCCAGCCACAGCGTCCTGGCCACCCCGGGGGCGCCGTAGCACCACGTCGTACGGGCCAGCACGGGCTCGGCGGAGCCGAGCGGCAGCGCCACCGCGGTCGGCCAGTTCGGGCCGTGCTCGTCGTCGATCCGGTTGTCCAGCAACCAGTCCGCCAGCTCGCGCATGGCCTCGACCTGCCCGGGCACCTCGTGTCCGGCGCTGGCGGCCAACGACATCGCGGCGAGAATGCCGGGACTGCCGTGCGACAGGCCACAGTTCAGGTTGCCGCCCGGATAGTGCTTGGCGGTCAACGGGTTCACGATCAGGTCGTGCGGCGTGTGCCAGTTCTGGAGGCCGTCGCGGTTGCCGCAGACGTCCACCAGGTTGGCCAGCAGGTGCCGCAGTTCCGGCTCCATCCCGCTGTCCAGCAGGTACGGCGCGATGCCCGAGGCGCCGGCGATCACGTCGAAGTAGCCGACCCGGACACCGTGACCCGGCGGCTGGGCGGCCAGCACCCAGCGGCTGACCTGTGCGTCCAATGTGGACACCAGGCCGCCGTACCTGGTGCCGCCCTTGGACAGCAGCCGCGCCGCGTAGGCGACGCCGCCGAAGCCGACGAGCAGGCCGGGCCCCATCCGCCCGGCCTGCTCGGTCTGCCGGACGCCCCAGCGCAGGAAGTCGTGCGCGGTGACGTCCCAGCCCCGGCCCGGCTGGTGCCGGTCCAGTTGGCCGTACAGCAGCGCGATTCCCGCGCCACCGCCGGCGAGCGGGGAGTCGGGACGGTCCCCTCGTGCCGCCCCGCGCACCCGCTCCGCCACGTCCATCGCGACCGACAACGCCCGGTCGGCGAGGGCGGACGACAGCGCGGGATTCCATTGCCCGACCGGTGGTCGCACGGTTGTCGTCATCGGATCAGCAGCACACGGTCTTGTGGCAGGAGGCGTCGGTGAGGCAGACACGGGCGGTGTTGCCCGTGGTGCAGCTGATGCCGCCCTCCGTATTCTCGGTGCAGCCGCCGTTGTCGCTGGTTGTCGCCATCACCGGCAGCCGGTCCATCGAGTCGCCGATGCGGATGTCCAGGTCGAAGTCGTCCAGCATGGTGGTCATGGCGTTTCCCTTCAGCAGCAGGTGGTCTGGTGGCAGGATCCGTCGGTCGGGCAGACGCAGTCGGTGCGCCCCGTCCCACAGGCGATGTTGGTGTCGCAGCCGAAGTCCGTCGGCGGGATCATCTCGAGCGGTCGGCCGGACGAGTCGCCGATGCGGATGTCGAGGTCGAAGTCGTCGAGCACAGTGCTCATGGTGGTTCTCCTCAGCAGCAGTTGGTCTTGTGACAGGATTCGGTCGGGCAGATGTCCTGGCTGCGGACCGGGCCGCAGGTGATGCCGCTGTCGGTGGCGCAGGCCGTCACCGAGCCGCAGCCGATGGCCGTCTCCGGCGGCATCATCTCGGCCAGCCGGCCCAGTGAGTCGCCGATGCGGATGTCCAGGTCGAAGTCGTCGAGCACCGCGGTCATGGCGGCCCCCTCTCATGGCAAGAACCCGGCGGGCGCCGGGCCCCCAACACTGCGTCGCGACCATTCCCGGTCAGAAGGGGGACCCACCCCAGGCGGCCTGGGACGATTTCCCGGGTGGGCGGGACAACCACAACGTCAGGTCCGGTTGCCGAGCGGACTTCCGGCCGCGACCTGATCTCCACCGCCAGCAGCCCCGTGGTGGAGCCGACGCTCCATCGAGCTGTTCCCCAGGTGCGGCGACATCCCCTCGGTTCTCGACCCGTCGGTGCCGGGCCTGCCAGCCGCTCGGCCGGGTCCTGGCCGTTCGACGCAAGCGATTGGGCCACGGGGCGTAACCGAAGCTAGTAACATCGCCACTCGACTCCGGGACAGAGGGGGCGGTGGGTCTCGTGATGGCGCGAATTGCCGTGGGCTGCCTGGTCATCGGCGCGCTGCTGCTGATGGTGGCCCCCGGTCACCTCGCCCACGCGGTCGGGCTGGGCGTCTGGTGGTTCGGCGCGCTCGTGGTGATCGACCTGTTCATCGGGGGCGGCCTGGCGGCGCAGATCCTGTGGGCGGTGGGGGTCGCCGCGGCCGTGGCGGCGCTGCAGTACGGGTGGGTCGGATCGATCGCCGAGGGCGTCGGGCCGATCGTGTGCACGGTGCTCAGCGTGCCGTTCATCGTCGTCGCGGTGGTCGTGACGAGGCGGCGGCGATCGGTGTCCGCGGGACTCCGTGAGCTGGCCGACCAGATCCTGGCCAGGCCGGCCGACCCGACCGTGTCGATCGCCCGGTTGCAGGTAGCGATGACCGAGCGCATCGAAAAGCTGCGCCCCGAGCATGCCCGTGACGCGCTGGACCTGGCCCGGCTGCTCAGCGGCTTCACGGCCAAGCACGGCCAGCACACCGTGAAGACCTCGCTGCGGCCGGATGAATTGCGGACGGCGGTCACGAAACTGGCCCGGGACATGGCATCCATCAGGCAGCGGCGGGCGACCGGCACGCCCGGCCACACTCATCGCGTGGTGATCACGCGGTACGCCGAGCTGCTGCGGACCCTTGCGACACGGAGCGGGTGAGCGGTGGCGCGCAACGTCGAACAGACCGCGCAGAGAGCCCTTGCGTACTGGGAAAAGGCCCGCGCCAGCGACAACAGGGTCGCCGCGCCGGTGCTGTACACGCGGGGCCTCGGCTGCTTCCTGTCCTACCTGCATCTCACCGACCGCGCGGACGTCGTCCCCACCCAGCACGCGTTCGCCGCGATGTGGCGGGAAGCCGCGACGATGCTGGACCGGAACGGCGTCGCCCAGCGGGCGGTGGAATATGCCCGTGCCGGTCTCGCGGTGGCCCACGTGGCCGACCCGACGGCCGGCGAGATCGAGCGCGTCCGGTCGGCGGTGGAGACCGGATCGAGCGGGCGGGTCCAGCGGGTGCTCGGCGAGCACGGTCGACCGCTGACGGCGGCGATGCTGATCGGCGCCGGCGCGGAGGCCCGGGCGCTGCTGGCTTGCCTGCTGTGGAAGCACCATCTTCCGAGCGGCGATCGATGGGTGGTCGGCCGCGACGGGCGGGCGTCGTACTGGCAGGACCAGAAGCGACTACAGCGGGCGGTGCTGCCGAGCTGCGTCGGGATGAGCCGGACTGCCGAGATGCGCCAACTGGCCACCGAGGCCGTGCTGATCTACGAGGAGCTGTGCCGGGTCGAACAGGACTTCGAGAATCCGTTGCGGCAGGCCGTGACCACGCTCGCCCGCATCGACGGCGTGCCCCTGTAGTGGCCCGCACCGCCGAGAGCGCGCTGCAGACGGCACTGTCCTGTTGGGACAGTGCCCGCCGGCTGGCGGCGGCCCAGCGGCTGGTGCCGGCGGGGCTGGCCTATCAGCAGGGGCTCAACCACTTCCTGGTGTGCGTCAATCTGAGTCGGTACCCCAACGCACGCTCTCGGCCGGTCGACCTCGGGCCGGTGTTCCACGGATTGGGGGCGATGGGCCGGGAGGGCGTGCCCGTGATGGAGCGGGCGGGAGCCACGGACCGGTCGCGGCGGCACGCCCGCACCACGCTGGCCGCGTCGCACCTGGCCGATCCGACCGGCGGGGATCCGGGGCGAATCGCGGCGGCACTGGCCACCGATGGGCCGCCCCGGCTTGACGTGAACGGGGACGGCCCGCTCACCGCCGAGGCGCGGATCGCCGGCGCGGCGCAGGCCCGGCTGCTGCTGGCGACGCTCCTGCGGGACCGGCCCGACCTGCGCCGCCCGCTGAAGCGGCCCTGGCCGGTCGAGTTCGGCGACGGGCGGCTGTCCTTGCTGGTGGAGCGATCGCGGTTCCGGCAGGCGGTGCTGCCATCGTGCGTGGGCATGACGCCCGAGCAGGAGTTGCGCCAGCTCGCGGGGGAGAGCCTGCGGTGCTTCGAGCGGCTCGTCGGTTTCGACGAGGCCCGGGACCGGGCGGCGGCCCTGCTGGCCCGGGTCTGACCGATGTCACGTGAGGTCTGGGGGCTGATCGGGGCCGGCATCGTGGCCGTGTTCGCGGTGGGCCGATTTCGCTGGCCGATCTTCCAACGCTGGTTGGCGCCCGGGGTGGCGGTCGGCTTCGGGCTCTACGTCGTCGTGGCCGGCGCGGACCTGGGCCCGGACGCCGATCACGGCTGGGTGTTCACCACGACGCACGTCCTGCTGATCGTGGCCGGACTAGGCATCGCGGCGTGGGTGTGGCGGCGGCAGCGCATCCGTGAGTGGCATGACCCGGAGGCAACGGCGGATCGGTACGGCGAGGGCCGGCAACTGCTCCGCCGATTCCTGGCCCGCGACGACCTGACGGCGTTGGACGAGGCGGTCGAGCGGCTGAGTCAGCCGTCTTCCGGCGCTCAGCAGGCGGCCCTGCTGACGGCGCTGCATGCTCGGTACGAGCGGCTGCACAACCGTGACGACCTGGATCGGATCATCGAACTCGGTCGTGCGGCGACGGGTCGTGGCGTCCAGCGCGCGCGGGTTCTGACGCTGCTCAGCACCGCGCTGCGGCTGCGCTACGAGCACGTCGGCGCCGCCGGTGATCTCGACGAGGCCTTCGCGGCGTGCACACAGGCCGTCGAGCTGGTGCCGTTCCGAAGTCGCCACTTCCCGTTCTGCAACAGCGAATTCGCGGCTCTGCTGCGCTGCCGGTTCGACCGCGACGGGCAGCCGCGCCTGCTCGACCAGGCGATCGAGCGCATGCGGGAGAGCCTGCGCTCGGCCCGCCTTCGCGGCGGAGCCCGGCCGGTGGATCTGGCCACGGCCTGCGCCCTGCTCACCGAACGGGGCCAACGGACGGACAGCCGGTCGGATCTCGACGAAGCCGTCGACGCCGGCCGGCTGGCCCTGCGCCGGATCCGGCCGACGGACCGGCTTTTCCAGCAGTGCCAGACCAGTCTCGGCGCCGCGCTGCGGGCTCGCTTCGAACTCCGTGACCGGACGAGGTCGCTTACGCAGTACGAGCTCCGGTCGCCCGTGGACGATCTCGACGAGGCGATCAGGTTGGCTCACCGTGCCACCGACGGCGTCCCGCCGGATGCGCCGCAGCGCGCCAACCATCGCCTCAGCCTCGCCCTGGCTCTGCACAGTCGATATCGGCACGACGGCAAGGATCTGGTGTTGGCACTCGCCGCCGCCCGCGAGGCCGCCAACCACGAGTCGGCCGACGTGCCCACCCGGATCAGGGCCGGGCTGGCCTGGAGCGACATCGCCGCGTCCGCCGGCCGGTACGGCGACGCGGTCACCGCGTTCGAGGGCGTCATCGAACTGCTGCCACGGCTGGCACCCCGCGAACTTCGCCGTGAGGACCAGGAATTCCGCATCGGCCGGTGGACCGGCATCGCCGCGACGGCTGCGGCCTGTGCGCTGGCCGCCGGCCACCACGAGAAGGCCCTGGTGCTGCTCGAACAGGGCCGCGGCGTGTTGCTGGGCCGGGCCCTCGAAGTCCGCACCGACCTCGCTCGGCTGCACCGCGAACACCGGGAGCTCGCCGCGGAATTCGAGGAACTGCGGCTGGCCCTGGAGCCTTTCGACGCCGACGATCGGACGCGGGCCGAGCGCTGGGACGACCTGCTCGGTCGGATCCGGGCCGACGACGCCTTCACAGACTTCGCCAAACCGCCGACCCTGCAGCGGATTCTCGCCCAGGGGGCGACCGGTCCGGTGGTGTACCTCAACGTCAGCCAGCACCGCTGCGACGCGATCATCGTCCGAGCCGGCGGTGTGACCGTGCTGCCGCTGGGGATCACTGCGCAGCAGGTGGTGGAACAGGCCCACAAGCTGCACCTCGCCCTGGCACCCGAGTCCATTGTGGACCCGATGCGAAGGGACGCCGTTCACGACGTGTTGGGTTGGCTGTGGGATGCCGTGGTCGAGCCCGTGCTCGACGTGGCCGGCATCCCGGCGGCCGCAGCGGTGTTGCCGAGAATATGGTGGATTCCCACCGGGCCGCTGACTTTGCTGCCCATCCACGCCGCCGGCCGCGGCCGAGACACCCTGATGGATCGGGCGATTTCCTCCTACGCGCCAACGATCCGGGCACTCGAAGCCGTGCGCGGACGGCGTGTCGACAATGGACGGCCGCGGACGCTGGTCGTCGCGATGTCCGAGACGCCCGGCGCGAAACCGTTGGGCAGCGCCGATGCCGAGGCCGAACTGGTGCGCAGCCGGTTCCCGGACGCCTTGCTGCTGCGGAACCGGGAGGCGACTCGGGACCGGGTGCTGGCCGAGATGCGTGACCACGAGTGGGTGCATTTCGCCTGCCACGGCGTGGTCGATCACGACGTCCCGTCGCGAGGACGTCTGTTGTTGCACGATCACGAAAAGCGGCCGCTCACCGCGGCCGACATCGCCGCCCTCGACCTGACCGGGGCGACGCTGGCCTACCTGTCGTCGTGCGCCACCGCCCGCACCGGCCCCCGGCACGCCGACGAGGCCATCCACCTCGCGTCCGCGTGCCAGCTCGCCGGCTTTCCCGACGTCATCGCCACCCTGTGGCCGATTCCCGACCGCGTGGCCCAGGAGTTCACCGGCGACGCGTACGCGGAACTGGGCTCCGCCCCGGCCGCCCACGTCGTGCACGCGGCCACGCGCAGCGCCCGGGCCAAGTACCCGAACCTGCCGGGACTGTGGTCCGCCTACGTGCACATGGGGTGGTGACCTACGCCGGTTTCGGGCCCCGGTCGGTCTTCGACGGCCCGGCCGGCTCGGACGGCCCCACCGTGGGCTCGGGGATGTCGTCGTCGGGCGTGTAGCCGCGGTACTCCACGGGGGAGCCGAGCAGTGCCTGCTCGTACGAGGTCAGCTCGGGTTCGTCCGCTGGGCTGCTCATGAGGCCCCTTCGGTCGGCGGCTCGGTCGGTTCCGGCGGCAGCAGCAGTTCAAGCAGGTCGACATCGGTCGCGCGGACGTGCATGCCCGCGCTGCGCTCGATCGGCCGGACGAAGGAGCCGTCCGGGTCCATGATCCACGCGGTTTGCAGGAACAGCTCCGCCGGCTGCGGGTACGACGTGGCGTACGACTGCGAGCCGTACCAGCCGCCCGCCCAGGCCCCGTCCTTCAGGCGCATCCGCACGAAGCACGAGCCCCGGTTCTGGAACATTCGATCCCAGGCCGTCGGCGTGCTGCGGTAGCGGGCCCCGCGCAGCCTTCGCCGCTGCCACCACGTCACCGTCCCGGCCGCCACCGCCGGCACCACCAGGAACAGCAGCAGTCCCAGCAGCCCCAACAGCTGCGCCTGCTCGACGACCCCGTCCCAGCCCTTGGCCACGGTCCGGTTGGCCAGCGGAGCCAGCGCCGGCCCCGCGACGATCAGGTACAGCGCGTCCAGCAGCATCGACGCCACCAGCGAGCGCAGCACCCGCTCGCCCAGATCTCGCTCACCCGGCACCGGCCCACGCCACCGCTCGCGCAGGAACTGGTAGGTGATGCCCGGCAGGACCACCAGCACCAGCAGTCCCAGTTGCAGCACGGTTGTCGGCGCCTGGCCCAATCCGCTCCCCCGATCTCCGCAGCGACCCGCACCTTATCGCGTCGCACGACAAAGGGACCGCCTGCGCGTGCAGGCGGTCCCTTTTCGCACTTCGTCAGCGCCGATCGCCGCCATCGGCGGGAATGGTGGTGGTCGGCTTCATCCCGGGAACTACAGGTGCATGCTCGAGCCGAGGCTGTCCAGCGCCTTCTGGACCAGGGCCTGGGCATTGGCGTTCAGGTTGGCGTTGCTGCCGTTCACGACCCAGGACGAGCCGGAGAAGATCACCACGGTCACGCCGTTGTCGACGCCGCCGGAGGTGCCGCTGCTGGGGATGCCCAGCGACGAGGCCGCCTTCACCGACGCCTCGCCCAGCTCGCGCGAGTCGTTGTCCGAGGTGGTCTGGTCGTTGCCGGTCTGGGTGTCGCCGAAGATCGCGCCGATGACCTTGCTCTTGTAGAACATCAGGGCGAACTGCCGGCCCTTGATGCCGTGCTCCTTGTAGAAGAAGTGCGGGCACGGGGACTTGCGGTCGTAGCAGTCGTCGCCCAGCACGTAGAACGGCACGTGGTGCGCGGCCAGCTGCTTGCCGTTGCTGTCCTGGAAGGTCGTCTCGTCCTGGTGGTCCGGGTCGTTGTCCGGGTCGCTGCCGTCGTCGTCAACGGCCAGGCTGGAGCTGTAGGCATAGACGCCCGTCGCCACCTGGTACACGTTCACGTTCTGCGACCGCGTCATGGTGTTGATGTGCGGCTTGGAGTTGACCTTGTTCGCGCTCGTGCTGTTCTTCTGGACGCCGGCCAGCACCTGGGCGGCCGTGTATGCGGGGGCCGCCGACGTGCCGTCCGTGGTGGCCACGTTCGGGGTGGCCGTGGCCACGGACTGGGTGACGAGCGGCGTGGCGAGCGCCAGAGCCGCAACGGCGGCCACGGCTAAGCGCGTACGGGGGGATGACATGAGTGCAGGGCCTCCGTCAATAGTTAGGAAAGGTTCCTAACGTATTGAAGCACTGCGGCCGATCCTTGTCACCTGATCATCTTTGCCAGAATTCACGCCTCGTTGCGACGATCGGCCGTAGGCCCACCGACAGGCAGGCGATGGACACCCACTACGCGGAACTGGCCCGTTCAGTTCACTGTGGTCACCGGTTCACACACCTGAAAGTGGTTGGCACGGCGAGGTTCGCAAGCCTGATGCAACCGCCGGACAACGAAGGCGGATCAAGCCGTCCCCGATAAACCGAACATCTGTACTGCTTGAAGTCGGGCCTTGCTCACGCCACCGGGCAACAACGCATCACCGTGAACACACCGGGTCACCAGCCGCGGCGCGCCCTTCGCCGATGTCCGTTGCCCCGGACGTCAGGACGTCGCCGCGGGCGCGGGTTCAGCGTCCGAAGGAGGCGCACGCGACAAGCGGCCGCCGTCGGCGTGACGACCAGTCCGTGTAGCACAAGGGAAGCCATGTCGAAGCGAGGTGCCGGGAGGACAACGCCGGTGCGGGACGTGCTCGACCTGTCTGGGCATGCGTGGTTCAGCTTCGACGATGAAGCCGTGTTGGCTCGGGCGTCGGACGATCCCATCGGGTTTGTCGAGGCTTTGCCGAGGTCGGCGACGGTCGACGAGTTCCAACGTGCGGGGCGCGGGTTCCTCCTCGCGGTGAAGCAGGCAACGGACCGAGATCGCGCGCGTGGCCAGTTGCTGTTGACAGTGTCGACAAACTACTTGGCCGACAGGGGATTGTCGGAGACTCTGGCGGGCCGTGCCGGTCGGCTGTTGCTCTGGCCGTTGTCGATGGGCGAGCGTCTTGGCTTGCGGGAGACGTTCCTGGACCGGCTGTTCGAGCCGGCTCGTTGGCCGGGACAGGCCGAGGCCCTGCCGCGTGGGGAATTGGTGCGGACGCTGCTGGAGGGTGGCTACCCCGAGATCGTCACCGAAGGCCTGGCCGGTGAAGAAATCCTCACGCTGGGCCACGCTACGGCGTGAGACTCCAAAGTGCTTCCAGGGGAAGAGCTTTGATCTTCTCTCCGAACGGCAAGGTCTGCTGGCCGGTGTAGAACACGTATCCGGCGACAAACCGTTCTTTCAGGTGGTTGGCGAGATTACGCAAGCCTGTGAGGTCTTCGGTGTGGACCGTCGCGCCGGCTTTGACTTCAACTCCGATCACCCTGCCGTCAGGCGTCTCAATGACGGCGTCAACCTCTTGCTTGTCTTTGGTGCGGTAATGGTACAGCCGGCCGCGTTCCTCGGCCCAGGTGAGCTGACGGGCCAGCTCCATGACTACGAAGTTCTCCATCATCGATCCTGCGGCCCCGCTTGGCTCGCCGAGCCGCACAGGGTCTTGACCGATCAGATGGCATGCAATACCGGTGTCCACAAATGCCAGTTTTGGTGTGCCAACGGCGCGTCGTGTCTGCCCGGTTGACCAGGCGGGGATGTTCTTGATGAGGAAGACCGACCCCAGTAGTTCCAGGTAACGAATAAGGGTGGTTCTCGGGATGCCGGACTGGGCGGCGAGTGAGGACGGTTCTAGAAGACCGCCCGCGCGCCCTGCGAGAAGTGCGATCAGTTTGAGCAAGTCGCCTCTTCGTTCGATGCTTGCCAATTCCAGGACGTCACGTTCGATCAACGTCGACAGATATGATTCGAAAAATGCGGTTCGACGACGGGGGGTGCGGCGCACGGCTTCGGGGAACCCACCCACGACGAGACGTTCCAGGTAATCGCGACGGCGAAGTTCTGATGAGTAATCGATCGCGGGGCCATGTCGGAACGCGGCGTCCACGAAGCGGTCGGGTGCACCGTGCATCTCGCCCTGGGAGAACGGCCACAGTTCGATCACCTCCATCCGGCCGGGCAGCGCGTCGGGGAGGGTTCGCATGGCCAAAATCCGGGACGAGCCGGTCAGAAGGTAGCGGCCGGGTGTTGGGTCCAGATCCACCGACACCTTGATCGGCTGAAGAAGTTCTGGGACCAGTTGGATCTCGTCGATGACCATGAGGCTGTCGTGTTCAACGAACCCGGTGGGGTCGTCCTTGGCGGCACGCAAGGTCGTGGGATCGTCGAGCAGGCGGAGAACCGTTGGCTGGCGGTTGGTGGCGAGCCTGGTCAACGTGCTCTTGCCGGCCTGGCGAGCTCCGTTCACCAGGACGACGCGCGTGTCGTCAAGCGCCTCGTGCACCAGGGACTCGGCGTGGCGGGGGATCAAGTCGTGAGGCTGAGGCACGGTGCCAGTATGCATCATCGGCATGATCAACGGTCATCTGGACGGTCGGATGGTGGTCATCTGGACGGTCACTTTGCGGTCTGGTTGCCGTACGGTGGACGGTACTTCGGTCGTCCATGCCGACGTGTAGACCCGTCATTGGAGACCGTCTCTGGGCGGTTCCTGTTCTGTGCCATGGCGATCGGACAGCGACCAACGGCATCGTCGGCACCGGTGCCCGGGGTTCGCATGCTGCCTTCGTTGTGGCCGGACGATACGAAGACTGTTGGCTGTATATGGCCGTCGCCCAAATGGTCAAGCGTTTCTTGCTAGTTAAAGAATGAGCCGGGGTTCCAAGCTATTTTGGATAGCTTGTCTCGATTTGAGGGCGTATCTGCAATGCTTGGAGTCGACCCTTTCGTGTGGGGGTGTACAACCGCGAGCCACTGGACTCCGTGGTAGTTCTGGAAGCAGTGAAGTGCCGACCTGAGATGTCGGAGTTCGAAACCGACGAAGTGGGGTGTCGTTGAGGTGTCGATGTCCTCACCATGTAGGTGAACGGCGTGGAGATCTACCCTGTGTGATTCAAGACAGGCAAGGGCTGCGTGGGCCGCTCGTCGGAGCGGGCTGCGCGCGACCCAGCGACCATTGATGTGATCGCGTATCGAGAGATCATGTGGCTCGGCGTTGGCTCGGCCTTTCTGCGTCGGGTCGTCGCCGACCGTCCACTGCCGCGTCGGCTGCTGGGTACGCGGGATACCGGCTCGGTCGAAGCCCGTCAGGAAGGCGATCATCGCAGAACTGGAGGCCGAAGCTCGTGGGCTCCGAGACGAACTGGCCGACTACCAAGAAGGGGTTGAACCGCCGGAGCTGGAGAAAAGCCGTGTCTGGGATTTCGAGCTTACGTTCATGGACTTGATGAAGTGGTGTCCACCAGGCTGTCGCGGACCTGAGGTTGCTCCTTGACGCAGTGCGCCAACGGTGGGACGAATCTGCTCATCGATGCGTTCGAGATCAGTGACGATCCGTACGATGAGGATGGCGACCGGTACTTCCTCAACTTCCAGGCGCCGATGCCAGACGGCAAGCGGAAGCGGACTCACTGGAACGGCGAGATATGCCGATGGGTTCCGGAGGGCCCGCAACCCGTGGATGGCGGCCACGTCAAGGGCGAGTCGGTTCTCGACTGTGTTCGGACCGAGCCGCCCGCACTTGCGGAGATTGTCGAGCTGCTGAACCGCAGTGATGGGGAATCCGAGGTGTTGGCCGGCTGGGCGAAGACCGCCGTTGGAGAGGCGCTTGCCGGTACTGCATTCATTGTGACCAAGCGATACGAAGACTGATGGCCAAGCGGGGCCGCCGCATACAGCGGGCGGCCCCACTTGTCCCGCTCACCAGCCGCGGGCGCGCCACTCGTCGAGGTGGGGCTTCTGCTCGCCCAGCGTCGAGTCGTCGCCATGCCCCGGGTAGAACCACGTGTCGTCAGGAAGGACGTCGAACAGCCGGGACGAAACGTCGTCCAACAGCGACGTGAAGTTCTCCGGGGACGACGTTTTACCCACACCGCCAGGGAAGAGTGAATCACAACAGCGGTGAACATGTCAGCATCTCGGGCACCGTCGGGTGCGTCGCGATCTGGAGACTCGCAGTGCCGCGTTCTGTCGGCTAGAGGTCCCGCGTTCTGTCGGCTAGGGTGGGTGCTGTGACGGGTCTGGTACAGCGCAATGCGGCATCCAGGGTGACCGAGCTGCTTGCGTCGTTCCGTGTCGTACTGCTAGGCGGGGCGCGGCAGACGGGGAAGACTACGCTGGTACGCGACCTGCTCGACCTGCCAGGGCGCGCGTGGTTCAGCTTTGATGATGAGGCCGTGCTGGCTCGGGCGTCGGATGACCCTGTCGGGTTCGTTGAAGCTTTGCCGCGGCCGGCTGCGGTCGACGAGTTCCAGCGCGCGGGACGAGGGTTTCTGCTTGCTGTGAAGCAGGCGGCCGATCGGGACCGGACCCGAGGGCAGCTGCTGTTGACCGGATCGACCAACTACTTGGCTGACCGAGGACTGTCGGAGACACTTGCCGGTCGTGCCGGGCGGTTGCTGCTCTGGCCGCTCTCGATGGGTGAACGGCTCGGAGTGCGGGAGACATTCCTGGACCAACTGTTCGAGCCGACCAGTTGGCCCGGGAAGACCGAAGCCTTGCCCCGTCCGGACTTGGTGCGGACGCTGCTGGAAGGTGGCTACCCCGAGATCGTCACCGAGGGCTTGTCCGGACGGCAGCGTCGGAACTGGTTCGAGGCCTATGTGCACGACGTCGTGTCGCGAGAGGCACTCCGCCCCATCGCCGAGGTCCGCCTGGAGGCGGAATTGCGCCGACTGCTCCGGCTTCTCGCTGCTCGCACCGGTCAGGAACTTGTCGTCTCGGGCGTCGCGGGTGATGCCGAACTCGGTCGCGAGACCGCATCGAACTACGTCACTCTGCTCGAAGCCCTCCGCCTGGTGACGCTGCTGCCCGCGTGGTCGACCAACATCACCAACAGGGCGAAGCGACGTCCCAAGATCGTGGTTGTGGATACCGGGCTCGCGGCTGACCTCTGCGGGCTCGGCGAGCAGACGTTCGCTCCGGCGGCGGACGGCACTGCGGCAGGTGCGTTGTTCGAGACCTTCGTCATCACCGAGGTCCTCAAGCAGGCGACGTGGAGCGAACGAAGCGTGGACCTGTCCTACTTCCGCGATCGCGACGGTGCCGAGGTGGACTTGATCGCGGAAGACCGGCGGACCGGTGAGCTGGCTGGGCTGGAGATCAAGTTGACCAGCACGCCGACAGTCCGTCATGCCAAGCACCTGATGATGCTGCGGGACAAGCTGGGGAGTCGGTTCACGACAGGTCTGGTCGTTCATGCCGGTTCCCAGACCTTGCCTTTGGGCGACCGAATCTGGGCGGTGCCCGTCTCTGCCCTATGGCGATCGGACAACTGACAACGTCATGGTCGGCGCGGATGGCTAGCTCTGTGTGCTGGGCGCCGGCGTCGTTGAGTGGCTCCCTGAATGTGTGATGTTGGTTGCCGGCCCCGGCCGGATCGTCTGTATGGTGCCTGTGATGCAAGGAGCTTGGGATCTGACCTGAGCCACCGCTGACTTTCTCCTGAGGCATGGAGCGTTGGACCGCGCCTGCGTCACCGCCTTGGCTACTGAGCTTCCTCATTGCTTGCCGACGTGCCCGTGGTGGCGTCGGCTGAAGGGGCGTACCCGTGACCATCTACTCGCACCATGCCAGCCGCGGAAAGGTGCAGATCCTGGCCACCTACCGCGGGCCGGCCGGCGTTGTGTCGGCCACCGTCACCAGCGTTGACGAGCTAAAGCTTGCCGTGCCGATCGTCGACGCGCTGAACCGGATTTCCGCCTGCGCCACCGTGCCGGTCAGCGTGTACGACGAGCGGGATGACCGGTTCGCTCACTATCCGGACGCGCATCTAGCTGATTTGTCTGATCGAAATGTGCGGCCGAGTCTCCTCGAAGGGGCGCACAGCCTGTGGTACGAGCACGCCATGGGCCTTCTCCACTGGGCTCTGATGGATTTGGACACTGCGGTCGCGGGAGTGCCAGTGCCTGTGAGAACAGCGATCAACGCGGAGTTGGAAGTAGAAGCCCATGGGCTCCGGGACGAGCTGGCCGAGTATGTCGAGAATATTGAACCGCAGGAGCCGGAGAAGCGACGCCTTTGGGATTTCGAGTCTCCTTTTGTGGACCTGAATGGGGTAGAGTTCGAGCTGAGTCAGGTGAGCCGTGACACGCTAAATGGGGTAGAGCTTGGGCTAGACCATGTCGAAATTGTGCAAGCCGCTGCCAACCTGCGGTTGCTACTTGCCGCGCAACTGCAGTGTACTGGCAACTGGGTGGAGTTGTTGGCCGATGGACTTGAGATTAGCGAAGACCCGCACGATGAGGATGAAGACCGATATTACCTCAACGTTCAGGCGCCGATGCCAAGAGGCAAGTGGGGGCGAACCAGCTGGAGCGTCGAGCTTGGTCGATGGGTTCCAGATGGTGCTCAGCCTGAGGACGGTAGCAATCTCAAGGGCGAGCCGGTGCTCAAGTGTGGTCGTACTGAACCGCCTGCGCTTTCGGAAATCCTCGAACTGTTCAAGCGTAGTGATGGGCGATCGGACGTGCTGGCGGCCTGGGCGAAAACTCCAGTGGGAGAGCCGCTCGCCGGCACAGCCTTCGTCGTGACCAAGCGATACGAAGACTGATGGCCGAGTGGGCCGCCCGATGGTCAGGCGGCCCCGCAGGCCGACGGCTCACCAGCCCCGGGCGCGCCATTCATCGATGTGGGGCTTCTGCTCGCCGAGCGTCGAGTCGTCGCCGTGGCCCGGGTAGAACCAGGTGTCGTCCGGCAGCGCGTCGAACAGCCGCGACTGCACGTCGTCGAGCAGCGAGGTGAAGTTCTCCGGGGATGAGGTTTTCCCCACGCCGCCGGGGAACAGGGAGTCGCCGGTGAAGAGGTGGGGGTGGCCGGCGGGGTCGCGGTAGAGGACGGCGACGGAGCCGGGGGTGTGGCCGCGGAGGTGGATGATCTCGACGGTGGACTCGCCGACCTCGAGGGTGGAGCCGTGCTCGACGAGGAAGTCGGGGGGCACGGGCAGGGGGGCGGCGTCGAGGGGGTGGGCGGCGGTGTTTGAGCCGTTGGCGCCGGCGACGGCCCCGAGGGCCTGCCAGTGGTCGGGGTGCTGGTGGGTGGTGACGATGGTTTTGAGCCGGGGCCGCTCGGGGTCGTGGCCGAGCAGGTCGGCCAGGCGCTCGGGGTCGTTGGCGGCGTCGATCAGCAGTGCGTCGCCGGTACGGCGGCACACCAGCAGATAGGCGTTGTTGTCCATCGGCCCGACCGAGATCTTGGTGATGGTCAGGGCCTCGAGCGTGCGCCGTGCGGCCGGCCCGTTGGGCTCGACATGTCCCGTGTACTCCTCGACAACGTCCACACCACCGAACTTAGCCGCTCGGCCACCGTCCCTCCACGGCGGCCGAGCGTTCACACGATGGGGTGGATCTCACAGCCGAGATGTCACAGCCAGGCGGGGAGCACGGGGACGTCGCCGGGGATGCCGGCCGCCCCACGGCCGGTCACCCAGGCGAGTGCGCCGCCGGTGCTGGCGGTGACGTCGTGCACGTCACCGTCGCCGGCGACGTCCCAGGTGCGGCTGCCGACGGTGAGACGGAAGGACGGCCGGGCCGGCAGCGAGCGGTAGTGGGCCAGCGAGTCGCCGATGATGCGTTCGGCCACGTCGGGCGGCACGTCGTCGAACGAGACGCCGGCGGCGAGGTCGACGAGGTGGATCCACAGCTCGCTGACCCGCTTCCACGGCACCTGGTGGGCCCGCACGGTCCGGTTGCCGAGCAGGACGACCTCGGCCTGCCAGGCGCTGTCACCCAGACCGGTGGCGGCGGCGGCGAACCGGCCGCAGGCGGCGACGATGTCCTGCTCCAGCAGCCACAGCGACCGAGGGGCGCCCTCCTCGATGTCCACGTCGCGGTCGGCCCGGCTGGCGTACATGGGGTGCTCGACGCCGGTACGGGCCCAGGTCAACAGGTTGACGAGCCCGTCGGCGTTGCGGGCGAGATGGGTCAGCACATGCCCCCGCGTCCACCCGGGCAGCGCGCTGGCGCCCCGCGCGGCGGCATCGTCCATGGCCGCGACGACCTGGAGAAGTCTGGCGGTCGCCTGTTCCACCGCGGCCAGGCCGGCGGCGGCCTCGCGGACCGCGTCGGACTGCTGGACCCGTTGCGGCGGCACGGAGACCCCGGTGGTTTCGGACGTGTGCGTGGCGGAGGTATTACTGACCATCAGCTCATCCCGACGTCGCGGCGTGATCAGATACCTAACCCAGCGTACGGCCACCCATCGCTCACCGGTAGTGCCCTGGACCTGCGGATCCAGCCCCTCGACGCAAATTGTCGGACCCTCGGCATAACATGGGTGCTCGACCACACTTTCGATCTTTCCGTCCGCCAGTCCTTGCGTGAAGGGGAACCAGTGGCTGACCGCCTCGTCGTTCGCGGCGCCCGTGAGCACAACCTCCGCGGCGTCGACCTCGACCTGCCCCGCGACAGCATGATCGTGTTCACCGGTCTGTCCGGCTCGGGCAAGTCGAGCCTGGCATTCGACACGATCTTCGCCGAGGGCCAGCGGCGCTACGTCGAGTCGCTGTCGGCCTACGCCCGACAGTTCCTCGGCCAGATGGACAAGCCCGACGTCGACTTCATCGAGGGCCTCTCGCCCGCGGTGTCCATCGACCAGAAGTCCACCAACCGCAACCCGCGGTCGACCGTCGGCACGATCACCGAGGTCTACGACTACCTCCGCCTGCTGTACGCCCGCGCCGGCAAGCCGCACTGCCCGGTCTGCGGCGAGGCGATCACCAAGCAGACCCCGCAGCAGATCGTCGACCAGGTGCTGGCCATGCCGGCCAACACCAAGTTCCAGGTGCTGGCCCCGATCGTGCGCGGCCGCAAGGGCGAGTTCGTCGACCTGTTCGCCAACCTCCAGTCCCAGGGCTACGCCCGCGCCCTGGTCGACGGGGCGGTGCACCTGCTGTCCGACGAGCCGCCCAAGCTGAAGAAGCAGGAGAAGCACCACATCTCCGTGGTGATCGACCGGCTCGCGGTGAAGGCGTCTTCCAAGCAGCGCCTGACCGACTCGGTCGAGACCGCGCTGCGCCTGGCCGACGGCCTGGTCGTGCTGGACTTCGTCGACCTGCCCGAGGACGACCCGGAGCGCGAGCGCCGCTTCTCCGAGCGGCTGGCCTGCCCGAACGCGCACCCGCTGGCCATCGAGGACCTGGAGCCCCGCTCCTTCTCGTTCAACTCCCCCTACGGCGCCTGCCAGGTCTGCACGGGCCTGGGCACCCGCAAGGAGGTCGACCCGGAGCTGGTCGTCCCGGACGACGAGATGTCGCTGGCCGAGGGCGCGATCGCGCCGTGGCAGGGCGGCCAGTCCGCGGACTACTTCATCCGCCTGCTCGAGTCGCTGTCCACCACCATCGGTTTCCGCATGGACACGCCGTGGCGGCAGCTGCCGGCCAAGGTACAGAAGGCCGTGCTGCACGGCGTCGACGAGCAGGTGCACGTCCGCTACCGCAACCGCTACGGACGTGAGCGTTCCTACTACGCCAACTTCGAGGGCGTCATCCCGTTCCTGGAGCGCCGCCAGGAGCAGACCGAGTCGGAGTTCATGCGGGAGAAGTACGAGGGCTACATGCGGGAGGTGCCCTGCCCGGCCTGCCAGGGCACGCGCCTCAAGCCGGAGATCCTCGCCGTCACGCTGGCCCACAGGACGCAGGGCGACCGCTCCATCGCCGAGGTGTGCGCGCTCAGCGTGGCCGAGTGCTCGAAGTTCCTGGACGGCCTGACGCTGGGCAAGCGCGAGAAGATGATCGCCGGCGCGGTGCTCAAGGAGGTCCAGGCCCGGCTGCGCTTCCTGCTCGACGTCGGCCTGGACTACCTGTCGCTGGACCGGGCCGCGGGCACGCTGTCCGGCGGCGAGGCGCAGCGCATCCGGCTGGCCACCCAGATCGGCTCGGGCCTGGTCGGCGTGCTCTACGTGCTGGACGAGCCGTCCATCGGCCTGCACCAGCGGGACAACCACCGGCTGATCGAGACCCTGAGCCGGCTGCGCAACCTGGGCAACACGCTGATCGTGGTCGAGCACGACGAGGACACGATCCGGGCCGCCGACTGGATCGTGGACATCGGCCCGGGCGCGGGCGAGCACGGCGGCCAGGTGGTGCACAGCGGCCCGTACAAGCAGCTGCTGGCCAACAAGCAGTCGATCACCGGCGCCTACCTGACGCGCCGCAGGGAGATCCCGACGCCGGCGATCCGCCGCCCGGTGGACAAGAAGCGGCAGCTGACCGTGGTCGGCGCGCGGGAGCACAACCTGCGCGGCATCGACGTGTCGTTCCCGCTGGGCTGCCTGGTCTCCGTGACGGGCGTGTCCGGCTCCGGCAAGTCCACGCTGGTCAACGACATCCTGGCCACCGTGCTGGCCAACAAGCTCAACGGCGCCCGCCAGGTGCCGGGCCGGCACACCCGGATCAAGGGCCTGGACCAGGTGGACAAGCTGGTGCAGGTGGACCAGTCGCCGATCGGCCGCACCCCGCGGTCCAACCCGGCGACCTACACCGGCGTGTTCGACAACATCCGCAAGCTGTTCGCCTCCACCACCGAGGCCAAGGTGCGCGGCTACCAGCCGGGCCGGTTCTCCTTCAACGTCAAGGGCGGCCGCTGCGAGGCGTGCGCGGGCGACGGCACGATCAAGATCGAGATGAACTTCCTGCCCGACGTCTACGTGCCGTGCGAGGTGTGCAAGGGGGCCCGGTACAACCGGGAGACCCTGGAGGTGCACTACAAGGGCAAGACCATCGCCGAGGTGCTGGACATGCCGATCGAGGAGGCCGCGGGCTTCTTCGAGCCGATCAACGCGATCTACCGGCACCTCAAGACGCTGGTCGACGTCGGCCTGGGCTACGTGCGGCTGGGCCAGCCGGCGCCGACGCTGTCCGGCGGCGAGGCGCAGCGCGTGAAGCTGGCCAGCGAGCTGCAGAAGCGCTCCACCGGCAAGACCGTGTACATCCTGGACGAGCCGACCACCGGCCTGCACTTCGAGGACATCAGCAAGCTGCTGGGCGTCATCTCGGGCCTGGTCGACAAGGGCAACACGGTGATCGTGATCGAGCACAACTTCGACGTGATCAAGACCTCGGACTGGGTCGTCGACATGGGACCCGAGGGCGGCTCGGGCGGCGGCATGGTGATCGCCGAGGGCACGCCCGAGGAGATCGCCGAGGTCAAGAACAGCTACACCGCCGAGTTCCTGCGGGACGTGCTGAAGAACTGAGAGGGCGGGGCCCCGGCGGAGAAGCCGGGCCCCGCTGTCACTCACTCACCGCACGAGCTTGCCGACCGCGTTGGCCTCCTCGACCTGGCGGGACAGGTAGTTCCACGACAGGTTGATGAAGCCGCCGTCGCCCCAGCTGGTGCCCCACGAGTTCTGCACCCGGACGCCGTTGGTGTCGTAGCCGATGATGGTGATCTCGTGGCCGCCCATGTACTGGTCGCCCGAGGTCGGGTAGTAGCTGTAGTCGGTGGCCTGCTGGCGGGAGATCCGCTCGAAGCTCTCGTACACCGGGATGGAGATGGCCACCGGCAGGCCGCTGGAGATGGCCTGCTGCACGCCGGCCTTGATGCCGCTGCCGGTGCTGATCGGCGTGTAGCCGGACAGCTTCCAGTTCGCCGCGTTGGACCGCTCGCTGGAGTCGGGCTGGGTGGTGTAGTCGAAGTTGCCCTGCCAGTAGTGGTTCATCGTGTCGACGCCCTGCGAGGTGAGGATGTCGAACGTGTCCGAGGGCGTGCTGCCCTGGTCGTCGCCGCGGGCCAGCTGGGCGTAGGTGTACATCGGGGCCTGCGGGTGCCCGCTGATGCCCTGCTCGTTCTCCAGGATGCTCATCGCCGAGTAGTCGATGGCCCAGGACACGCAGGAGCCGACCTGGCCCTGGTCGCCGGGGGTGACCGCGTACTGGGCGAGCGAGGCGCTGGCCGGGGCGTTCGGGATGGCGCGGACCGCGAGGGCGTCGCGGTGCGCGGCGCGGTGCTGGGAGGGGAGCGCGCCATCGGCCCGGTGCTGATGCAGGGGGTGGGCCGGGGCGGCGACGGCGATCGGGGCCGCCATGGCACCGACGGCGCCGGCGACGGCGAGCGCGATTGCCACGCGTGAGAGCGTGTTGCTCATGGACTGTCCTTTTCAGATCAGGTGCAGGGAGATCTGGAAAGGCAAAACTAAGTGTGAGCAACGCTCGTGATGTAGCTACTTTGGTCTGGTCGGGTTAACTGTTAATCGCTTCGCCGGTCAACGATACCCAGCGTCCCGGCCAGCACGGCCGCGACGCACAACAGAGGAATCGTCACGTGGCCGTCGCCGAACAGTACCCCGCCCTGCTGGCCGCCAAACGTGACGGATGACCAGAGAATCAATTCCGCGCCGGCCGTGACCGCCACGGTGAGCAACGGTCCGAATACAACCGGTGTCGATCGGTGGGCGCTCAGCGCCGGCAGGGCCGCCGCCGCGACGCCCGCCAGCGCGGCAAACACCACGAAACCGCCGACAAAGGCCGAAAACAGGCAGAGCGCGGCGGCGATGAAGGCGCGGAACGGCAGCAGCGACAGCGCGCAGCCCACCGCCACGCCCAGGATCGCGTACGGCCACGCGACGCCGGTCGGCAGGCCGATGCCGAGCACGACCAGCGTGGCGGCGACCAGCCAGGCGAGCGATCGCCAGCCGAACAGCGAGCTGAGGACCAGGGCCGCCGCGGCGAAGGAGAAGCCGATGACGCCGAGGGTCTCTTGGGCGGAGATGCCCTGGAGCAGAAGGGGGAGCAGGGAAAGAAGGGCGGCGAGGACGCCGATGGTCAGCCCGCGCAGGTCCACAGTGGATCGGACTGAAGTGGACTTCGAGTCGGCGGAATCGGAGATCGTGCGCGGCGCGGGAGTGGGGCGACCTGTGGGAGTGGCCACCGGCCGTCGCACGGTCGCGGCCAGCAGCCCGCCGACCGCGCCCACGGCCAGCAGCCAGTGCGCCCCGGGCAGGTAGCCGCCGAGCACGTACCCGCCGACGGCGACGCCGGCCAGCGCGGGCAGCCCGACGTCCTGCGCCCCGGCCAGCACGGCCAGCAGGGTCAAGATCCGCACGGCGGTGGCCACGACCACCAGCGGCAGCCGGAGATCGGCCGGTGGGTCGAGGGCAGCGACGAGCAGGGCGATGTCCACGGGGGCGGTGACGACCAGCACATCCGGCCAGCGGCGGCCGAATCCGAGGCCGGCTCCGGTGGCGCCGACCACTGCGACCAGCACGAGCACGGCGTCGAGCCACGCCACGCCGGCGCCTAATCGACCGCCGGCGAAGACGACCAGCTCGCTCTGCTGGCCCCCGTCGGCCGCGGCCCCGGCGGTGGCCAGCAGGAGCACGGCGGCCGGGAGCAGGTTCTGCCTCGTCACGGAGTGCACCGTAGGGGGTCGGCGAAAAAAGTTCGTCCGCCACCTGAACCAGTCAGCCATGGCTGCCGTGTTCTGGGGTGTCCACGTCGACCCGAGGAGCCCTGCCATGAACCGGACGCGCATTCTCGTGCTGGCGACGTCGGCGGCCTTAGGTCTGACGACTGTGGCCGCCTGCGGCGGCGGGCAGGAGACCGCCGCCCCGCCCGCACAGCAGCAGACGAACCAGCAGCCGCCGGACCCCAACCAGGTGAAGCTGATCGCCACCACCGTCGGCCAGCTCGGCCAGGTCGTCACCGACGCCGCCGGCATGACCCTGTACCGCTTCGACAGCGACTCGGCCAACCCGCCGGTGTCCAACTGCAACGACAAGTGCGCCGACACCTGGCCGCCCGAGCTGGCCACGTCCAGCACGGCCACGCTGGACGGCATCGACCAGTCGGCGGTCGGCGTGATCCTGCGCAAGGACGGCACCAAGCAGATCACCATCAACGGCTGGGCCGTCTACCGCTACAAGCAGGACAAGGCCCCGGGCGACGCCAAGGGCCAGGGCCTGATGCAGAAGTGGTTCGCGATCACGCCGCAGGGCAAGAAGGCCGCGGGCGCGCCGGCGACCGGCGGCGCGAGCGCCCCGGCCGGCAGTGCCACCAAGGCGTCGCCGACCACCAGCATCGACCCCGGTGCCGGCGGCTACGGCTACTGAACCCCCTACCGGCACCGTCCGAAAGTGCAATGAGATGCAGCTGCTCGCCGTCTCGACGTCGCCGGGGTGGTTCACCGGGCCGACCCGAACTGTCGGCCGTCCGGCCGATCTGATACCCAGTACCGCGAATCGACGGCACCAAGGTGGAGGTACGCGGGTGGGGATCGCAGAACGCTGGTCGCGCAGGGGAGGGAGGTCTGCCGGCGACGAGGCACTGATCCGATCCCTGTACGAGGAACACGGACGGAGCTTGCTCGCCTACGCGACGCGACTGACCGGCGACCGGGCCGCGGCCGAGGACGTCGTGCAGGAGACCCTGGTGCGGGCGTGGAAGCACGCCGACGACATGGTCAACAACAAGGGTTCGGTGCGCGGCTGGCTGCTCACGGTGGCCCGCAACATCATCACCGACCGGGCCCGGGCCCGCGCGGTCCGGCCGACCGAGGTCGCGGAGACGCCCACCACGCCGCCGATCCAGCGCGACCACGCCCAGGGCGTGGTGGACTCGATGGCCGTGCTCTCGGCACTGAACACCCTTTCGGCCGAGCACAGAGACGTGCTGGTCGAGATCTACTACCGTGGTAAGTCGGTGACGGAAGCGGCATCCACCCTGGGGCTGCCACCGGGCACCGTGAAGTCCAGATCGCACTACGCGTTGAAAGCACTGCGCACGGCGATGGCCGAGCAGCCGGTGGAGGTGACCCGATGACCGCTCCCGAGCACGACAAGGCGCTCGTCGGCGCGTACGTCCTTGGCGTTCTGACGCCCGAGGAGACCACCGCGACCGAGTCGCATCTGGAGAGCTGCCCGGAGTGCCGCCGCGAGCTGGACGAGCTGCGGCTGCTGCACGACGAGCTCGGCGAGGTGCCGCCGGAGGCGTTCCTCGACGGCCCGCCCGAGGGCGGCGACCTGTTGTTGCAGCGCACGCTGCGTGAGGTCCGCGGGATCTCGTCCCGGCAGCGCGTGTGGGGCGGCTCGCTGGCCGCCGCCGGTCTGGTCGCGGTCGTGGCGCTCAGCGTCGGCGCCGGTGTTCTCGTCGGCAACCAGAGCGCTTCGGGCCCCAACGGCGGCGTGGCCGCACCGACGGCGAGCCCGTTGCCGTCCGGCACCAAGCACTCGGCCAACGTGGACCCGGTCTCCGGGGCGCACCTGGCCGCGACGGTCATCCCGGCCAGCAACGGCTGGGTCAAGCTCCAGGTGCAGGCCAGCGACATCGCGCCGGGCCAGCGCTGCAAGCTGTTCGTGACGTCCAAGGCGGGCAAGCAGGAGCAGTTCGGCGGCTGGCTGGTCGGGGCCAACGCCACTCCCGGCAAGTCGATCACCCTGGACGGCACCGCGCTGATGTCGATCAACGACGTCGCCTCGGTCTCGGTCGTCAACGACCAAGGCCAGGTCCTCGTCAAAACCCCGGTCTGACCGGCAGTCAAGCCCCGAAGCGGTGAAGGGGGCTTTCCTCCACTCCGAGTGGAGGAAAGCCCCCTTCCCACACTCGGGCCGTGTCAAGCCCCAGGTGTTTGGAAAGGACCATTCCTCACGTTGAACGTGAGAAATGGTCCTTTCACGCAGGTCACGGGGTTGCTTCGAGCTGGCTGCGGATGACCTTGCCGGTGGCGGTGCGGGGGAGTCGGGGCACGAGGACGATGTCGCGGGGCACCTTGTGCCGGGCCAGGTTCGCCTTCACGTGGGTGCGCACCGCCTCCGGTTCGAGGGTGGCGCCCGGCCGCAGCACGACG
>DASWRQ010000373.1:0-25977 GCA_036403095.1 Kutzneria sp. | reverse complement strand
CACCCGCCACGAAACCCCAGTTTGATTGCGCACCACGCCACCAAAGCCCCGTTCGCACCCCCCGACGCACCGAAAGCGCCTTTGGCAGCACCAGCACCACCCCAACGCACCCAGACACCCACCCGCACCCCCGGCCCACCCACACGTGAACCCACCTACCCTTTGACGGCCCCTACCGCAACGAATCCGCCTTTGGTAGCGCTACGAGGCCCAAGCCCACCCCTTGAGTCCAAGAGCAACTCCTGCCCCACGAATACGGCTCGGCCCCGCCCCTGCTTCGCCCGGTTGCCGGATTTGTCGAGGGCCGCCCCCAACGCACCCCACCACCCAGCCCGACGCGGCCCTCGAAAAATCCAGCAAGGGCGAGGCAGGGGCTCAAAGGGGGCCGAGCCGCGACGCCGGAGGCGGCGCCATAGACACAGCGCCGAGCCCCGCGACGCCGGAGGCGGCGCAAAAAAAGAGCGCCGCAGCCCTGGGGGTCGACTGCGGCGCTCCGCCGTGAGTTTCCAACTGCTGAGGTCGGGGGGATCACGGGCCCACGCCAAGGATAGCGTGTTTCGCGGGGCAGGGAAGCCCTCGGTCCGTACTTTCTGCAATTTGCTGTCGGCGTAGGGTTGACCACGATGCGTATCACTGCCTTTCGGGCCCTGATGGCCGAGGAGTTCGGGCGGGTCCGGTCCGAGATGATCGCCCGCGACCACGTGTTTTCCCAGCTGGACGGGATGACCGTGGACCAGGCGTTGGAGGCCGGCGTGCCGGCCAGGACGATCTGGCGGGCGGTGTGCGAGGCGTTCGACGTCCCGGTCGAGCGGCGCTGACGGTGCGACGGCGTGTCGGTTTTCCCTCGAACAGGTGTTCGGCTAGCCTGGGGGTCAGCGGGTCGCCGAAATTGTCAGACCCTCCCCGTAGCGTCCTCGGTGACGACAACCGGCGGCGGGCCCTGGGCAAGCGGGCCACGCCAGACAGACAGAGGTGGACTTCCCATGGCACCAGCAGCACCGGACAAGGACAAGGCGCTCGAGCTCGCGCTGGCCCAGATCGACAAGAACTACGGCAAGGGTTCGGTGATGCGGCTCGGCGACGAGGCCAGGTCTCCGATCGAGGTCATCCCCACCGGATCCATCGCGCTGGATGTCGCGCTCGGTATCGGCGGGCTGCCCAGGGGCAGGGTCGTGGAGATCTACGGCCCGGAGTCCTCCGGCAAGACGACCGTCGCCCTGCACGCCGTGGCCAACTCCCAGCGTCTCGGCGGCATCGCGGCCTTCATCGACGCCGAGCACGCGCTGGATCCCGACTACGCCAAGGCTCTCGGTGTGGACACCGACGCGCTGCTCGTCTCCCAGCCGGACACCGGTGAGCAGGCGCTGGAGATCGCGGACATGCTGGTCCGCTCCGGCGCGCTGGACATCCTGGTGATCGACTCGGTGGCCGCGCTGGTGCCGCGGGCCGAGATCGAGGGCGAGATGGGCGACAACCACGTCGGCCTCCAGGCCCGGCTGATGAGCCAGGCGCTGCGCAAGATGACCAGCGCGTTGAGCAACTCCAACACCACCGCGATCTTCATCAACCAGCTGCGCGAGAAGATCGGCGTCATGTTCGGCTCGCCGGAGACCACGACCGGTGGCAAGGCGCTGAAGTTCTACGCCTCGGTGCGCCTGGACGTGCGCCGGATCGAGACGCTCAAGGACAGCGGCGACGCGGTCGGCAACCGGACCCGGGTCAAGGTGGTCAAGAACAAGGTGGCCCCGCCGTTCAAGCAGGCCGAGTTCGACATCCTGTACGGCCACGGCATCAGCCGTGAGGGCTCGCTGATCGACATGGGCGTGGAGCAGGGCATCCTGCGTAAGTCGGGTGCCTGGTACACCTATGACGGCGACCAGCTGGGGCAGGGCAAGGAGAACGCCCGCAAGTTCCTGCTGGAGAACCCCGATGTCGCCAACGACATCGAGAAGAAGCTCCAGGAGAAGATGGGCATCGGCGCGAAGGTGGACGCCGACGCGACCGCTGCCGCGCCCGTCGACTTCTAGACAGGCCATGTCCGAGGAGCAGGAGACGCCCGGCGAGATCCCGGCGGTGCGTGACGCGCCGGAGGTGCGCCGGGCGCAGGATGTCTGCGTGCGGCTGCTCAGCGTGCGGGCCCGGTCCCGCACCGAGCTGCGGCAGGCCATGGCGCGCAAGGAGATCGAGGAGGAGGTGGCCGAGCTGGTGCTCGGTCGCCTGGACCGGGCCGGCCTGATCGACGACGAGGCGTTCGCCCACGAGTGGGTGGCGTCGCGCCACAGCCACAAGGGCCTGTCCCGGCGGGCGTTGGTGAACGAGTTGCGCCGCAAGGGCGTCGACGACTCGGTGGCCGCTCAGGCCGCCGCTTCCGTCGGCGAGGACAGCGAGCTGGAGCGCGCCCGCGAACTCGTGCGCCGCAAGCTGCCTTCGGTCGCCCGGGTCGACCACGCCACCAAGCTCCGCCGCTTGGTCGGTGTGCTGGCCCGCAAGGGCTACGCCGAGGGCATGGCCATCCGGGTCGTTCGCGAGGAACTGGGCCGTGACGGCACCTCCGGCATCGCCGACGACTTCTGACCCTCAGGGACCGGGGCCGCACCGTCCGGCGCGGCCGGGCAGGAGCCGGTGAGCCGCTTTGGCCGACACCGAGACCGGACCAGCGCGGGAGCGCCATGCCAGCTGGCCGCTGGATGCCGTCGGTGTCGTGGTGCCGTCGGTGATTGGGGCAGCACGGTTCGGGGCGTGCTACCCCGGCGAGGCCGGGGCTGGTGACCACCGCCGAGGCCAATTGGCCGCGTTGGTGTCGATGCGCTTCGGGCGCGCCCGACAGCACCGGGACCACGAGTCGGTCCGCTTGTGGCAATGCCGGTTGGCCGCAGGTGTGGTCCGTGCGCTCAGCCGGGCCGCGGTTTGCCAGCCCGGCAGTCCGGCCTCGAGATCGGCCGGCTGCAGGTGTAGTCCGTGCGGCTCAGCTGGACTCCCGCGGTTTGTCAGGACGGGAGTCCGTCCGGCGCTGGGATCGGCCGGCCGCGGCTGGCGTCCGTGCGCTCAGCTGGATTCCACGCGGTTTGTCAGGACGGGAGTCCGTCCGGCGTCGGGATCGGTTGGCCGCAGGTGGCATCCGTGCGGCTTAGCTGGATTCCCCGCAGTTCGCCAGACGGCAGTCCGTCCGGCATCGGGATCGGCCGGCCGCGGGTGGCGTCGATGCTAGGGGTTTCGGTCGGGTGCGTCGCTTCGGCGGTGCCGGGGCGGAAGTCGGTCGTCCTACGCCTGGGTCGGCCGCTGGGTGACGTCGGTAGTGCTTCGGTTTGAGGTGTGTCGCCTCGGCGGTGCCGGGCCGGAAGTCGGTCGTCCGGCGCGTGGGTCGGTCGTGGGGTGGCGTCGGTGGTGCTTCCGTTTGGGCGGGTGTCGCCTCGGCGGTGCCGTGGCGGAAGCCGGGGTCGTCCTACGCCTGGGTTGGCTGTGGGGTGGCGTCGGTGGTGCTTCCGTTCGGGGTGTGTCGCCTCGGCGATGCCGGGGCGAAGTCAGTCGGCCGGTGCCAGGCCGACCGTGGGGCGATGCTGGTGGTGGGCGTGGTGCGGGGTTCGGGTGGGCTGTCCCGGTGGTGCCGGGGCGGAAGCCGGGGCCACCGGTGCCGAGCTTGGCCGTGAGGTCGTCGCGGCTCAGCGCTGCCAGCGGAACTCGTGCATGGCCTGGTGGCGGCCCCCGCGCATCATGACCATGGTCTCGGTGTCCTGGAACATCTGGTCCACGGTCATGCCGAAGAACTGGGCCTGCGCCTCGATCTCGTCGCCCTCCTCGGGCGGCACGAAGCGGTGGAAGCGGATGGTGTCCGGGTCATCGCTGCTCATGTCGTTCATCTACGCGCCCGGAGCCGGATGTGCTCAGCGCCACCACGAATCGGTTCGCTGAAAGTCACGGACTTCACCCGGAGGGATGAGCGAAACTGGGCATATGTCCGACCCGCTCGATCGCGCCCGCCGAGAGATCCGGCTGATTCGTCGTGACGCACGACAGCCCTGGCGGCGGTGGCCGGGACGGGTCGGGGCAGCGATCGTGTCGCGGGCACGGGCTATGGCGGCCTTCATCAAGGAACTGGTCGTCGAGGTCGTCGGCGAGGCGATCGGCGAGGCGCTGGTGTCAGTGGTCGCCTTAGGACTGTTCGGCCTCGTTGCCGCGCTGGTGACGTGGGGCTGGGGACGCAGTCCAGCGGCGACCGGCCTCCTGGTGGCGGGGCTGGCTCTCCTTCTGGGCTACGGCACCTATGAGCTCATCGCCCGGCGCGGACAGCGCCGCGGCCGGGTGGCCGCGACGGCGGTGGGAGCGACCGGTTTCACTGTGCTGTGGGCGTCCTGTGTGGCGGCGTATTACGTAGGCTGACGCCGTGACAAAGCTGCGGGCACGGCATGTGGTGTGGGACTGGAACGGCACACTCCTGTCTGATAACGAGGCCGTCATCCGTGCGGTCAACGCCGTGTGCGCACAGTACGGTCGGGCCGCGGTCACGCTGGACGAGTGGCGCGCCGTGTTCAGCCGACCGATCCTCGCCTGCTACGAGAAGGTGCTGGGCCGGGCGCTCACCGTGACGGACTGGGACGTCATCGACCAGCAGTACCACACCGCCTATCGCCTGGAGCTGGACAGCTGCGGCCTGGCGACCGGTGTGCCCGACCTGCTGCACCAGTGGCGCGACGCCGGCCGGACCCAGTCGCTGCTGTCCATGTGGTTCCACGACGAACTCGTGGCGCTGATCGGAAAACTGAGCCTCACCGACCTGTTCAACCGGGTCGACGGCCTGCGCGGCTACAACATGGGCGGCTCCAAGGCCACGCACCTCATCGAGCATCTCGAGGCGCAGGACCTCGACCCGGCCGACGTCATCCTGATCGGCGACGTCGTCGACGACGCCGAAGCCGCGGCTCAGGCCGGTGCCCAGTGCGTGCTGGTGACGACCGGGATGATGCCCCGTGCACGGCTCGAGACCGCCGGCGTGCCGGTCACCGACTCGATTCCCGAAGCCCTGGCAATGATCGACGCATAACGCGGTGTCCCGACGGGGGCGACCGCTGGTGGGGGAGTAGTGCAGCCGCGCGACGGGTTGCCCGGATCTCGGTGCTGATCGGCGAGTAGCGCAGCCCGGCAACGGGTTGTTGGCTGCCGCCTTGATCGCGGAGACACCGGCGGTGGTCGGCAAGCAGTGCGGTGCCGCCAAGATTGGCGTGCCGCGAGCGTTGCTGCTGCTCGGTGGGCGGTGCGCTGACGGGTCAGGAGCTCGCTTCCGGGAGTTCTGGTGTTGATCGTCGTGTGGCCCGATGCCATGACAGGGCGGCCGGCACACCTACGGCGATGCCGCCGAGGCCGGCCAGGCCGATGGTCAGGGGTGTGCCGATCAGGTCGGCCAGCAGGCCGGCGACCATGACGCCGACGCCCTGCACCGTCACGAGACCGCTGACGACGATGCCCATCACCTGGGCCCGACCGGCGCTAGGGACCGCGCGGGCCAGGGAAGCGGTGTCCTGGGTCTGATAGGCCTGGGCCAACGCGCCCGACAGGGCTAGCGCTGCTAGCGAAACGAGCAGGCCGGGCTGGGCCGCGCAAGCTAGCAGTGGCAGGCCGGCTAGCACTGCTAGCAGTCCGAGCAGGCGTGGCCGAAGGTGCCCCGGGATCCACCGGGCCAGCACGAAGGCGCCGATCACCGACCCCGCCGGGTCGGCCGCCATCAGGAGACCCACACCGACCGTGCCGGTCCCGATCGCCGCCGCGTAGGGCGCTGCCAGACCTTCCGGCACCACGTAGAAACCGGCCAGCCAGCTCAACACGGCCAGCGCCCGCACCGCGGGATCGCCGAACACGACGCGGACGCCGGCCAGCACCGAGCCACGCGCGGACTCTCGGGAAGAGGCGGGTGGGGAGACGGCGGCTGGGTGGCGGACGCCGGTGCGGACCAGAAGGGCCGAAGCCAGGAAGGTGAAGGCGTCGATGATCAGGGCCCAGTACGGGGTCAAGGCCGCGACCAGGACACCGCCGCAGGCGAAGCCGGCGAGTTGGGCGGACTGGATGGTCATACCGCGCAGGGCCAGGGCGGAGACGTAGAGGTCGCCGGACAGGAGGTCGGGAAGCAGGGCCTGTTGGGCGGCGCGGAAGGGGCCGCCCAACAGGGTGACGGCGACGAGCAGGAGGTAGAGGACGGGCAGCGGCGTGCCGGGGAGGGCCATGGTGGCGACGAGCAGGGCTCGGCCGAGGTCGCAGACGACCATGACGGTTCGCCGGGCGACCCGGTCGGCGACCCAACCGAGGAGGGCGCCGCCGATGAGGGTGGGCACGAAGGTGAGGGCGTACGACAGGGCGGTGAGCGCGGGGGAGGAGGTCCGCTGGAACACGAGCACGGCGAGGGCGACCCGGGCCAGCTGGTCGCCGGCCTGGGACAGCGCCTCACCGGCCCACAGCCGGCGGAAGTCCGGGACCGCCAGCACCGAGCGGAACATCAGCCCAAGGTAGCGGCATCCGCCTGGTGTTGCGGGGTTTCGATCAGGTCGTTGGAGTGGCCGAGGCGCGCCGACGGGTGGTCCTGATCAGGATGGCGATGACGACCATTACCACGCACGTGAGGACGGCGGTCTGGACGAGGAAGTCGTTCAAGGCACCGGACTCGAGGTAGGAGCCCAGGGCCAGGGCGACCAGGGCGCAGACGGCGCGGTCGATGATGGACTCGATGGACAGAAGGGTTGCGCGGTAACGGGAATCGGTGATGGCGGCGTTGAGCAGGGCCCGCTGGATGGGGAACGAGAGCCCGCAGGCCAGGGAGAAGACGCACAGGGCGAGCACGGAGCCGACGATGCCCGGCAGACCGGCCAAGGCGAGTGTGACGGCCATGGCCAGGGTGAGCAGGAAGACCGACCGAACGTCGCTGATGTGCTTGCGCAGCCAGTTGGGCCGGGCGGCGCCGAGGGCCTCGAAGACGGTCATGAGGGCCATGACCACGCCGTAGAGCACGACGGGCGTGCTCTTGCTGTCCAGGATGGGCTGGAAGAGGTCGACCGAGCAGATCGGGGCCGGCGTGAAGATCGCGACGCCCTGGACCATGAGCAGCACGAGCAGCCGCGAGCGGCGCATCTGGACGAAGGCGCCGCGGAGGGCGACGGAGATGGGCGGACGTTCGGGACGGCCCGAGCGGACAGAAGTGGTGGGGGTGATGGGACGCCCGGGATCGGCGCTGGGATCAGCGGTGGGCGGGTAGGCATCGGCAGCACGGCCGGAAAGACTCCTGGATGCGGCCTGATCGGTCGACGACCACCTTCACGAAGGGATAGCCGCCCAGCCGGCCGGCTAACTGGGTGAAGGCGGTCATGGTGAGTTGAGCATCGATCAGCGCGGGTGCATCCACGTCGTCTCCCCAGATCTGGTCCGAACGGCCAGCGAACCTACCACGGAGGACAAAAGGGATCCGCCGGTGTGACAAGGGGATTGCTCGATTTTCGGCCATAAACCGCCCGGGGAGCACGAGAAACGGGACCCCACCCGCCCGGGAGGCCCCGTTCCCGCCACCCGCGCGCGGCTAGTTCAGCTGCACGTGGAAGATCGCGTCCTTGCTGTTGTTGCCGGTGCTGTCCTTGTCGCCGCTGGAGTTGGTCAGCCACAGGCCGCCGTCCGGCGCCGGCTCGACGGTGCGCAGCCGGCCGTAGGTGCCGTTGAAGTAGGCCACCGGCTTCGTGGTGCTGTTGCCGGTGATCTCCATGCGGTACAGCCGCTGACCGCGCAGCGCGGCCATGAACAGGGTGTCGTGCACGATGGCCAGACCGCTGGGCGAGGCGTTGGACACCGGCCAGGTCTGGATCGGCTTGGTGAACTTGGTGTTGCCGCAGCCGCTGCCCGAGGTGCCCTCGCAGCTCGGCCAGCCGTAGTTGCCGCCCTTCTGGACCAGGTTCAGTTCGTCCATCACGGAGTTGCCCAGCTCGGCCTCCCACAACCGGCCCTGCGAGTCGAAGGCCAGGCCCTCTACGTTGCGGTGGCCGTAGCTCCAGACGTACTTGCCGGGGAACGGGTTGTCCGCCGGCACGCTGCCGTCCGGGTTGAGCCGCAGGATCTTTCCGTTGAGGGAGTTGAGGTTCTGCGCGTTGTCGCCGTTCTCGCCGTCGCCGACGCCGGCGTAGAGCTTGCCGTCGGGACCGAACCGCAGCCGGCCGCCGTTGTGGAACTGGTTGCGCAGAATGCCCTTCAGCAGCACCTGCTGGCTGCTCGGGTCGAGCTTTCCGCCGGTGTACTTGAAGCGGGCGATCCGGTTGTCCGACGACGTGGTGAAGTAGAGGTAGACCCAGTTGTCGGACTTGAAGGTCGGCGAGATCTCCAGGCCGAGCAGGCCGCCCTCGCCGTTCGTGCCGGAGACGCCGGGCACCGTGCCGGCGATGGTCTTGGCGCCGGTCTTCGGGTCGAGGTGCACGAGATTGTGCGTGTCCCGCTCGTTGAACAGGATCGTGCCGTCGGGCAAGGTCGCCAGGCCCCAGGGCACGTCCTTGTCGTCGGTGACCTTGGTGACCTGGCCGGGTGTGGTCCCGCCGCCGTTGCCGCCGCTCGTGGTCTTGCCGGTGACCTTGGCACTGGGCTTGGACACGTTGCCGGCGGCGTCGCGGGCGGTGACCGTGTAGGTGTGCGACGAGTTCGGCGCGAGGCCCTGCACCGTGAACGAGTTCGTGGTGGCCAGGCCGACCTGTGAGGAACCCTCAAGAACGGTGTAGCCGGTGACGCCGACGTTGTCGGTGGACTTGGTCCACGTCAACGAGATGGAGTTGGCCGTGGTTCCGGCGACCTTCAGGCCGCTCGGCGCGCTCGGAGCCGTGTTGTCGCTGGACTTCTTGGTCGTGACCTGGACCGTGTTGCTGGCCTGGGAGACGCCGCCCTTGGTGTCACGGGCGTTGAGGTAGAAGCCGTAGCTCGTGTTCTGGGTCAGGCCGGTGATGGTGGCCTTGAGCGTCTTGCCGTCGACCGACTTGGTCAGCTGGCCGTCGTGGTAGATGTCGTACGCCGCGAGGCCGACGTCGCTGGTGGACGCGCTCCACGACAGGTCGACGGTGGTCTCGGTGATGTTGGCGGCCTTGAGGTTCTTGGGCGGCGCCGGCACTGCGGCGACGCTCTGGGGCGACGCGAGTGCCGGCACGGTGGTCAGAGCAAGCCCGGCGGCGAGCGCGCCGGCGAGCAGGGCGCCGGCCACGGCCAGCGACCGCCGTGTGCGTGGTGCCACGGATACCTCCCACTGGTTCGGTATCGCGGCGGCGGGCCACAAACGTTTTCATAAAGTGGCAACGAGGTCAACCGCCGGTGCCGCAGACCCTACGACGAGTGACCCTCACGAGCGACAGAACCGATCACACCATCGGCGAGTCGCGCTCTGGAGCACACCGAATGCAGGTTCCGGGCATGTGCCGGAAACCTGCATTCGGTGTGTCTGAGAGCGCGACTCGCGGGGGTGTGTCAGCGGAGGGCGGCGGCTTCGGCGGCCAGAGACTCCACGCGGGACCAGTCGCCGGCGGCCAACACGTCCTTGGGCGTCAACCAGGAACCGCCGACGCAGCCGACGTTGGGCAGCGCCAGATAGCCGGCAGCCGAAGAAACGGTGATCCCACCGGTGGGGCAGAAGCGAAGACCCGGCAGCGGACCGTAGATCGACTTCAGGTACGCGGCCCCACCGGCGGCCTCGGCGGGGAAGAACTTCAGCACGGTGCAGCCCCGCTCCGAAGCCCGCATCGCCTCACCGACGGTGCTCACGCCGGGCAGGTACGGCAGCCCGGTGGCGGCGACGGCGTCGAGCAGCGCGTCGGTGGAACCGGGCGTGACGATGAAGCGCGAGCCGGCGTCCAGAGCCTGCTTGGCATGCCCCGGGGCGGTCACGGTGCCGGCGCCGACCACCAACTCCGGCACCGAAGTGGCGATGCGCTCGATGGACGCCAGCGCGGCCGGGGTCCGCAGCGTCACCTCGATGACCCGGATGCCGCCGCGCAGCAGCGCCTCGGCCACGGGGACGGCGTGCGCCACGTCGTCGAGCACGACAACGGGCATCACGGGGGACAGTTCCAGCAGCTCGGCCGGGGTGGTCATGATCCTCACTTCCAGGTGGTCACGGGGACGGCGAACTTCTCCGGGGTCAGCGTGCTGCCGAACACGCTCGCGCCCTCGTCGGCGGGGCCGATGGCCCGGCGCAGCGGTCCGAACAGCTCGCGCCCGGTGCCCATCCACTCCTGCTCGGCCGGCGGCCCGTCCACCAGTCGCCGTCCCATCAGCTCGGCCTCGTCGACGAACACCTCGATGCTGCCACGGTTGGCGTCGAGCCGGATGACGTCCCCGTCACGCACCCGGGCCAGCGGCCCGCCGGTCGCGGCCTCCGGCGTCAGCTGGATGGCGGCGGGGATCTTGCCGGACGCGCCGGACATGCGGCCGTCGGTGACCAGGGCGACCCGGTGCCCACGGTCCATCAGCACCCCCAGCGCCGGGGTCAGCTTGTGCAGCTCGGGCATGCCGTTGGCCTGCGGCCCCTGGTTGCGTACGACCACCACCACGTCACGGTTGAGCTCGCCGGCCTTGAACGCCGCGGTGAACGCCTCCTGCGTGGTGAACACCCGCGCCGGGGCCTGCACGACCCGGTGCTCAACCGACACGGCCGACACCTTGATCACGGCCCGCCCCAGGTTGCCGGCCAGCATGCGCAGCCCGCCGTCGGCCGAAAACGGATCGCCATAGGGCCGCAGCACGGCCGGGTCCAGCGACTCCGTGGGCCCGTCCCGCCACACGACGGCGCCGTCGACAAGGAACGGCTCCTGCCGGTACCGGTCCAACCCCGGCCCGGCCACGGTGTTCACGTCCGGGTGCAGCAGACCGGCGTCGAGCAACTCGCCGACAAGGAACGGCACGCCGCCGGCGGCCTGGAAGTGGTTGATGTCGGCGCTGCCGTTCGGGTACACGCGGGCCAGCAGCGGCACGACCGCGGACAGGTCGGCGAAGTCGTCCCAGCCCAGCTGGATGCCGGCGGCGGCGGCGATCGCCGGCAGGTGCAGCGTGAGGTTGGTGGACCCGCCGGTAGCTAGCAGCGCTACGACGCCGTTGACGACGGCCTTCACGTCGACGATCTCGGCCAGCGTTGCCGACCGGGCCAGCGAGACCACGCGGCGGCCGGCCTCCTCGGTCAGGGCCTTGCGCAGCGGCGTGTTCGGCGGCACGAAGGACGCGCCCGGCAGCTGCAGGCCCATCACCTCGACGACCATCTGGTTGGAGTTGGCGGTGCCGTAGAAGGTGCAGGTGCCGGGACCGTGGTACGACGCCGACTCGGCCTCCAGCAGCTCCTCGCGGGTGGCCTTGCCCTCGGCGTAGAGCTGCCGGATCCGGGCCTTCTCCTTGTTGGCCAGTCCCGAGGACATCGGACCGGCCGGCACCAGCACGGCCGGCAGGTGGCCGAAGGCCAGCGCGCCGATCAGCAGGCCGGGCACGATCTTGTCGCACACGCCGAGCAGCAGCGCGGCGTCGAACATCTCGTGCGACAGGGCGATGCCGGTGGCCATGGCGATGACCTCGCGGCTGAACAGGGACAGCTCCATGCCGGGCTGGCCCTGGGTGATGCCGTCGCACATGGCCGGCACGCCGCCGGCGAACTGGGCGACCCCGCCGGCCTCGCGCACCGAGTCCTTGAGCCACGCCGGGTACTCGTGCAGCGGCTGGTGGGCCGACAGCAGGTCGTTGTACGAGGAGATGATCGCGACGCCGGGCTTGGTCAGCCCCTTGACCGCCAGCCGGTCCTCGCCGGCGCAGGCGGCGAAGCCGTGCGCGAGGTTGCTGCACGCCATGCCGGCGCGGGCCGGCCGATCGCTGGCCGCGGCCCGCATCCGGCGTGAGTACTCGGCGCGGGTGTGCTCACTTCTGGCCGCGATCCGCGCGGTGACCTGGGCAACCACGGGGTGAATCGCCATAGCCGACAACTCCTGTCCTGCTCACGGGCCGCCTCAGCGGCCCGGCGGGACGACGGCACTGGCGTCGCTTCACGGGCAACGTGACGGGACCCACACTAGGCGATGTCACCCGAGGGAATCAAAACCGATTCAGTAAAAGGCCTGGTCACGGTGACCTTCGCCACTTCTCCGGTCGTTTGCCGGTACGTCCCCGCGGTCCACCCCTGGTCCCCGGATATGGCGCCGACGCTGGCAGAACTGGCGTGCAGACTTGTCTGCCAAGATCGCGTGTGGCACTTGTCACAGGCGTGTGGTTCAGGCAGAGTGCAATGAGAGGGCGCGGTGTGGCGCCGAACACGTTGACGCCTGATCATGTTTTTGGAGGTGCCGAAATGCCCAATTCGGAGATCGCGAACCTGCGGCGAGCCATCGGACAGC
Organism: Kutzneria sp.; assembly: GCA_036403095.1. Classification (GTDB taxonomy): domain Bacteria; phylum Actinomycetota; class Actinomycetes; order Mycobacteriales; family Pseudonocardiaceae; genus Kutzneria. Next base: position 13,615 of record DASWRQ010000373.1, on the reverse strand, counting down.
TTCGGCAGTGCATCACCGCCCTTGAGACCCAGTACGGCGATGCCACGGTGGTGAAGCGCCTGGTCAACGACCTGGAGCGGCTGGACATCGACGCCGAGGACCTGGGCTCGGCCCGGCCGACGCCGGCCCCGCGCGCGGCCGCGCCGATGGAGGTCGTTGTGGTCCCCGACACACCCTACGATCCGGCCCTGTGGCATGGTGCTGACGACGAGGGGGTCGGCGGCTACCAGGCCCACCGCAGCTAGCACCCAGCTGCCGGGAGCGCTCGACCCACAACTTCATCGCAAAGAGGCGAAGAGGCTTTCATGACGGCTGGCACCACTGCCCCGGGTCGGGCGCAGATTTCCGCGCGCACGTTGCGCACCGACCGGTGGTGGGTCCAGCCCGCCGTCACGGTCGTTGTGCTCGTCGCGTTCATCATCTACGCGACCATTCGCGCGTTCGCCAACGACTACTACTACTCGGCGCCGTACATCTCGCCGTTCTACTCGCCGTGCCTGGCCACCAGCTGTGTGCCGGGCTCGGGCGAGGTGGCGATCTTCGGCGACTGGTGGAAGCTCTCCCCGGCGCTGATCATCCTGATCTTCCCGCTCGGCTTCCGGCTGACCTGCTACTACTACCGCAAGGCCTACTTCCGCGGCTTCTGGGCGTCGCCGCCGGCCTGCGCGGTCGCCGAGCCGCACGGCAAGTACACCGGTGAGCGCCGCTTCCCGTTGGTGCTCAACAACCTGCACCGGTACTTCTTCTACGCCGGCCTGATCTTCAACGTGATCCTCACTTACGACGCCGTGATCGCCTTCCGCGACTCCGCCGGCGCCTGGGGGCACATGGGCCTCGGCACCCTGGTGTTGCTGGCCAACGCGACGCTGCTGTGGCTGTACTCGCTGTCCTGCCACTCCTGCCGGCACGTGATGGGCGGGCGGCTCACGCACTTCTCCAAGCACCCGGTGCGCTACAAGGCGTGGACCTTCGTGTCCAAGCTCAACACGCGGCACATGGCGTTCGCCTGGGCCTCGTTGATCGGGGTCGCGGTCGCCGACCTCTACGTCGCGCTCGTCGCCGGCGGAACCATCACCGACCTGCGGTTCTTCTGAGCCCGACAGCTGAATAGTGGAGCGTTCATGACCGAGTTGGAACGCCACGACTACGACGTCGTGGTCATCGGTGCTGGCGGCGCCGGCCTGCGGGCGGCCATCGAGGCCCGGCAGCAGGGCAAGCGCGTCGCCGTGGTGTGCAAGTCGTTGTTCGGCAAGGCCCACACCGTGATGGCCGAGGGCGGAATCGCCGCGTCCATGGGCAACGTCAACAGCGACGACAACTGGCAGGTGCACTTCCGCGACACCATGCGCGGCGGCAAGTTCCTGAACAACTGGCGGATGGCCGAGCTGCACGCCAAGGAGGCCCCGGACCGGGTCTGGGAGCTGGAGACCTACGGCGCGCTGTTCGACCGCACCAAGGACGGCAAGATCAGCCAGCGCAACTTCGGCGGGCACGAGTACCCGCGGCTGGCCCACGTCGGCGACCGCACCGGCCTCGAGCTGATCCGCAGCCTGCAGCAGAAGATCGTGTCGCTGCAGCAGGAGGACAAGCGCGAGACCGGCGACTACGAGTCCCGGCTCAAGGTGTTCGCCGAGTGCACGGTGACCGAGCTGCTGCTGGACGGCGACCGGATCGCCGGCGCGTTCGGCTACTGGCGCGAGAGCGGCCGGTTCGTGCTGTTCGGCGCGCCCGCGGTGGTGCTGGCCACCGGCGGCATCGGCAAGTCGTTCAAGGTGACGTCGAACTCCTGGGAGTACACCGGCGACGGCCACGCGCTCGCCCTGCGCGCGGGGGCGTCGCTGATCAACATGGAGTTCGTCCAGTTCCACCCGACCGGCATGGTCTGGCCGCCGTCGGTGAAGGGCATCCTGGTCACCGAGTCGGTCCGCGGCGACGGCGGCGTGCTGCGCAACAGCGACGGCAAGCGCTTCATGTTCGAGTACATCCCGGACGTGTTCAAGGACAAGTACGCCGACAACGAGGAAGAGGCCGACCGCTGGTACACCGACCAGGGCAACAACCGGCGCCCGCCGGAGCTGCTGCCCCGCGACGAGGTGGCCCGGGCGATCAACTCCGAGGTCAAGGCCGGTAGGGGATCGCCGCACGGCGGCGTGTTCCTGGACGTGTCGTCCCGGCTGCCGGCCGAGGAGATCATCCGGCGGCTGCCGTCGATGCACCACCAGTTCAAGGAGCTGGCCGACGTCGACATCACCAAGGAGCCGATGGAGGTCGGCCCGACCTGCCACTACGTGATGGGCGGCGTCGAGGTCGAGCCGGACACCGCGGCCTCCAGCGTGGCCGGGCTGTTCGCGTGCGGCGAGGTGGCCGGCGGCATGCACGGCTCCAACCGGCTGGGCGGCAACTCGCTGTCCGACCTGTTGGTGTTCGGCCGACGGGCCGGCGCCGGCGCATCGGCGTATGTCGACTCCCTTGGCGACAAGGCCCCGGTCATCGCCGAGTCCGATGTGGACACCGCGTCCCGGCGGGCGGTCGCCGATTTCGAGGGCAGCGGGGCCGGCGCGCAGGAGAACCCGTACAGCGTGCACACCCAGCTCCAGCAGACGATGAACGACCTGGTCGGCATCATCCGCCGCGGCGGCGAGGTGGAGCAGGCGCTGGTCGCGCTGGAGGACCTCAAGCAGCGGGCCCGCAACATCGTGGTCGAGGGGCACCGGCAGTTCAACCCGGGCTGGCACCTCGCGCTCGACCTGCGCAACATGCTGCTGGTCAGCGAATGCGTGGCCAAGGCGGCGCTGCTGCGCACCGAGAGCCGCGGCGGCCACACCCGGGAGGACCACCCGGTGATGGACGCCGACTGGCGCAAGCAGCTGCTGGTCTGCACCGTCAACGGTGACGGCGTGGACGTGACGCCGAAGGACCAGATCCCCCTGCGGCCCGACCTGATGGGCCTGTTCGAGTACACGGAGCTGGCGAAGTACTTCACCCCCGGCGAGCTCGCCGACATCCCCGCGAAGGAGAGCTGACATGGGGTACAAGGCGAAGTTCAAGGTGTGGCGCGGCGACGCGTCCGGCGGCGACCTGCAGGACTTCACCGTCGAGGTGAACGAGGGCGAGGTCGTGCTGGACGTGATCCACCGGCTGCAGGCCACCCAGGCGCCGGACATGGCCGTGCGCTGGAACTGCAAGGCCGGCAAGTGCGGCTCGTGCTCGGCCGAGATCAACGGCCGGCCGCGGCTGCTGTGCATGACCCGGATGTCGGTGTTCAGCGAGGACGAGACCGTGACGGTGACGCCGATGCGCACCTTCCCGGTGATCCGCGACCTGGTCACCGACGTCAGCTACAACTACGAGAAGGCCCGCGAGGTGCCGGCGTTCGCGCCGCCCGAGGGGGTGGCGCCGGGCGAGTACCGGATGGAGCAGGTCGACGTCGAGCGCTCGCAGGAGTTCCGCAAGTGCATCGAGTGCTTCCTGTGCCAGAACACCTGCCACGTCGTGCGTGACCACGAGGACAACAAGACCAACTTCTCGGGTCCGCGGTTCCTGATGCGCATCGCCGAGCTGGACATGCACCCGCTCGACGCGCGTCCGGACCGGGCGAAGGAGGCCAAGACCGATCACGGCCTGGGTTTCTGCAACATCACCAAGTGCTGCACCGAGGTGTGCCCCGAGCACATCAAGATCACCGACAACGCCCTGATCCCCATGAAGGAGCGGGTCGCGGACCACTACTACGACCCGATTCTGCGGCTGTTCAAGCGTTCCTCGAAATAGGTTGTTCGCGGGACGGGTGGGAATACTCCCACCCGTCTCGGGTCGACAGGTTCGTCAACGCTGTGCACGATGGGTGGCGTGAACCAGCGAGCCACCGGCATCGCCGCGCTGGTGGCGGCGGCGTCGGTGCTGGTCGCCGCGTGCGGCGGCCCCGACGAGCCGGCTCCGACCACGACTTCGCGGCCGGCCGAGTCGGCGACCCTGAAGCGGATCACCGACCGCGGCAAGATCATCATTGGTCTGCGGGCCGACACTCCCGGTCTGGCCCACCGTGATCCGGTGACCGGTGCGTTCGGCGGCTTCGAGGTCCAGCTGTCCCAGCTGATCGCGACCGGTCTCGGCCTGAAGCCCGAGCAGATCACCTTCACCCAGCTGACGTCCGACACGGCGTTGCCGTCCGTCGCCGCCGGCTCCGTCGACATCTACCTGGGCGGGACGACGCCGGCGCAGGCGAAGCAGGCCGGCCTGCTGGCCGCCGGGCCGTACCTGACCGCCGGGCTGGGCCTGCTGTACCGGAAGTCGGGCCCGACCGTCGCCGACGCGGCCTCGGCCGCCGGTCGCAAGGTCTGCACGGTGTCGAACTCGACCGAGCAGGCCATGGCCCGCGACGCCAAGCTCACCGATCCCAACAAGCTGGTCGGCAGCACCACGGTGCGGGACTGCGTGGACGAGCTGGGCTCCGGCGGCGTGGACGCCGTCGCCGACTACCTGCCGGTGGTGAGCGGCTACGCCTCGGCGGACCCGACAAACCTGTCCGTGTCCGCGCTGGCGGCCCCGAAACCGGTGGACTACGTCATCGCCTCGCCCGGCGGGGATCCGGGCCTCAAGGACCGTCTCACGCGGATCATCCGCACCGCCGTCACCGACGGCACCTGGCAACGCGACTACGACCAGACCCTGGGCACGGCCGGCCCGAAACCGGCCCCACCCCAGATCCCCAACTAAAACCGCGAGTCCCGCTGTCAGGCAACCATGTGTCGAGTTCCAGAATTCGACACACGGTTGCCAGAGAGCGGGACTCGCGGACTAGAGGGGGTCGGCTACGGGGAGGTCGGCCATCGGGATGGCGGTGGTGCTGGCCGGGCCGGCCGGGCGGGCGCTGCTGCGGCCGCGCCGCGACATGCGCTGCTCCAGCATCGCCGCCAGCTTGGTCACCACCCAGTTGACCACCACGTAGATCAGGCCGATCACGATCAGCGTGGGGATGGTGTTGCCGTAGTTGGCCGACAGGATCCGGTAGTTGGACAGCAGATCCGAGAAGGACAGGATCGTGCTGCCCAGCGCGGTGTCCTTGACCACGACCACCAGCTGGCTGACGATCGCCGGCAGCATCACGGTGACGGCCTGCGGCAGCAGGATGGTCAGCATGGTCTGGGTCTTGCGCAGCCCCAGCGCGTACGCCGCCTCGGCCTGGCCCCGCGGCAACGAGGAGATGCCGGCCCGGACGATCTCGGCCAGCACCGAGCCGTTGTACAGCACCAGACCCGTCACCACGGCGAACAGCGGCCGGATGTCGGAGTCGATGTCGGTGTACCAGACGTAGAAGAAGTTCGCGAACAGCATCAGCATCAGCACCGGGATGGCCCGGAACAGCTCGACCAGCACGCCGGCCGGCACCCGGATCCACCGGTGCTCGGACAGCCGGGCGATGCCGAAGACGGCGCCGACCGGCAGCGCGATCACGATGGCCAGCACCGCGGCCAGCAGCGTCGTGCCCAGGCCCGGGATCAGGTACTCGGTCCAGGTGGTGCCGTCGACGAACGGCGTCCACATCTTGGCCGTGAGCTGGCCCTTGTCGTTCAGCGCGGAGTACACGAACCACGCCACGACGGCCAGCACGGCCAGGAACACGACGCTGTAGACCGTGTTGCGCACCCTGGCCTTGGGGCCGGGGGCGTCGTAGAGGACGGAGGGCGCGCTCATCGCTTCACCGCCACCTTCTGGGACAGCCAGCCCAGCAGCAGGCCGACGGGGAGGGTCAGGATCACGAAGCCGATCGCGAAGACGACGAAGACCAGCGAACCGGCCTGCCCCTCGTTCTCGATCATGGTCTTCATCAGCACCGCCGCCTCGGCCACTCCGATGGCGCTGGCGATGGTGGTGTTCTTGGTCAGCGCGATCAGCACGCTGGCCAGCGGGGCCACCACCGAGCGCAGCGCCTGCGGCAGCACCACGATGGTCAGCGTCTGCATGAAGCCCAGGCCCAGCGCGCGGGACGCCTCGGCCTGGCCGACCGGCACGGTGTTGATGCCCGAGCGCACGGCCTCGGACACGAACGTGCCGGTGTAAAGGATGAACGCCAGCACCGACAGCCGGAAGTTGGTGATGTCGATGGCCGACGTGGTGGTGTCGGTGGTCAGCGACACGCCGAGCGTCTGGTACAGGCCCAGCGAGGCGGCCACCACCAGCAGGGTCAGCGGGGTGTTGCGGACGACGTTGACGTAGGCGGTGGCGAAGGCCCGCATCAGCCACACCGGGCTGACCCGCATGCCGGCCAGCACCACGCCCCAGACCAGGGCGCCGATCGCCGACCAGAACGTGAGCTGCACGGTGACCCAGAACGCACCGAGCAGATCGTAGTTGCTCAGGAAGTCCACGTGAGCTGCTCCTCGAGAGTCAAAAGGGCGCCGGAAACGACTCCGGCGCCCCGAAACTAGAAGATCACTTCTCGGTGATCGGCGGCTCGGCCGGCACCTTGTAGTTGTCGCCGAAGTTCTTCTTCAGAGCCGCTTCCCAGGCGCCGTCCTTCTCCATGTCCTGGATGTAGCCGTTGAGCGCCTGCTGGGTCTTGGTGTCGCCCTTCTTCAGGCCGATGCCGTACGGCTCGGTCGAGAACGGCTTGCCGACCACCTTGAGCTTGCCGGCGTTGGCCGCGGCGTAGCCCTGCAGGATGATGTCGTCCGTGCTCAGCGCGTCGATGGCGCCGTTGAGCAGGCCGGTGACGCACTCCGAGTAGCCGCCGTACTGCTGCAGCGCCACCTGGTTGGCGAACTTGGTCTGGATGTTCTGCGCCGAGGTGGAGCCGGCCACCGAGCAGAGCTTCTTGCCGTTGAGCGACTCCGGACCGGTGATCGCGGTGTTGTCGGTCTTGACCAGCAGGTCCTGGCCGGCGACGAAGTACGGGCCGGCGAAGGAGACCTTCTGCTTGCGCTTGTCGTTGATCGTGTACGTGGCGATCACCAGGTCGACGTCGCCCTGGGCGATGAGGTCCTCGCGCTGCGCCGACGGCGCCTGCTTGAAGGTGATGTTCTTCTCGTCGACGCCCAGCTTCTTGGCGATGTACTTGGCCACGTCAACGTCGAAGCCGGTGTAGCCGTCGGCGGTCTTCAGGCCGAGGCCGGGCTGGTCGAACTTGATGCCGACGGTCAGCTTGTTGTCCGCCTTGGCCCGGTCGACCAGCGAGTCGCTGCCGGCGCCCGCCTGCTGGCTCTTGCCACCGCAGGCGGTCAAGGCCAGCGCGAGCGTGGCCACCAGCGCGCCTGCGCGCAGAACCGGACTCAACCGCATGATGTCGTTCCTCTCGGACAGTCGATCGATACTTAGTGGCTGAGGATCTTGCCGAGGAAGTCGCGCGCCCGCTCGGACCTGGGCGCGGTGAAGAACTCCTCGGTCGCGGCGTCCTCGACGATCTCGCCGTCGGCCATGAACACCACGCGGTCGGACGCGCGGCGGGCGAAGCCCATCTCGTGCGTGACCACGAGCATCGTCATGCCGTCGCGGGCCAGCGACGTCATCACGTCCAGCACCTCGTTGACCACCTCGGGGTCCAGCGCCGAGGTCGGCTCGTCGAACAGCATCACCTTGGGCTTCATGTTGAGCGCCCGGGCGATGGCGGCCCGCTGCTGCTGGCCGCCGGACAGCTGGGCCGGGTACTTGTCGGCCTGGTCGGCGATGCCGACCCGCTCCAGCAGCTCCATGCCGGTCTTGTGGGCCTGCGCCGAGGCGACGCCGCGCACCTTGACCGGGGCCAGCATGACGTTCTCGATGATCGTCTTGTGCGCGAACAGGTTGAAGGACTGGAAGACCATGCCCACATCGGCACGCAGCCGGGCCAAGGCCTTGCCCTCGGCCGGCACCGGCTGGCCGTCGACCTCGATCACGCCCTTGTCGATCGGCTCCAGGCGGTTGATCGTGCGGCACAGCGTCGACTTGCCCGAGCCCGACGGCCCGAGCACGACGACCACCTGGCCCTTGGGCACCTCAAGGTCGATGGCCTTGAGCACGTGCAGCGGACCGAAGAACTTGTCCACGCCCGCCATCCTGATCATCGGCGGCGTGGCGCCGGCAGCAGACATCGATCCTCCACGACGACAAAGGGGGGCGGGTGTTGGCGGAAACCTAGGGTTCACCGTCGACACCAGTCCAGGCGGCTTGACCAAGTCTTAGGGTTGCAGCTCAGTCACGCAGCCTAGCGGCGGGCGACCGGCCGTTCGCCCCGGGTGTGACGGACGCTCGACATCGACCGGCATGTCCACCGTGGAGGAACGGGCCCGCCGGCTGTCAAGAAGGCGAGTGTAAAGACTCGGCAAACTATTGACGGTCAAATGGGTCGGCTTCACTCGTTCGGAGTAGTGACCCCCGGGGGTACCGCCGCGTCGGCGTGTGACCCCAGCCACCTAGAGTTGGCTGTCGACCCCGCCGCACCGGCCGGGGAGGACACGCGGGGAGGTGCCACTGGTGCGGGTACTGCTCGTCGAGGACGACGACCGGGTCGCCGAGGCGTTGCTGCCGGCCCTGGCCAGGCGGGGGCTGACGGTGGAGCGGCTGGCCACCGGGCGCGGCGTGCTCGATCGGCTCACCGGCGTCGACGTCGTGCTGCTCGACCTCGGCCTGCCCGACATCGACGGCATCACGCTGTGCCGGCAGATCCGGGCGGCCAGCGACGTGGCGATCATCGTGGTGTCGGCCCGCGGCGAGGTCGACGACCGGATCCTCGGTCTGCACGCCGGCGCGGACGACTACCTGGTCAAGCCGTACGACGTGGGCGAGCTGGTGGCCCGGGTGCACGCGGTGCGGCGCCGACGCGGCGACGCCGTGCCCGGGGCCGGCGGCGGCACCGCCGGCGTGGTCCAGGTCGGCGACGTGCACATCGACCTGGTGCGCCACCAGGTGACCGTGGCCGACGAGGCGATCACCCTGTCCCGCAAGGAGTTCCAGGTGCTGGCCCTGGTGGTCGGGGCCGGTGGCGCGGTGTGCACCCGGGAGCGGATCATCGCCGAGGTGTGGGGCCGCAGCTGGGCCGGGGCCAACCGGACGCTGGACGTGCACGTGGCCACCCTGCGCACCAAGCTGGGCCGGCCGGCGCTGGTCGAGACCGTGCGCGGCGTCGGCTACCGGCTGACCGCCGACGGGCACGCCGGGGCCGGGGCCGGCTGAGGTGCGCACCCGGCTGCTCGGCAGCTTTGTCATCGTCGTCGCGATCCTGGTGCTGGGACTGGGGATTCCGCTGGCGCTGACGTTCGCGCAGAACTTCCAGAGCGTGCAGTTCGCCGACCGGGCGGCCGACACCAGCCGGTACGCCTCGCTGTCGCAGCGGCTGCTGGTCAACGGCGGCGACGACCCCGGCCTGAACGACCAGCTGGCCAGCTACCACGACGTCTACGACATCGCGGTGGCCGTGTTCGACCGCGGCGACCAGGCCCCCGACGGCTCGTTCCGGGCGCTGGCCCAGGCCGGTTCGCGGATCGACTCGAACGATGCCGCCGTCCGCGAGGATCTCGTCAACGCCCGGGCCGGCCGGGGCACCCAGCTGGGCGCGCTGCTGATGCCGTGGAACGGCGCGCCGATGGTCGTCGCCGAGCCCGTGCTGGTCAACGGGGAGGTGCGCGGCATCGTCGTCACGTCCTCGCCGACCGACCAGACCCGGACGCTGATCTGGCTGTCCTGGGCGGCGATCCTGGTCGGCGGCGTGCTGTCGGTCGGGCTGGCCGTGCTGGTGGCGCTGCCGCTGGTGCGCTGGATGCTGCGGCCGGTTCTGTTGCTGGACAATGCCACCGCCGCGCTGCTGCCGGCGATCGTCAACGGGCGCAAGGTCGATCCGGTCGGCGGCGACATCGGCCCGCCCGAGCTGCGCCGGCTGACCCGCTCCTTCGACCAGATGGCCGTCAGCGTCAGCGATGTGCTCGCCGCGCAGCGGGCCTTCGTCGCCGACGCCTCGCACCAGCTGCGCAATCCCTTGACGGCGCTGCGGATTCGTCTGTCCAATCTGGAGGGTCACGTCGATCCGGACGTGCAGGAGCAGCAGGCCGCCGCGCTGGAGGAGGCCGACCGCCTCAACCGGATCCTGGACGAGCTGTTGGCCATGGCTCGGGCGGAGAGCTCGTCCGTCGACCCGGTTCCGGTTGACGTGGACCAGGTCGTGAGCGCGCGGTTGCGGGCCTGGCAGGCCGTGGCCACCGCCAAGGGGGTCGCGCTCGTGCTGGACGGCGAGCCCGGCGGCATGGCGCTGGCCCCGCCACGCGGCCTGGAGACCGTGCTCGATGCGTTGCTGGACAACGCCTTGAAGTTCACCGGCGACGACACCCTGGTGATGCTCGAGGTGCGCCGCGTCGACGACCGGGTGCGGCTGGCCATCCGAGACCACGGGCCCGGGCTGCAACCCGACGAGTTGGAGCGGGCCACCGACCGCTTCTGGCGCAGCGCCGGCCACCAGAACGTCCGGGGCTCGGGTCTCGGTCTCGCGATCGTCCGGCTGCTGGTGGAACGGGTCGGCGGCGCCGTCGAGCTGTCCCTCCCCGACGGCGGCGGCCTCCGCGTCGCCTTCGACATCCCGGCGCTGTGAAGTTCGGAAGGGACCATTCCTCCACTCGGAGTGGAGGAATGGTCCCTTCACACCTTGGCCGAGCGGTAGTACTCCAGCGCGCCGTCGTGGAGTTGGATCGGGCGGGTCTCGATGGCCGAGCGGCGGTCGATCAGCTGCGCGGCCAGCGCCACCACCTGGTTCGGGTCCTGGGCCAGGTCGGGCTGGGCGTCGAACAGCGTGCGCAGCAGCGCCTGGGCCTCGTCGGCCGGCATCTCCTGGCGGACCATCAGCAGGTTGTGCACGGCCAGCGTGCTCACCGGCTTGTCGCCGTGCTTGAGCTGCGGATAGGCCGTGGCCGGCACCGTCTCCACGTTGTAGTAGGTCAGGTCCTTCACGTTCACCGCGGTCAGGTCGAGCATGCGCAGCTGGTCCGGGTGGGCCTTCATGGTCGCGGTGATGTCCGGCGTCGGCAGGCCGCCGGACCAGAACAGCGCGTCGCGCCGGCCGTCGACCAGGTAGGCCAGCGAGTCGTGCAGGGTGTCCAGGTGGTAATCGGCGCTGCTGTCGGGCAGCCCGGCCGCGGTCAGCAGGTTGCCGGACACCACCCGGACGCCGGACTTCTCGCTGCCGATGGACACCGGCCGGCCGCGCAGGTCGGCCAGCGTGTGGATCGGCGAGTCGGCCCGGACCAGGACCTGGATGTAGTCGTCGTAGATGCGGGCCAGGGCCCGCAGCCCGGCCGACGCGCCCTTGTCCGAGGCGGCGTCGGCGGCCACGAAGCCCACGTCGGCGTGGTTGCCGCGGAGCATGGTCAGGTTGTCCACCGAGCCGTTGCTGCTGACCACGCTGGTCGTGACGCCGAGCTGGTCGTGCCATACCGAGGCCAGCGTCGAGCCGAGCGTGAAGTACACGCCGCCGGTGCCGCCGGTGGCCACCCGCAGCGGCGTCCCGGACAGGCTGGAGCCGCAGCCGCCGACCGTCGGGGCGGCCAGCGCGGCGGCCCCTAGCATGATCAGGGCCCGTCGTGTCAGTGGCACCTGTCCATCCTGCCAGCACGGGGTTCTACGCTGGGACCCGAGCGGTCGTCGGGAAGAGGTAGATGCAGTGACACGGAGTTACGAGATTCGCACGTTCGGTTGCCAGATGAACGTGCACGACTCCGAGCGGCTGGCCGGCATGCTCGAGGACGCCGGCTACACGCCCGCGGGCCAGGGCGCCGCGCCCGACCTGGTCGTGTTCAACACGTGCGCGGTCCGCGAGAACGCCGACAACAAGCTGTACGGCACGCTCGGGCACATGCGGCCGCTGAAGACGGCCAACCCTGACATGCAGGTCGCGGTGGGCGGCTGCCTCGCGCAGAAGGACCGCAGCACCATCGTCGACCGGGCCCCGTGGGTCGACGTCGTGTTCGGCACGCACAACATCGGCTCGCTGCCGACGCTGCTCGAGCGGGCCCGGCACAACAACGAGGCCCAGGTCGAGATCCTGGAGTCGCTGGAGACCTTCCCGTCGACGCTGCCGGCCCGCCGCGACTCCGCCTACTCCGGCTGGGTGTCGATCTCCGTCGGCTGCAACAACACCTGCACCTTCTGCATCGTGCCGTCCTTGCGCGGCAAGGAGAAGGACCGCCGGCCGGGCGACGTGCTGGCCGAGGTGCAGGCGCTGGTCGACGAGGGCGTGCTCGAGGTGACGCTGCTCGGCCAGAACGTCAACTCCTACGGCGTCGAGTTCGGCGACCGGCTGGCCTTCGGCAAGCTGCTGCGCTCGGCCGGCCAGATTGACGGGCTGGAGCGGATCCGCTTCACCTCCCCGCACCCCAAGGACTTCACCGACGACGTGATCGCCGCGATGGCCGAGACGCCGGCGGTGTGCCACCAGCTGCACATGCCGCTGCAGTCCGGCTCCGACCGGCTGCTGAAGGAGATGCGGCGGTCCTACCGGACCGAGAAGTACCTGGGCATCCTGGACAAGGTGCGGGCGGCCATGCCGGACGCCGCGATCACCACCGACATCATCGTCGGCTTCCCCGGCGAGACCGAGGAGGACTTCCAGGGCACCCTGGACGTGGTGCGGCAGTCTCGGTTCGCCAGCGCCTTCACGTTCCAGTACTCCAAGCGCCCCGGCACGCCGGCCGCTTCGATGGACGGCCAGCTGCCCAAGGAGGTCGTGCAGGAGCGCTTCGACCGGCTGGTCGCCCTGCAGGAGGAGAACTCCCTGCTGGGCAACCAGGCGCAGGTCGGCCGGGAGATCGAGGTGCTGGTGGCCCAGGGGGAGGGCCGGCGGGACGACGAGACCCGGCGCCTGAGCGGCCGGGCCCGGGACGGCCGGCTCGTGCACTTCGCCGCCACGCCGGGCGTTCGGGCCGGCGACATCGTGCACACCGTCGTGACGTACGCGGCGCCGCACTACCTGGTCGCCGACGGGGCCCTGGTGTCCCACCGGCGCACCAGGGCGGGGGACAACACCGAGGCCGGTCTGCGGCCCAAGACCTCGGGGGTCAGCCTGGGGCTGCCCTCGTTCGGCACGCCGGCCCCACTCGCGCCGGCGGGAGGATGTGCGATCCAGTGACTGACGACCTGTCCGACCTCCAGGTGGAGGTGCCCAAGCCCCCGCGCCGCGCGTTCCGTCAGATCGACCCCGGCGCCCGCGCCATGGTCATCGCCGTCTGCGTGATGCTCATGATCGTGTCGGCGTTGCTGCCCTGGGTCGAGGGCGCCAGCGGCTGGCAGGTGCTGTTCGGCCTGGCCCCCAAGGGCACCGTGATCGGGCTCGTGCCGATCTTGTTCGGCGTCTGCTCGATGCTGTTCGGCGTGCTGGTCTCCGGCGCCGCGCTGGTCACCCGCCTGTGGGCGCTGGCCTTCGCCGCCGCCGCGGGCTGCGGCTTCAGCCTGCTGACCTCGCTGCTGGCCGTGTGGTCGCAGCAGTCGACGTCCAGCCACGAACCGGGCCCCGGGCCCGGCATCGGCATCGTCCTCGGCCTGCTGACCCTCGTCGTGCTGACCTTCCAGTGGGTGAAACTGACCTTCAGTCGCGATTGATAGTGCATAAAAAAGGGCCCCCGCCAATCGATGGGGCCCTTTTCCACGCCCGCTCGGCCGCGCC
>DASWRQ010000372.1:0-2844 GCA_036403095.1 Kutzneria sp. | reverse complement strand
CTCAGCAAGGTTCCGGCCAGCGGGGACACCGCGCGCAAGGACGCGCAGCAGAAGCTGACCGACTTCGGGGCGGCGATCCTCGGTGCGACCGGAGGCAGCACCGACGCGCAGATGCGGGCGGACGGGAAGCAGGCGGCCGGCCGGCTGCAGGCCACGGCGAAGAACGCGGCGTTCTTCGCGAGGATCAGGACGACGGACGACGTGAGCACGGTGCTCGGTCCGACGATGAAGGAGTGGCTCGCTCCCGTCACCCATCACTGCTCGTGATTCATCGGCGGTTTGGGGCGCTCAAGGCGGCAAAACGAGGCCTCGGCCCGGACAGCGAGGCCCAAAGATTGGATGTTTACCGACATCGATCGTTGACACGGGCGAAACACGCCTCATATTTTACGAAGACTGCCGTCTCCGTCCGATAGGTGGGTATCCGTCGTGTCCCTCGAACCGTCCCGTCGGGACTTCCTTCGCCTGACCGGCGCCGCCGGCGCAGGACTGGCCGTCAGCAACGCGCACCCCTTCGGCGCAAGCACACAGCCTGAGCAGCCTGGCGACGAGCACATCCTCTGGTACAAGACCCCCGCCGCCGAGGCACGGATAATCCAGGAGGGACTCCCGGTCGGCAACGGCCGGCTGGGCGGTCTCACCGGCGGCGATCCCGCCGCCGACTTCCTGTACGTGACCGACGGCTCGTTCTGGACCGGCGACCGCAACGACACGCTGCAGGACGACGGCCAGTTCCCGTACGAGGGCACCCACTTCGGCAGCTACGGCCTGCTCGCCAAGGTGGGCCTGAAGGTGCCGGCGCATACGAACGTGACCTCCTACCGCCGACAGCTCGACCTGGGCACCGGCGTGGTCAGCGCCACCTACCAGGTCGGCAAGGTGGAGTACCGCCGCGAGATCTTCGCCAGCCACCCGGACGACGTGGTCGTGCTGCGGCTGACCCAGTCCGGTGGTGGCAGCTACACCGGGTCGGTCACGCTCGACGGTACGCACGGCGAGACGACCAACGGCGCCGACCTGACCGGCACGCTCAGCAACGGCCGGAAGTACGCCGCGACCGTCGTCCTCCGAGGCACTGGCGGCAGCGTCGACGGGCTCAGCTTCAGCGGCTGCCGCGAGTTGCTGATCATCGTGAGCGCGGGCACCGACTACCACGCCCAGGGCACCGACCCACTGGCCACGGCCAAGAAGAAGGCCGCCACGAACAGCAGCGCCGACCGCCTGCTGGCCGGCCACGTCGCCGACTACCAGCGGCTGTACCACCGGATGTCGGTCTATCTGGGCCCGTCGACGCCGCTGCAGCGCGGTCTCGACTCGTGGTCGCGCCTGGCCGTGCGCTACACCGACACGACCACGCCCGACCCCGAGCTGGAGGCCGCCTACATCCAGTTCGGCCGCTACCTGACGATCACCGGGTCGCGCGACACGCTGCCGATGAACCTGCAGGGCAAGTGGGTCCACAACAACACGCCGGACTGGTTCAGCGACTACCACACCGACATCAACCTCGAGATGAACTACTGGCCGGCCGGGCCCGGCAACCTCGACGAGTGCGCGCAGGCGCTGGCCGACTACTGCGTCTCCCAGCTGCCGTCGTGGACCGACGTGACCGGGCGGCTGTTCAACGACCCGCGCAACCGTTTCCGCAACACCAGCGGCAAGATCGCGGGCTGGGCGGTCGCCTTCTCCACCAACATCGACGGCGGCAGCGGCTGGTGGTGGCACCCGGCCGGCAACGCCTGGCTGTCGGCCACGCTGTGGCGCCACTACGAGTACACACTGGACCGGGCGTACCTGAAGAAGATCTACCCGGTGCTCAAGGGCGCGGCCGAGTTCTGGCAGTCCCGGCTCATCCCGGCGACCGTGGACGGCACGGAGGTGCTGGTCGACGACAACGACTGGTCGCCCGAGCACGGGCCGCAGGACGCGAAGGGCATCACGTACGCCCAGGAGCTGGCGTGGGAGCTGTTCCGTACGATCGGCCTCGCCTCGTCGGCGCTCGGCGTCGACCAGGAGTTCGCGGCCGCGTGTAAAGACCTGCAGTCGCGGTTGTATCTGCCGAAGGTCAGCCCGGCCACCGGCTGGCTCGAGGAGTGGATGAGCCCGGACAACCTCGGCGAGGTCACCCACCGGCACCTTTCCCCGCTGATCGGCTTCTTCCCGGGCGACCGGATCGCCGCCGACACCAGCCCGGCGTCGCTGATCGCGGGCGTGCGGGCGCTGCTGACCGCGCGCGGCGACGACAGCTTCGGGTGGGCGTGCGCGTGGCGGTCGCTGTGCTGGAGCCGGCTGAAGGACGCCGACCAGGCGTACAAGCTGTTCCTCACCGTGCTGCGCCCGTCGATCAGCAACGGCAACGGGACGTCGGCCAACTTCTTCGACATGTACAGCCAGGGCACGTACACGATCTTCCAGATCGACGCCAACCTGGGCGGCACGACCGCGGGGCTGGAGATGGTGCTCTACTCGCGGCCGGGCGTCATCGAGCTGCTGCCGGCGCTGCCGAAGGCGTGGGCGGCCGAGGGCCGGGTGACCGGCATCGGCGCGCGGGGCGGCTTCAAGGTCGACGTGGCCTGGAAGAACGGCAGGGTCACCAGCGCGACCGTCCACAGCGTCGGCGGCACGTCGACCGAGGTGCGGGCCGGCTCGTGGAAACGCACGATCTCGGTCAGGCCGGGCGGTTCGGTCACTGTAACTCCCGCGGGCTGACGGAAGTTCCAGGCTTCGAGATCTTGCGGGTGTCGATGCAAGCTTCATCGGCTGTGGACGGTTTCGTTCACCCCATCCGAGACAGACTCGTGGCCACAGGCACGAAGTCGCTATCTGGAGGGCGGCCCTACCGAC
>DASWRQ010000371.1:0-28264 GCA_036403095.1 Kutzneria sp. | reverse complement strand
TGCCGCGCGCCGCCGTGGTCGCCGCGCCGTGCGTCTCCTCGGACAGGTGCGCCGAGGCGTCAAAGCCGGTGATGGTGTACTGGGTGAGCAGGAAACCCAGTGGCAGCACGTAGAACCAGTAGGTCCCGTCGGCGAAGCCGGAGTTGTTGATCCGCTCGGTGAACACGAACGCGAAGCTCTGGTGCTGCACCGGCGCGAAGGCCAGGATCGCCACCACGGCGATCACGCCGACCACGTGCCAGTACACGGACACGTTGTTCAGCATGGCGACCAGGTGGCTGCCGAAGATGTTGATCAGCGCGTGCAGCACCAGCACCACAACGAAGATCAGGAAGATCTGGGTGAGCGTGCCCTCCCAGCCGGAGTCCACAAGGGACAGGAAGAAGGAGATGAAGGTGGCGCAGCCGTAGTCCACCGACGCGGTCACGGCGACCAGGCCGACCAGGTTGAGCCAGCCGGTGAACCAGCCGTGCACCGGCCGGCCCAGTTTCGAGGCCCACCAGTAGATGCCGCCGGCCGTGGGGAAGGCCGACACCAGCTCGGACATGCACAGCCCGATGATCAGGATGAAGGCCGAGATAACCGGCCAGCCCCAGCTGATCGCCACCGGGCCACCGTTGTTCCACGCCTGCCCGAACGTGGTGAAACAGCCGGACAGGATGGAGATGATGGAGAAGGAGATGGCGAAGTTGGAGAAGCCGCTCCACGTCCGGCGCAACTCCTGCCGGTAGCCCAGTCTGGCCAGTGTTGTCGCGTCGTCGTCGATGTGGTCGTCGACCTGCTCGCTCACGGCTACCTCCGTACGGTGTCCAGCAACGCTCCCAACCCGGGATCGCCGAGATCGCTCAGCGCCCGCCCCCACTTCGCGGCCGCCTCGGCCGCGTAGTCGAAGTCGGCGGCGGCCCGGCCACCGAGCAGTCCACTGTGGACCGTGAACCAGAGCGTCCAGGTCACGTTGGACATCGTCAGGTACAGGCGAATCCGGGCGAGGAGTCGGTCGTTCATCGAAGGGCCGAAGTAGGCACGGGCCAGCCGCGTCACGCCGGCGACGTCCAGCAGCGCCTCAGCGGCGATGTCGCCCAGCTCGAAGCACGGGTCGTTCTGCCCGGACAGCTGGTAGTCGACGATGCGCACCCGGTCGCCGTCGGCGATGAAGTTCTCGGCCAGCAGGTCGTTGTGGCACGGCACGGCCGGCAGCGGCCGCGCGGCCAGCGCCTCCCGGATGCGGGCCACCAGCGGCAGCTGGTCGGTGTAGCCGTCGGGCAGCCCGAGCCCGTGCCGGTCGCACAGCGCGAGGAACTCGGCCAGTTTCTCGAAGATGTCGAAGGTGTTGCCGAACGGCCGCCCGGCGTGCAGCCGCCGGCAGGCGTCGGCGATCCCATCCAGATACGACGGCACGTCCGCGCCCGACAGCGTCCTGCCGTCGACGTACTCCAGCACCAGGGCGTGCGCGTCGGGCAACACGCGCAGCACCTTCGGCCCGGCGCCGGTCTCGGCCGCCTGCACGGTGTTGGCGATCTCCTGCTCCATGGTCACGCCCAGGCCGGCCGCGGTGACGGCCGGGTCGAGCACCCGCAGCACGAACCGTCCCCCGCCGGCGTCGACCCGCACGACCCGGTGGCTGAGCCCGCCCTTGATCACGGTCAGCTCGACCGGCCCGGCGAACTCGGGCACCTGGGAGACGATCGAATCCAGCAAGGGCTCGTCCAGCACCACCCGACCGCCCCCTCCCGACACCGACGAACGTGATCAGCAAGTGTCGGCCCGCGGCTGGCCAGCGTCAACCCGATGCGGTAACAAGGGCGTCGTGGCAGCTGACAGGGCACTCCCCGACCGGGCCAGGATCGTGATCATCGGTGGCGGGGTGGGCGGCGCCAGCGTCGCCTACCACCTCGCCCAGCTGGGCGAACGCGACGTGATCGTGCTCGATCGCGACGAGCTGACCAGCGGCTCGACCTTCCACTCGGCCGGGCTGGTCGGCCAGCTGCGCGCCGATCCGACGCTGACCAGGATGAACCAGCACTCCGCCCAGCTGTACGCCGAGTTGCAGTCGGGTGAACATCCGCCCGGCTGGGTGCAGTGCGGCGGCATCCGGCTGGCCTGCACCCCGGACCGGATGGCCGAGGTGCGCCGGCAGATCGGCTGGGCCCGGGCGTTCGGCGTGCCGCTGGAGGAGATCAGCGCCGAGCAGGCCCGCGAGCTGTTCCCGCTGATGGACACCAAGGGTGTGCTCGGCGGCTCCTACCTGCCGACCGACGGCTATGTGGACCCCTCGCAGCTGGCCTACTCGCTGGCCGCCGGGGCCCGCGCCGGCGGCGTGCGCATCCACCAGCACACCCGGGTCACCGGCATCGACGTGGCCCGCGGCCGGGTCACCCGGGTCCGCACCGACAAGGGCGACGTCGAGGCGGAGATCGTCGTCAACTGCGGCGGCATGTACGCGGCCGAGATCGGCCGGCTGGCCGGCGTGCGGATCCCGATCATCCCGATGTCGCACCAGTACGTGGTCACGGAGCCGGTGCGCGAGCGGGACGGCACGCACCTGCCGACGCTGCGCGATCCCGACAACCTCGTGTACTGGCGCGAGGAGGTCGACGGGCTGCTGATGGGCGGCTACGAGCGTGACTCACGGGCCTGGTCGCTGGACAACACCGGCCTGGACCGGATTCCCGCCGACTTCAACGGAAAGCTGCTGGCCGCCGACTGGGAGCGGTTCGCCGAGATCAGCGAGAACGCGGCGATGCGGGTGCCGGTGATGGCCGATCTTGGCATCCGCAAGCTGATCAACGGCCCGGAGGCGTTCACCCCGGACAACGAGTTCTGCCTCGGCGAGACCGAGGTCGCCGGCTTCTTCGTGGCGGCCGGCTTCTGCGCGCACGGCATCGCCGGCGCCGGCGGCATCGGCAAGGTGATGGCCGAGTGGATCGTGGCCGGCGAGGCCCAGCTCGATGTGTCCCATATGGACATTCGCCGGTTCGGCCGGCAGTACCGCTCGCCGTCGTACACGCTGGCCCGGGTCACCGAGAACTACGAGACGTACTACGACATCCCGTTCCCGCACCGGCAGCGCTCGGCCGGCCGGCCGCTGCGGACGTCGCCGGCCTACGGCTGGCACACCCAGCAACAGGCCCACTTCAGCGAGAAGTCCGGCTGGGAGCGCGTCGACTACTACCAGAACAACATGTACGGCGGCGACGACTTCATGCAGCCGCGCGGCTGGGCCGGCATGGGCTGGTCGCCGGCGATCGTGGCCGAGCACCGCGGCACCCGCGCGGCCGCCGGGCTGTTCGACGAGACCTCGTTCGCCAAGATCGAGGTGTCCGGTCCGGGCGCGGCGAAGCTGCTGAGTTGGTTGTGCGCCAACGATGTCGACCGCGAGGTCGGCAGCGTCACCTACACCCAGGCGTTGAACACCCGCGGCGGCATCGAGTGCGACTTCACCGTGGCCCGCCTGGAGGAGGACCTCTTCCGGATCGTCACCGGCACGGCCTACGGCTCGCGCGACCTGGCCTGGCTGCGCCAGCACGCCCCGCACGACGGCTCGGTGCGGATCGCCGATGTCACCGGCCAGTACACGTGTTTCGCCCTGTGGGGACCGAACGCGCGCCAGATCCTGGCCCAGCTGACGCCGGCCGGTCTGGACAACGAGTCGTTCCCGTACATGACAGCGCAGCAGATCACCGTCGGCGACGTGCCCCTGGTCGCGCAGCGGGTGACCTTCGTCGGCGAGCTGGGCTGGGAGCTCTACGCCTCGGCCGAGTACGGCGCCGGGCTGTGGTCGACGCTGTGGGAGTACGGCCAGGACTTCGGGCTGATCGCCGGCGGCTACAAGGCGATCGACAGCATGCGGCTGGAGAAGGGTTACCGGCTCTGGGGTTCCGACCTCACGCCGGACCACAACCCTTACGAGGCCGGGCTGGGCTTCGCCGTCAAGAAGGACAAGCCGTTCCTGGGCCGGGATGCCTTGGTCGAGGCCAAGGAACGGGGCATCACCCGCCGGCTGCGCTGCCTGACATTGGACGAGCAGCACGCGGTGCCGCTGGGCGGCGAGCCGGTGCGCATCGGCGGCGAGGTGGTCGGCCGGGTCACCACCGGCGGCTTCGGTTACACCGTGGACAAGCCGATCGCCTTCGCCTACCTGCCGGCCGGCACGCCGATCGGCGCGACCCTTTCGGTGGAGTTGTTCGGCGAATGGGTGAACGGCGTGGTGGTCCGGGATCCACTCTTCGATCCCAGGGGCGACCGGATCAAGGCATCGTAAAAGCGTTAACTGTCAAGGGATTCGTGGGGGTAACCCCCGAATCCCTTGACTGCTTCGGTTCTCCTGGTATCAGTGGGTGGCAGTGGCACTACTGAGGGGAATCACAAGTGAACAAGTTACGAGCAGCGCTCGCGCTGCCGGTGGTGGCGCTCGCCGCCCTCACGACGGCCGTGCCCGCGACCGCGGCGCCGGAACAGCCCTCGCGCACGATCACCTGGGCGCCCTGTGCCCAGGACGCGACCGTCGACTGCGGCACGCTGGTCCTGCCGATCAACTGGGACAACCCCAAGGACGGCACGTTCTCGCTGGCCCTGGCCCGCCGCAAGGCCACCGACCCGAGCAAACGCATCGGCTCGCTGGTCTTCGACCCGGGCGGCCCCGGCGGCTCCGGTGTGCTGTCGCTGATCTACAACCCGACCATGTTCTCGCCGGAGCTGATGAGCCGGTTCGACATCATCGGCTTCGACCCGCGCGGCGTGAACCCGCACGACGCCATCAAGTGCGACCTCTCCGTGCTCCAGCAGGCGCCGACCGACCCGCCGGACACGCCCAAGGGCTACGCCGCCGCGGTGGCGTACCACAAGACGCTGATGGACGACTGCCGCAAGCTCAGCGGGCCGCTGATCGACCATGTGGACAACATCAGCGTGGTCAAGGACATCGACGCCATCCGGGCCGCGCTGGGCGAGAAGAAGCTGACCTACTACGGCGTCTCCTACGGCACGCTGATGGGCCAGCAGTACGCCGAGATGTTCCCCGACCACGTCCGCGCGCTGGCGCTGGACAGCAACATGGACCACAGCCAGCGCACCACCGGCTTCACGGTCACCGAGGCGCAGACCGACGAGGACGCCTTCCAGGAGTTCGTCAAGTGGTGCGACCGCGACGCCACCTGCGTGCTGCACGACCAGGACATCGACGCGCTGTTCAACCAGCTCTACGCCAAGGCACAGGCCGGCAAGCTGATCGATCCGGACAACCACCAGCCGATCACCCCGGACCAGCTGTCGGGCCTGCCGGTCGGCTATCTGTACGGGCCGGACTGGACGTACCTGGCGCAGGAGCTGAAGGCGCTGGCCGACAGCACGACCACGTTCGGCCCCAAGGCCGACACCCCGGTGCTGGTGTACTTCCCGTTCGCCTTCTGCTCGGACTGGAAGTTCGACCTGCCCAACGCCGGCTCGGTCGCCGTGCAGCGGCGCATCGGCAACGCCGTCGCGCCGACGCTGCGCCTGTCCGGCATCGGCTGGGGCGCGATGACCGCCTGCATCGGCGTCGACAAGGTGGCCAATCCGCAGCACCCGTACCAGGTCCACGGCACGCCGCCGCTGCTGGTCATCGGCGGCAAGCACGACCCGGCCACGCCGTACGCGTGGTCGGTCGGCGCGGCCAGCCAGATCCGCAACTCCACCCTGCTGACCTATGACGGCTGGGGCCACGGCCAGTACTTCAAGAGCCCGTGCGTGGTGGCCGCCACCGACCAGTACCTGATCTCCGGCAAGCTGCCGGCCAAGGGCACGCACTGCCCGGCCGTGCCGCCGAACACCACCGGCTTCGCCGGCCAGCACTCGCCACTACCGACCGTCGGCTTCTGAGCCGTTCTGATTCGCCAGCGGCCGTTCGGGCCGGATCCGGCGGCCGAGCCGAGGCAGGAACGGCCGTCGGGCTTGAACCGACGTCCCCTCCGTGACGAGCGTGGAGATCCACCCGTCACGGAGGGGACCATTCCTGTGAGAACGACGATCACCCTGGCGCTGGCCGCGGCCACAGCGTTGTCGGTGGCAACGCCGGCGGCGCCGGCGCGTGCGATCGCCTGGACGCCGTGCGCCGAGGACGCGACCGTGGACTGCGGGTCGCTGGTGCTGCCCATCGACTGGGCCGATCCCGGCGCCGGCACGTAAACCATGGCCTTGGCCCGCAAGTAGGCCCGCGTGCGCGGCGACCGCGTCGGCACGCTCGTGTTCGATCCGGGCGGCCCGGGCAACGAGGGCAAGGACTGGTTGCTGCACAAGGACTTCTTCACGTCGCAGGTGCACGACCGGTTCGACATCGCCGGCTTCGACCCGCGCGGCGCCGGCGAGAGTCAACCGATCACCTGTGACCCGACGCTGGTCGCCGCCCTGCCCACGTCCGATCCTTCGACGCCGCAAGGCTTTGCCGATGCCGTGGCGTACAACAGGAAGTTGGCCGCGGACTGCCGGCAGCGCAGCGGGCCGCTGTTCGACCACATCGACGATCTCAGTGCGGCGCGGGACCTTGAGGCGATCCGGGCCGCGCTGGGCGAGGACAGGCTGACCTACTACGGCGTCTCCTACGGCACGCTGATCGGCCAGCAGTACGCCGAGCTGTACCCGAACCGGATCCGCGCGCTGGCCCTGGACAGCAGCATGGACCACAGCCTGGGCGTCACGAGCTTCCTGGGCACGCCAGGCGCAGGCCGGCGAGGACTCGTTCCAGGTCTTCGTCCAGTGGTGCAACCGATCCCCGGTCTGTGTGCTGCACGGACAGGACGTGAACGCCTTGTCCGACCGGCTCTACGCCAAGGCGCAGGCCGGCACGCTCGTCGACAGCGACGGCGCGAAGATCACCCCGGACTTCCTGTCCGAGCTGCCCGGTCGGCCGTTGTACGCCCCGGACTGGCCCGGGATCGCCCAGCAGCTGCAGGCGATCGACGCCGGAACCTTCACCATGCCCGAGGGCGGCGCGTCGCCGTACTTCCAGTTCGCCTTCTGCTCGGCCTGGGTTTTCGACCTGCCGACGGCCGGTTCCGTGGCCTACCAACGCAAGGTCGACAACCGGCTGGCCCCGGTGACCCGGGTTTCCGGCACCGGCTGGCCGGCGATGCGCAACTGCCTCGGTCGACAACACGTGCCGAATCCCCAGCAACGCCTCCAGGTGCACGGCGCACCGGCAATCCTGATGGTGGGGGCCTTGCACGATCCCGCGACGCCGTACGGGTGGCAGACCGATGTGGCCGGCCAGCTGCCGACCGCTACCCTGCTCACCTACGACGGCTGGGGCCACGGCCAGTACTTCAAGAGCGGCTGTGTCGACGACGCCGTGGACAACTACCGGATTTCGCTGGCCCTGCCGGCGAAGGGCACGCACTGCCCCGCGGTGCCGCCGGCCGGGTCCTGACCGGGCGAGGGGCTCCCGGCCGGCCGGGAGCCCTTCCGCGTCATGCGACAATGCCGAATTCTGGCGCCTGCACAGGATTTCCCTCCCCCGAGCCAGCCCCCCGTGATAAATCCCCTTTGGTGCCAGGGAAGTATCGCGGGCTGCCCGCGAGCGCCGACAGGACCGGAAATGACCATGCGCCCTGGGTATGGTGACCCACACCGTCAGCCGGCATCCTCCGGGCCCAGTCCATGCCGCTTCGCGTACTCGACGGCCTCGGCCCGATTCTGCAGGCCGGCCTTGGTGTAGGCGTGGTTGAGGTGCGTCTTCACGGTCGCCTCGCTGACGCTGAGCCTGCGTGCGATCTCGGCGTTGGTCAATCCCGCCGCGACCAGCCGCAGCACATCGGCTTCCCGGGCGGTCAGCTCGCCGCGATGATCTCGCCCGATCGGGCGACGTGGAGCCGGGCTGCCGCCGGCCACCACGGCCCGCAGCGCGCGGATCACCGTCTCGCGGTCGGCCGTCGGCGGCAGCCAGCCGGCCGCGCCGGCCTGCAGCGCCGGCAGCACCTGTTCGTTGGTCGCGGGCAGCACCGCGATCACGATCACCGCCGTCGCCGGATGCTCGGCGCGCACCGCGCGGGTCAGCTCGACCGGGTCGCCGCCGGGCAGGGACAGGCCCAGCAGCAGCACTTCCGGCCGGTGCCGGTCCAGCAGCGGGGGGACCTGGGCATGGTGCGTCGCCGTGCCGACCACGGCGACGCCGGGTAAGTGCCCGAGGGCGCTGTCCAGGCCGGATCTGACCGGGGCGCGGTCCTCGGCGACCACGACACGGACGATCGGGGTGTCCAAAGCCGTCATGGGCAAATGATGGTATGCCCACCCCGAACGCGCCCGTATTTCGGTGTCGGTTCTAGTTCCGCAATGCCACCAGCACGAAATCGGCGATCTCGGCACCCAGTTGCTCGGGGGACTTGGGGCCGTCCGGCCGATACCAGGTCGGCAATTGGTTCACCACGCCCAGCGCGATCAACACGGCCGTGTCGGCCGGCGTCACCGAGCTGAACTCGCCGGCGGCCTGCGCCTTGGCGATCACGTCCCGGAACGTGGTCTGGTAGCGGCGGCGGTCGGCCCGGAAGGCGGCCATCCGCTCCGAGTTCAGCTTGTGCATCTCCCGCACGAACACGGCCGTCTCGTCGATCCGCGCCGCGGTCGTCACGACCAGGTTGACCATGATCGCCCGCACCGTCTCGGGCGCGTCCCGGCCCTCGGCGATGATCCGGTCCAGCTCCGCGGTCTGCAGCCCGATCAGCGAGTGGTAGATCTCGTAGAGCAGGTCGTCCTTGGAGTCGAAGTAGTGGTAGAGCGCGCCCTTGGTCACCTCGGCGTACGCCACTACCTCCTGCACGGTGGTCGCGTCGAAACCCTTCTCCGCGAACAGCTTCACCGCCGCACGCAGGATGCGGCCCTCCATCGGGGTCAGCTCGCCGCGCCCCTGCGATGCCTTGGTCACGCTCCCCACCTCACTTCACTTCCGGCCCGGATCACCGGCGGCCCAGCGCCCGGACCACGTCGAACTGGTCCGCCCCCGTGGGCAACACCATGATCGCGGGCGTGTCCAGGCCCTGCTCGACGTACTCCTGCACCCGCTCGCGGCAGCGGTCCAGGCTGCCATGCACGACCAGGTCGTCCACCACGTGGTCCGGGATGGCCGCGTTGGCGCCCTTGCGGTCGCCGGCCGCCCACAGCCGGTGCATCTCGGCCAGGTCCTCGCCGCGGCCCAGCCAGTCGTGGAACGCCGCGTACGCCGGCACGGTCAGGTAGCTGCTGATCAGCATCCGACCGAAAGCCCTTGCCGCCGCGACATCTTCGGTCGGGCAGACGAAGACCCGGGCCACCAGTTCCTTGCCGGCGCCCAGCTCGGCCCGCACCCGCGGCACGTCCGTCGGGGCCAGCCAGTTGGTGATCGCGCCGTCGGCCTCCTTGGCCGCCAGCCGCAGCATGCCCGGGCGCAGCGCCGCCAGCATCACCTGCGGGGCCTGCTCGGGCACCCGCTCCAGCTTGAACCGGCTGACCTGGAAGGAGCCGAAGTCGCCGTCCACCTTCTCGCCGGCCAGCGCCTTGCGCAGGAACCGGAGCGTGTCGCGGACGTGCGCGAACGGCTCGGTGAACTCGCGGGCGTTCCAGCCCTGCACGATCACCGGCGAGCTCGACCCGATGCCCAGCGCGAACCGGCCCGGCGCCAGCTCGGCGATCGTCGCCGCCTGCATGGCCAGCAGGCCCGGGCCGCGGGTGTAGACCGGGGCGATGGCCGTGCCCAGGCGCAGCGTCGGCGCCCACTCCGCGGCCAACGCCAGCGGCGTGAACGCGTCCGTGCCGGCCGTCTCGGCCGACCACACGTCGGTGTAGCCCAGATCGGGCAGCGACTTGACCAGGTCGCGCTGCTGCGGCAGCGGGATGCCGGCCAGCGGAAGCGTGATACCCCAACGACTCACTTCCCCACCTCGCCCGTCCGCGCTGCGTTGAACGACTCGCTCGCAAGCTCGCTCATGTCAGATCACCATCGGTCGGATCGTCGCGCCGCCGTCGATGACCAGGGTCTGGCCGGTCATCCAGGACGAGTCGTCGCCGGCCAGGAAGACCGCCGCCTTCGCGATGTCCTCCGGCTCGCCGATGCGGCCCAGCGGCAGCGCCTTGTTCAGCTGCTCCTCGTTGTTCTCCCACAGGCCGCGGGCCAGGTGGGTGCGCACCACGCCGGGGGCGATCGCGTTCACCCGGGTGGTGGGGGCCAGCTCCATGGCGAACTGGCGGGTCAGGTGGATGACCGCCGCCTTGGTGGCGTTGTAGTAGCCGATGCCGATCTCCGGCGCCAGGCCGCCGATCGAGGCGATGTTGATGATCGAGCCGCCGGAGGCGGACATCGCGGCCTTCCACACCAGGCCGGTCCACAGCACGATCGACATCTGGTTGACCTGCACGGTCTTCTCCGCGCGGGGGATGTCCAGGTCGACCATCGGGCCGAAGTACGGGTTGGTGCCGGCGTTGTTGACCAGGATCTCGATGCCGCCGAACTCCGCGACCGCCGCGTCCACGCAGGCCTGGGCCTGCTCCTGGTCGCCGACGTGAGCCGCCTTGGCCAGCACCCTGGCCCCCGGCCGTGCCGCCTTCAGCTCCTCGGCGACCTGGTCGAGGGCCTCCTGCTTGCGTGAGGACAGCACCACGTTCGCGCCCTGCGCGGCCAGCGCGAAGGCGATCGCCTTGCCGATGCCGCGGGACGCGCCGGTGATCAGCGCGGTCTTGCCGGTCAGACCTGACATCTTCGTCGCTCCTGTGGTCGGGTGGCCTCCACGGTACAATACCGACCAGTCGGTACGCAGGCTCTACGAGGAGGTCTTCGGCATGCAGGTGCGCGACAGCGTGGTCGTGGTGACCGGGGCCGGACGGGGGATCGGGGCCGCCCTGGCCCGCCGGTTCGCCGCCGAAGGCGCCGCCGGCATCGTCGTGGCCGACATCGATGGCGCGGCCGCGTCGTCGGTCGCCGCTTCGTTGGAGGTCCCGGCCGTCGGCGTCGAGGCCGACGTCACCGACGCCGGCGCGGTCTCCGGGTTGGTGACGGCCGCCGAGTCGTCGTTCGGCCCCGTCGACCTGTTCTGCTCCAACGCCGGCGTCGCCTTCGGCCGGGGCATGGACGCCTCGCCGGCCGACTGGGCGACCAACCTCAACGTCAACCTCATGGCCCACGTGCACGCGGCCAACGCCGCCCTGCCGTCCATGCTGGCGCGGGGTCGGGGCTACTTCCTCAACACCGCTTCCGCCGCCGGGCTGCTGATGTCCCCCGGCGACGCCCCGTACTCGGTGTCCAAGCACGCCGCCGTCGCCTTCGCCGAGTGGCTCTCCGCCACCTACGGCGACCAGGGCATCGGCGTCAGCGTGCTGTGCCCCATGGGCGTGCGGACCGACATGCTCATGCCCGGCATCGAGCAGGGCGAGACCGCCGCCCTGGCCGTCGCCGCCTTCGGCGACATCCTCGAGCCCGCCGACGTCGCCGGCATCGTCGTCGACGGCCTCGCCGCCGAGAAGTTCCACATCCTGCCCCACCCCGAGGTGGCCAAGTTCGTGCAGCGCAAAGCCGACGACGTCGACCGCTGGCTAGCCGGCATGCGCCGCGCCGTCGCCCAGCTCCCGCACTGACGCCCTTTTTCGCTACCTGAGTGGCTTACTTAGCATCCAGGACCAAGTGAGCCACTCAGGTGGGAAACGCCCCGCGCACGTGAGTGGCTCACTTGGCTTCCAGGACCAAGTGAGCCACTTAGGTGGAAAAAAAGCCCAGCTCAGCGCAAGGAGCGCTTCAGGAAGTCGACCTGGAGCAGGAGGAGGTTCTCGGCGACCTGTTCCTGGGGCGTCATGTGGGTGACGCCGGACAGGGGCAGCACGGTGTGCGGCCGGCCGGCGGCCAGCAGGGCGGAGCTCAACCGCAACGTATGCGCCGCAACAACATTGTCGTCGGCCAGGCCGTGAATGATCATCAGGTGCTGGCTGAGCTTGGCGGCGTCGTCGATGAGCGAGTTGGCGTCGTAGACCTCGGGGCGCTCGGCGGGATGCCCGAGATAGCGCTCGGTGTAGTGGGTGTCGTAGAGCCGCCAGTCGGTGACGGGAGCGCCGGCGATACCGGCCCGGAAGACGTCAGGACGGCGAAGGACGGCGAGCGCGGACAGGTACCCGCCGTAGGACCAACCCCGGATGGCAACGCGGGAGAGGTCCAGGAACGGGAACTGGGCGGCGGCGGCATGCAGGGCGTCGACCTGGTCGTCGAGGGTGGCGCCGGCGAAGTCGAGGTGGATGGCCCGCTCCCACGCGGG
Source organism: Kutzneria sp. (assembly GCA_036403095.1). Lineage (GTDB taxonomy): Bacteria > Actinomycetota > Actinomycetes > Mycobacteriales > Pseudonocardiaceae > Kutzneria. Next base: position 16,028 of record DASWRQ010000371.1, on the reverse strand, counting down.
CCCGCGGCCGGGAGTGCCCCGACCGTCCACGACGAGCACGGCGAAACCCTGGTCGGCCAGCCACTGCGAGGCGGTGAAGGCGTTGCGGGTCTGCACGACACGCTGCGCATGAGGCCCGCCGTACGGGTCGAGCAGCACGGGCAGCTGACCGTCGACATAGCCGGTGGGCAGCAGCAGAGCGCCGCGAAGGCCCCGCTCCCCCAGCTCCAGCATGCGGACGTTGGGCGTGATCGACGGCGTGGCGGCCAAGGACTTGATCGAGGCCACGCGGGCGGAGCCCTGGAAGACCTCGATCACGGTGCCGAAGAAGTCCAGACCGGTGCTCAGCCGCACGGTGACGTCCCCGCCCCGCACGACGGCATGCACGCCGTCGCCGTCGGACAGCCGTTCGACGCCGTCCTTGCGCACGCGGTAGGCGTGGATCTGCGTGGGGTCACCCTCGGACGCACGGATCAGCACATCGTCAGCCGTCACTGAAGTCACGGAGCGTACTTGCAGCTCGACGCCGGTCAGCACGTCATCGCCCACGACCAGCCGCCACGACCCGTCGATGGCGGCGATCCGGACCAGCCGGCCGTCCCGGGTCCACGCCGGCACGCCGGGCATGATGTCGACCCACTGCGGGTCGCTCTCCTCGTGCAGCACGCTCGTCGCGCCGGAATCCGGGTCCACGGCGAGAATCCGCTGCGTCCGCTGGTCACGCGACTGCACGAGCAGCAGCGGCGCACCGCCGGCCGACCAGTGCGCGGTCGCCAGGTACGGGAACGCGGCCCGGTCCCACTGCACGTCGACACGAGAGCCGTCGAGGCCCAGCACGGCCAGGCTGACGTCGGCGTTGTCGGTGCCGGCGGCCGGGTAGGCGATCTCCGCCGGCACCGTGCCCGGGTTGGCCGGATCGGCGATGTGCCAGCGCTGCACGGGCGCGTTGTCGACCCGGGCCGCCAGCAGGCGCTCCCCGTTCGGCGCCCACCAGTAGCCCCGGAACCGGTCCATCTCCTCGGCGGCGATGAACTCGGCGACGCCCCACGTCACCTCGTCGCCGTCGGGCACCGCCAGCGCCCGGTCACCGGAGCCGTCCACGCCGACGACCCGCAGCTCGCCGGCGACCACGGCGTACGCGACGTGGCGCCCGGTGGGGTCGGGCCGGGGGTCGATCACCGGGCCGGGCGTGGCCAGCTCGGCGGTGGTGCCGACGGCCAGGTCCGTCACGTGCACCTTGCCGGACAGCGCGAACGCCGCCACGGTCAGCGCCGAGTCGGTGGCGTAGCCGACGACACCGGCGGCCGACTCGCGGCTGCGCTCGCGGCGCGCCCGCTCCTCGGGCGACAGGTCCTCGCTGTCGGAGAAGGGGTCGAACAGCGGGGTCTCCTGTCCCGTCTCGACGTCCAGGCTCCACAGGCCGGTGCGCCGGTCGGCGCCCGACGCCGAGCGGAGGAACAGCACCCGGGATCCGTCCGGTGCGACGGTGAACGCCCTGGGCACGCCCAGCGAGAAGCGCTGGGTGCGGGCTTGCTGGCGGGGAAAGGACAGTTCAGCGGTCACAGGCCCACCTCGCTAGCGCTCGGCGGGTCTGCGACCCAGGTCCCTGTGCTGAATTGTTCCCTCGCAAGCTCGCTCACAGCCGCTGACCCTATCCGGCCACTACGAGGTCACGCCGCCGCGATATTCGGCACACCTGCGCCTCACGCCGCGGCGACCTCCGAGTAGCCACGCAGGATGCCGGCCCAGCCCCCGTCCCCGCCCACGCCGCGAGCGACGGCCTCCCAGTCGCCGCCGTGCCGCTCGAGGTGCCGGTGCTCCAGCTCGACGCGGGTCACGTCCGGGCCCTCGGCGATGAACCGGACCTCGACCTCGCTGGCCTTGGCCGGGTCGGGGTCGTAGGCCCACTCGCCGTTGAGGTGCCAGCTGACGACGACGCGGTTGGGCGCGTCGTAGACCAGCACGGTGCCCCAGTCGCACTCGCTGCCGTCCACCCCGCGCTCGTACCAGCGGCCGCCCTCCCGCTGCTCCAGGATCGCCTCGGCCATGTCGGCCTTGCCGATGTGGTGCGAGGACGGCCACCAGGTGGCGAACCCGGCGGTGAAGACCTTGAACGCGTGCTGCTGGCCGGCCTGCACGGTGACTGTCTTGACGACGCTCATGACGGCTCCTCGGGTGTGCTCTCGACGGCCGCCGCGTAGGCGGCCAGTGCTCGGTCCCACACCAGGTCCAGGTAGGCGCGCAGGGCCGCGACCCCGCTCGGGTCGACCCGGTAGACGCGCCTGGTGCCGACCGCGTCGTCGACCACCAGCCCCGCCTCCTTGAGCACCTTGAGGTGTTGGGACACGGCCGGCCGGCTGATCGGCAGCTCGCGGGCGAGCTCACCGACCGCCTTCGGCCCGGCGGCGACCAGCTCGAACACGGCCCGGCGCATCGGATCCCCGAGCGCGCCCAGCCCATCGGTTCGGTAAGTCACCACGAACCGTAAGCTACGACTTACCGATCCTCCCGTCAACCACCGCCGTTCACGGGCAGTGGCCACTTTCCTCACGGGAAGGGGGCTTTCCCGCACTCGGAGTGCGGGAAAGCCCCCTTCACGCAGTCAAGGCCGGTGCGATGGTCACTGTGGGTAGTGGGTGCTCAAGAGTTCTGGGGGAAGCCGAGGTTGATGCCGCCGTGGGACGGGTCGAGCCAACGGCTGGTGACGACCTTGGAGCGGGTGTAGAAGTGGACGCCTTCCGGGCCGTAGGCGTGCGTGTCGCCGAACAGCGACTGCTTCCAGCCGCCGAAGGAGTAGTAGGCCACCGGCACCGGAATGGGCACGTTCACGCCGACCATGCCCACCTCGACCTCGTGCTGGAACCGCCGCGCGGCCCCGCCGTCGTTGGTGAAGATGGCGACGCCGTTGCCGTACGGGTTGGCGTTGACCACATCCACGGCCTCGTCGTACGAGGACCGCCGCACCACCGACAGCACGGGGCCGAAGATCTCGTCCCGATAGATCGTCATGTCCGGCTCGACGCCGTCGAAAAGCGTTGGCCCGAGCCAGAAACCGGCCGAGTCGCCGTCGACGGCGTGCTCGCGGCCGTCGACGACGAGGCGGGCGCCCTCGCTGACGCCGGTGTCCAGATAGGACGTGACCTTGTCCCGGTGCGCGCCGGTGACCAGCGGCCCCATCTCGCTGTCGGGCTTGCGCCCGTCGCCGACGGCCAGCCCGGGAAGGCGCGAGGCGATCTTGGCCACGAGCTCGTCGCCGATCGGATCCACCGCCACCACAACGGAAATGGCCATGCACCGCTCGCCGGCCGAGCCGAAGCCGGCGTTCACGGCGGCGTCGGCGGCCAGGTCGAGATCGGCGTCCGGCAGCACGACCATGTGGTTCTTGGCCCCGCCCAGCGCCTGCACCCGCTTGCCGGCGGCGGTGCCGGTCTCGTAGACGTAGCGGGCGATCGGCGTGGAGCCGACGAACGAGATCGCCTTGACGTCACGGTGTGCCAGCAACCGGTCGACGGCCACCTTGTCGCCGTGCACGACATTGAGCACACCGGACGGCAGCCCGGCCTGGCGCCACAGCTCGGCGATGAACATCGACGCCGACGGGTCCTTCTCGCTGGGCTTGAGCACAACCGTGTTGCCGCAGGCGATCGCGTTGGGCACGAACCACAGCGGCACCATGGCCGGGAAGTTGAACGGCGAGATCACGCCGACCACGCCGAGCGACTGCTGGATGGAGTACACGTCCACCCGGGTCGAGGCGTTCTCGCTGAAGCCGCCCTTGAGCAGCTGCGGGATGCCGCACGCGTACTCGACGTTCTCGATGGCCCGCTGCACCTCGCCGGCGGCGTCGGACAGCACCTTGCCGTGCTCGGCGGTGATCAGCGCGGCCAGCTCGCTCTTGTTGGCCACCAACAGTTCCCGGAACTTGAACAGCACGGTCGAACGCGCGGTCAGCGACACCTCGCGCCAGCTCTGCCACGCCTTCGACGCCGCCGCGACCGCCTCGTCGACCACGTCGGCGGCGGCGAAGTCCACTGTGGATGCGACGGAACCCGTTGCCGGGTCGTAGACATCGCCGACACGCTCGGCCGTGCCGGTCCACAGCCGGCCGTCGATCCAGTGCGTGGTCATCGGGTGAGCTCCTCGTTGGTCGCCCAGGAATTCGTCACGGCGATGGACTCGGCCAGGATCTCCAGCGCCTCATCGGCTTCCGGCTCGGTCAGCGTCATCGGCGGCGCCAGCCGCAGCACGTTGCCGTTCAGGCCGCCCTTGCCGACCAGCAGGCCGCGCCTGCGGGTCTCCTCCATCATCTTCACGGCCGCGCGGACGCTCGGCTCGTCGCCGCCCGGCTCGACCAGCTCGATGCCGATCATCAGGCCCTTGCCGCGCACGTCGGAGACCACCGGGTTCTCGTCGCCGATGTGGCGCAGGCCGTTCATCAGCTTGTTGCCCAGCTTCAGGGCGTTGGCCTGGAGATCGTGCTCCAGCACGTAGTCCAGGGTCGCGTTGGCCGCCGCGGTGGAGATCGGGTTGCCGCCGAAGGTGGAGATCGAGTTGGCGCTCAGGCTGTCCATCACGTCGCCGCGGGCGATCACGCCGCCGATGGCGAAGCCGTTGCCCAGACCCTTGGCGAAGGTCATCAGGTCCGGCACGACCTCGTGCGCCTGGATGCCCCAGAAGTGCTCGCCGGTGCGGCCCCAGCCGGTCTGGACCTCGTCGGAGATGAGCAGGATGCCGGTCTCGTCGAGGACTTCCTTGAACGCCTTGAACAATCCGTCGGGCGGGGTGGTGAAGCCGCCGACGCCCTGGATCGGCTCGGCGATCATGCAGGCCACGTCGCCGGCGGTGGCCGTGCTCAGCACCTCGCGCAGGTCGGCCACGCACGCCCTGATGTAGTCGGCGTCGCTGAAGTCCTTGAACGGCCCGCGATTGCGGTTGCCGCCGTGCACGTAGCTTACGTTGACCGGGCTCAGCGAGGACGCCGACCAGCCGCGGATGCCGGTGACGGCGATCGTGCCGAAGCCGCGGCCGTGGTAGGAGTTGCGCAGGGCCAGCACCTGGTTGCTGCGGCGGTGCTGGGTGGCCAGCATCATCGCCGTCTCGTTGGCCTCGGTGCCCGAGTTGGTGAAGAACACCTTGGCGTCGGGGATGCCGGACAGCCGCGCGATCTTCTCGGCCAGCTCGACCTGCTGCCGGATCAGGTACAGCGTGGAGGTGTGCACGATGCCGCCGTCGAGCTGCGCGCGCACGGCGTCGGAGATCTCGGCGATGTCGTAGCCGACGGCGTTGGTCAGGATGCCGGCGAAGAAGTCCAGGTACTCGCGGCCCTCGGCGTCGGTGACCCGGCGGCCCTGCCCGCGCACGATCTCGATCGGCTCGTCGTAGTAGAGGGCGAGCCAGCCCGGTAGCACGGCCTTGTGCCTGGCCAGCAGTTCCGCGTGCGCCGACATCTCACTCCTCCTGACGGTGGACCGGACCCGCAAGCGAGTGTGCGGCCCGGCGGGTCGCCGCGGTAATGGACAACCTGTAGCGGGTTGCGCCGCCTAGACTGACACTGTGTCCAAGCTGGCCAAGAGCTCGGTGTTCCCGTCCGTCTCGGACGTGCTGACCATGCCGCTGATCCGGCGCGGCCGGCCCCGGCTGGCCGCCGGCTCGGCCGGGCTGGACGGCAAGGTGCGCTGGGTGCACGTGGCCGAGGTGGCCGACATCGGGCCGCTGCTGCGTGGCGGCGAGCTGGTGCTGACCACCGGCATCGCGCTGGGTGACGACCCGGCCGAGCTCACCGCCTACATCGACGGCCTGGCTGACGCCGGGGCCAGCGGCGTGGTGTTCGAGCTGGTCCGGCGCTGGACCGACGCGCTGCCGCCGGCGCTGCTGGCCGCCGCCGAGCGGCGGTCGCTGCCGGTGATCACGCTGGCCCAGGAGACCCGGTTCGTCGCGGTCACCGAGGCCGTGGTGGCGATGATCGTGGACGCGCAGTTGGCCGAGCTGCGAGCCGCGGAGCAGGTGCACGAGACCTTCACCGCGCTGACGGTGTCCGGGGCCGAGCCGTCCGAGGTGCTGCGCGAGGTGGCGCGGATGACCGGCACGCCGGTGGTGCTGGAGACCCTCGGCCACGACGTGCTGGCCTACAACCCGGCCGGCGGCGAGGTGGACGACCTGCTGGCCGACTGGGCCGAGCGGTCGCGGGCGGTCACCGTGGCCGAGCGCACCGCCTATCACCCCGGCGCCGGCTGGCTCGTGACCATCGTCGGCGCCCGCGGCAACGACTGGGGTCGGTTGGTGCTGGTCAGCCCGGACGAGCCGGCGCACCGGCTGGTCGTGGTGGCCGAGCGGGCCGCGTCCGCGCTGGCCGTGAACCGGCTCGTCGCGCGGGACCGGGAGAGCTTGGAGCGGCACACCCATCGCACGCTGCTGACCGAGCTGTTGGCCACCGGCGCGCCGCCGGTCGATCTGGCCACGAGGGCTGGCGCGCTCGGGGTTCCCTTGGAGGGACGGCAACTCGTCGGCATGGCCATTCGCCCCGAGACCACGCCGTCGGCCACCCAGGAGGCCCTGCGCGACCTGGCCGAGGCCACCGCCTCCGCCGCCCGCCGGACCAAGATCCCCGCGCTGGTCGGCGGTGTCGACGACGTCTCCGTACGGGCCCTGGTCTCGTTGCCCCCGCAGTCCAATGTGGACGCCTCGCTGCGCCGATTGGCTTCCCAGATAAGGAGTTCTCCCACGGCCATTGCCGTGGTCGTCGGTGTCGGCACCACCGTGCGCGCCATCCCCGACGGCCGGCGCAGCATGATCGAGGCCGCGCACGTGGCCAACGCCGCCCTGCGCTCCCCCGGCACCCGCAGCTACCACCGGCTCGACGACGTTCGCCTGCGCGGCCTGTTGCACCTGCTCCGCGAGGACGAGCGCCTGTCCGCCTTCGCCGAACGCGAGCTCGGGCCGCTGCTGGCCCGCGACACCGCCCAGGGCAGCCGCCTCGTCGACCTGCTGCGCGTCTTCTGCGAGCACGGCGGCAACAAGTCCGCCGCGGCCGCCGCCGCGCACATGTCCCGCACCGCCTACTACCAGCAGTTGGCCCGCATCGAGTCCGTGCTCGGCGTCTCCCTGGAGGACCCCGAGTCCATGCTCTCCCTCTACGTCGCCCTGCTGGCCCAAGACCTCCCCACCTAGCACCCCGCGAGTCACGGCGGTGCCCCCGAAAGGCAGCTTCTCGGTCAGCGGTGGCCGAGATCGAGGGGCCCGAGGTCGCGCACGATCGCGGCCAGGGCGCGGATCGCGTCGTTCTCGGCGTCGGTTCGCCACACCAGCACGAAGGACAGCGGCGGCATGTCGCGCACGGGCAGCCAGCGAATGTGCCGCATGGCCCAGTACTCGGTGACCGGCATCGTGCTGACCCAGGTCGGGGCGTCCACGCCGGCCTCGACGCAGCTCATCCAGGACTTCTGGACCATGGTCTACCAGGCAATCGACGACTGACGGCGTCCGCCTGGCCGCTACGGGCGGTGCGCGGCCAGGCGGGTCTCGCTGACGGTGGTGGCGAAACGGTCGGTGCGGGCGTCGGTCCACACGGCGGCGACGGAGCGAAGCCAGGTCAGCTCGGACTGGCCGTCGGTGCCGCCCTCGCGGACGAGGTCGAGCGGGTCGGTGGCCATCGGCAGGCCGGCGGCGTGCACCGCGATGGCGACCTTGAGCCAGCAGGCGGTGGTCATCGGGGTCACCAGGTCGGGCGGCACGTCGGCGAGAAACACCTCGATCTGGGCGAGGTCGGCGGGCTGCACCCAGTCGTTCATGATGAGCATGCCGTCACGGATCTCGACCAGGCGGCGGTGCAGCCGGAGTTGGCTGCTCTGCGGCACAAGCGCGTCCAAGAGGCGCGGCCGCGGCGGGTACAGGGCGATGTGCGGCACGGCCGTGACGAGGGACTTCCACAGCGAGTACAGGGCATTGGCGTTGCGCCAGGCCGACCAGCCCAGCACCAGCGGCACGAAGGCGGCGATGGAGCAGCCCAGCGACACGCCGATGGTGTGCGGGGACGAGACGTAGGTGCCGAAGGCGACGGCCGATTCGACGCCACCGAACACGGCCACGAAGCGGCTGCCGATGAACACCGTGAAGCCCACCGAGCCGATGATCAGCAGCAGCACGGGCGTGCGGACGAGCCACGACCGGACCCGACCGAACGCCCGGATCAGCAGCACCAGGGTCGTCACGGTGGCGATGCCAAGGTAGGTCAGGTAGACGACCCAGTATAAGTCCAGAATGGACAGTGTGCCGGGCACGGGGAAGAAGTGCGGACGGGCCTGGCCGCCGCTCACCGTGAAGACCACATAGCACGTGATCATCACAACTACCGTTAGGCCGCAAGAGATCCAGCGCAGCCAGGGCGAGATGCGCACCTCGGCGGCGCGGGCGGCGAAGGTCAGCAGCGTGGCGGCGACGCCGACGGCCATCACGCTGGAGACCAGGTACTGGAAGTTCGCGTCGCCGGTGATGCCCCGCAGGAAGGCGTTGGTGTCCTTCTGCAGCATGGTGATGCCCAGCGCCAGCATCAGCAGCGCGAACCACAGCGGCCGCTGGTACCGCGAGCGCAGCGCCGTGACGCGCACGATCACGACGATCCAGCACACGTAGAGCAGGACCGTCTGAATCAGGTCAGTCACCGTCGTTGATCCCCAGAATCGTGCCGAGCCGGCTGTCGGCGTCGCCCAGCGCGCGGGCGTGCCGACGGGCCACCCGCTCCAGGATCAGGCTGGCCACCAGCTCGGCGTCCTGCTCCTGGCCGGTGGTGTAGCTGGTCCGCGCCAGCACCTGCCGCACCAGCCCCGAGTCGACCTCGCCCTCGCGCAGGGCTTCGGTCAGCGCGGACGGCAGGTCCTCGGTCACGTGATCGCACAGCATGTGCCCGATCTCGTGCAGGATGATGTGCTCCTGGTGGAACCGGCTGGTCCGGTGCTCGACGAACACGTGGTCGGCGACGTCGGTGGCGATCCACATGCCGCACGCGTTGAGGCCGGCCGACGGCGGCAGGTTGAGCGGGTGCACGTGCAGTGGCCGCCCGCGCTGGGCCGAGATCACCCGGCAGAGGTCGTCCACGGAGAACGGCCCCGGGGTCGCGTACCGGGCGGCGATGGCCCGCAGCCGGCGCTGTCTTGTCACGGTGTCCGCCTCATCCCAAGGGAATTCGACGCTGCGCACCGGCGGGCACCGGTGGAACGGGACCCGCACGGCGGCGTCAGTCATCGGCGTCGTCGAGCTTCTCGATCTGCCGGGCGCGCTCCACCAGCTCGAGGATCGCCCGTTGGCTCTGCTCGGACAGCCCCTCGGCGCGCAGCGCGATCATCCGCACGCCGTGCTGGCGCAGGCAGGCGGCCAGCTCCATGTCCGCACTGGTCACCTCGTGGTCGAAGAAGTAGGCCGGCGGGCGGCCGAAGAACTTGGCCAGCGCCTGCAGCCGGTCGCCGGTCGGGTTGCCGCGCTGCCCGGTGCGCAGCATCCACAGGTAGCCGGTGGAGATGGACAGCCCCGTGTCGCGCCGGATCTCCCGCGCGATGGCCGCGTTGCCCGGCGGCTTGGGCAGGTGCCGCCAACGCTCGTCGATCAGCGCGTTGATCTTCTCGGCGACGGACTCGGCCATGCCAATCCCCCAGCGCCCTTCCCCCAGCCGCTCCCCACAGTGCGCGTTCACGGTATTGAACACGGAATGCACATGTCAAGAAACGCAGCGTGTTGACACCGGGCATCACGGCTGCGAGGCTGGCGGAGACGTCCACCAGAATGAACAACGGTGAGCCCGAGGGGTGTTCACCACGGGGGACGTATCGCACTGGGGTGATTGTCCGACGGCAGGACGCGACCAGGGGGCGCGTCCTGCCTCACAGGACTGCCCCGAGATAAGCCAGGGCGTTCGGCAGCACGCGCCGCCAGTAGCCGTCCGTGTGCTCGCCATGGTCGAAGGCCGCCATCTGCGTATGCGGGGCCAGTTCCCGGGCCGCGTCGTAGAACGGGTCCTCCTCCCCGCACCAGACCCCGAAGTGCGGCGGCAAGGGATGCCGCAACGGCTCGAAGGACGCCCACTGCGCCTCATCGTTGAAGGCACCGACAGTGCGGGCGTCGTCCCATGACCGGAACAGTGCCGGACTGAGCACGGCCGCCGGCAGGCCGGCCTGCCGGGCGTAGACGAGACCGCCGAAGCCGCCCATGGAAATGCCGAGGACGGCTCTGGGCGCACTCAGCCCGACCGACCGCAGCCATTCGGGCAGCTCTTCACGCAGCATCCGTTGCGGATCATCGGCCGGCGTGCGCGGCACCCAGTACGAGTCGCCGCCGTCCACCGCCACCATCGTGAACCTGGCCCGAGCGGCCGCCAGGAACCGCGGCAGCCCGAGGTCGATCATGCCTCGGGCGTTGTTGCCGCGGCCGTGCAGGACCACGCACACCTCGGACCCGGCGAAGGCGTTCATCGTGACGACATCGACGGCACATCCCCGTGCGGCAGACTGCTGTCGGGTCACGGAGATCGGGACCGGCTTCACGGCCGGCACCATCCCGTCCGGCCCGGTCCAGCCGAGCAGCCGCCGCAGCCGGGTCTGCTCCACCACCGCCGTCGCGGCCACCGCCGCCGTCCCCACTCCGCCGCCGATGAGCAGCGCCCGTCGCGAAATCACGATCAAGAGACGCCCGATGGGGCAGCACGGTTGGCGCACCTGAACACTCTGTGCGCGGTGGCGGCCAACCATGGACAGTGTGACACTGCCCTTTCCCGCAGCCGCCGCCCACGATACTGACTTCTTGCTCAGGTGACGTCAGGAGCAGCCATGGCCCATTCCCCGGTCCCGGTCACCCAGTCGGACGGCCGTGTCGAGCTCGCCGACGACACCGCCGTCGCCGCAAGCAGGTACCACAACGCCGAGCTGGCCCCGGTGCCGCTGGCCGAGCGCACCTGGACCACCTACAACTTCTTCGCCCTGTGGATGGGCATGGCCCACAACATCCCCAGCTACACCCTGGCCGCCTCGCTGATCGCGCTGGGCATGGACTGGGTGCAGGCGTTCCTGACGATCACCCTGGGCAACCTGATCGTGCTGGTGCCGATGCTGCTCAACAGCCACGCCGGCACCAAGTACGGCATCCCGTTCCCGGTGTTCGCCCGCGCCTTCTACGGCGTGCGCGGCGCCAACCTGCCGGCGCTGCTGCGGGCGTTCATCGCCTGCGGCTGGTTCGGCATCCAGACCTGGGTCGGCGGCGAGGCGCTGTACGTGATCGTCGGCAAGCTGTTCGGTGGCGGATGGAGCGATGCCGCCGCGATCGGCGGCCAGCCGTGGACGCTGTGGCTGTCCTTCGCGGCGTTCTGGGTCGTGCAGATGCTGATCATCTGGCGCGGCATGGACGCCATCCGGCGATTCGAGAACTGGACCGCCCCGCTGGTCTCGGTCGGCTTCCTGATCCTGCTGGCGTACGTGCTGGTCAAGGCGGGCGGCTTCGGCCCGATCCTGTCCGAGCCGTCCAAGCTGGGCTGGGGGGCGGGCTTCTGGACGGTGTTCGCACCCTCGCTGATGGCGATGATCGCCTTCTGGTCGACGTTGTCGCTGAACATGCCGGACTTCACCCGGTTCGGCGGCAGCCAGCGCAAGCAGTTCTGGGGCCAGCTCCTCGGCCTGCCCACCACCATGTCGTTCATCGCCATCGTGGCCATCCTGACCACCTCCGGCGCGGTTTCCCTGTACGGCCAGGCGATCTGGGACCCGGCGCAGCTGGCCGCCCACTTCGACAGCCCGGCGCTGGTGATCGTCGCGCTGGTCGCGCTGGTGCTGGCCACCGTGTCGGCCAACCTCGCGGCCAACGTGGTGTCGCCGTCCTACGACTTCTCCAACGCGGTGCCCAAGCGCATCACCTTCGCCACCGGCGGGCTGATCACCGGCATCCTCGGCGTGCTGATCCAGCCGTGGCGGCTGATCTCCGACCCGCACATCTACATCTTCACCTGGCTCGGCTTCTACGGCGGGGTGCTGGCCGCGGTGGCCGGCGTGCTGATCGCCGGCTACTGGCTGATCGACCGGACCCGGCTGTCGCTGCCGGATCTCTACCTGGAGAACGGGCAGTACTGGTTCACCGGCGGCTGGAACTGGCGGGCGCTGGTCGCCACCGTGGTCGGCGCGGTGATCGCCGTCGGCGGCGCCTACTCCGCGCCCGGCACCGGCCCCTTCCCGGCCGACGGCATGATCCCGTTCCTCAAGCCGCTCTACGACTACAGCTGGGTGGCCGGCCTGGTCGCCGCCTTCGTGCTGTACCTGGTGTTGTCGCCGCGAGCCTCGACCACACCGGCCGTCACCGTCGCCACTACGAACTGAGGAGACGCAAGGTGTCACAGATCGTCCGTGCCGGCCTCGTCCAGCAGCGCTGGACCGGGGACAAGGAATCGATGATCGCGAACGCGGTGGCCGCCGTCGCGACCGCCGCCTCGCAGGGCGCGCAGGTCGTCTGCCTCCAGGAGCTGTTCTACGGCCCCTACTTCTGCCAGGTGCAGGACGCCGACTACTACTCCTACACCGAGCAGATCCCGGACGGGCCGACCACCCGGCTGCTGTGCGAGGTGGCCAAGCAGCACGGGGTCGTGCTGATCGCGCCGATGTACGAGGAGGAGCAGCCCGGCGTCTACTACAACACCGCGGCCGTGATCGACGCCGACGGCAAGTACCTCGGCAAGCACCGCAAGAACCACATCCCGCAGGTCAAGGGCTTCTGGGAGAAGTTCTACTTCCGCCCCGGCAACATGGGCTACCCGGTGTTCGACACCGCGGTCGGCCGGATCGGCGTCTACATCTGCTACGAGCGGCACTTCCCGGAGGGCTGGCGGGCGCTGGGCCTGGCCGGCGCGAAGATCGTGTTCAACCCGTCGGCCACCAGCCGCGGCCTGTCCGAGTACCTGTGGCGGCTGGAGCAGCCGGCCGCCGCGGTGGCCAACGAGTACTTCGTCGGCACCATCAACCGGGTCGGCGTGGAACCGCTTGGCGACAACGACTTCTACGGCCAGACCTACTTCGCCGACCCGCGCGGGCAGCTGGTCGGCGAGGCCGCGTCGGACACCGAGGAGGAGATCGTCGTCCGGGACCTGGACATGGGGCTGCTGACCGAGGTCCGCGACCTGTGGGCGTTCTACCGCGACCGCCGCCCGGACAGCTACGAATCGCTGGTGAAGCCGTGAGCATTCTCGTCAGGGGCGGCACCGTGCTCAGCTCGACCGGCTCGGTGGCCGCCGACGTCGTCGTCGACGGCGAGCGGATCACCGCCGTGGTGGCGCCCGACTCCTGGCCCGGCGCCGCCGACACGGTGATCGACGCGACCGGCAAGTACGTGCTGCCCGGCGGCATCGACGGGCACACGCACATGGAGATGCCGTTCGGCGGCACCTTCTCGGCCGACACCTTCGAGACCGGCACCACCGCGGCGGCCTGGGGCGGCACCACCACCATCGTCGACTTCGCCGTGCAGGCCAAGGGCGCCTCATTGCTGTCCACTTTGGACAAGTGGCACGAGAAGGCCGACGGCAACTGCGCCGTCGACTATGGCTTCCACATGATCGTGTCGGACGTCAACGAGGGCACCCTCAAGGAGATGGACGCCTGCGTGGACGCGGGCGTGAACACGTTCAAGATGTTCATGGCCTATCCCGGCGTGTTCTACTCCACCGACGGCGAGATTCTGCTGGCCATGCAACGGGCGCGGGCCAACGGCGGCACCATCATGATGCACGCCGAGAACGGCATCGCCATCGATCAGCTGGTGGCACAGGCGATCGCCGCCGGGCGGACCGATCCCGTGCAGCACGGGCTGACCCGGCCGCCGGAGCTGGAGGGCGAGGCCACCCATCGGGCCATCCAGCTGGCCAAGGTGACCGGCGCGCCGCTGTACATCGTGCACCTTTCCGCCGCCCAGGCGTTGGAAGCCGTTGCCGTGGCCCGGAACGACGGCCAGAACGTCTTCGCCGAGACGTGCCCGCAGTACCTGTTCCTGTCCATCGAGGACCTGGCGCGGCCGGACTTCGAGGGGGCCAAGTTCGTCGCTTCCCCGCCGCTGCGGGAGAAGTCGCACCAGGGCGCGCTGTGGCAGGGGCTGCGGACCAACGACCTGTCCGTGGTGTCGACCGACCACTGCCCGTTCTGCTTCGTGGAGCAGAAGGAGCTGGGGCGCGGCGACTTCTCCAAGATTCCCAACGGGATGCCCGGCGTCGAGCACCGGATGGATCTGATCTACCAGGGCGTGGTCGGCGGCGAGCTGACCCTGCAGCGCTGGGTCGAGGTCACCTCCACCACGCCGGCCCGGATGTTCGGGCTCTATCCCCGCAAGGGCGTCATCGCGCCCGGGGCGGACGCCGACATCGTGGTGTACGACCCGTCGGCCACGCAGACCTTGAGCGCCAGCACGCACCACATGAACGTCGACTACTCCGCGTACGAGGGTCTCGAGATCACCGGCCGCGTCGACACCGTGCTGTCGCGGGGCCGCGTCGTCGTCGACAACAGCGGCTGGCACGGCGCCAAGGGGCACGGCCGATTCCTGGCCCGCGATCTGAACCAGTACCTGAACTGAGAGGCCCGGCAATGGACTTCGGGGTTGTGCTGCAAACCGATCCGCCGGCCCGCGCCGTCGTCGAGATGATGAAGGCCGCGGAGGACGGCGGCTTCCGCTACGGCTGGACGTTCGACTCGGTCGTGCTGTGGCAGGAGCCTTTTGTCATCTACTCGCAGATCCTCGCCGCCACCTCCTCGCTCGTGGTCGGGCCCATGGTCACCAATCCCAGCACCCGCGACTGGTCCGTGACCGCGTCGCTGTTCGCCACCCTCAACGACATGTTCGGCAACCGCACCGTCTGCGGCATCGGCCGCGGCGACTCCGCCCGGCGGGTCATCGGCCAGAAACCCGCCTCCCTGGCCACTTTGAGCGAGGCGATGCACGTCATCAAGGACCTCGCCGAGGGGCGGGAGGCCCGGCACCATGGCGTTCCCGTCCGGATCCCCTGGGTCCGTGACGGCAAGCTCGAGATGTGGATGGCCGCCTACGGTCCCCGGGCCCTCAGGATGGTCGGCGAGCAGGCCGACGGCTTCATCCTGCAGACCGCCGACCCCGACATCGCCCGCTGGACCATCGGCTCCGTCCGCGAGGCGGCCCAGGCCGCCGGCCGTGATCCCTCCTCCGTCACCATCTGCGTCGCCGCCCCCGCCTACGTCGGCTCCGACCTCCCCCACCAGCGCGACCAGCTCCGCTGGTTCGGCGGCATGGTCGGCAACCACGTCGCCGACCTCGTCTCCCGCTACGGCGAGGGCGGCGGCGTGCCCAAGGCCCTCACCGACTACATCAAGGGCCGGGAGGGCTACGACTACGCCCACCACGGCAAGGCCGGCAACCCCTCCACCGACTTCGTCCCCGACTCCATCGTCGACCGCTTCTGCCTCGTCGGCCCCGAATCGGCGCACATCGAACGGTTGGAGGAGCTCAAGGAGCTGGGCGTCGACCAGTTCTCGCTGTACCTCATGCACGACGACCGCGACAAGACGCTGGCCGCCTACGCCGCCGACGTCATCCCGGCCGTCGGATCGAACGGGTGACGAGCCCCGACCGGACCACCGGCTCGCTGAATTGGACCTACAGTCGAGGGCCTCTCCCGAAGAACGGGAGGGGCCCTCACCCAGGTGAGGGTTGCCACCCGCACCTTCCCCGTTTACTGTTACCTGGGGTAACAGGTACTTCGGGAGGTCGGCGATGACGGAGCCCGACAAGCTGCTGCTGCAACCCCGTGACGTGCGGTTCGACTGGTCGCAGCTGCCGATGCACTGGGTGCCGAGGGAGCCGTTCGCGACACACGTGCTGAACGTGCTGCACCTGCTGCTCCCGGAGGGCGAGCGGTGGTTCTGCCGGGTGTTCCACCAGGCGCTGCCGCTGATCGCGGACGACCGGCTGGCCGAGGACGTGCGGGGCTTCATCGGCCAGGAAGCGGTGCACGCGGAGGCGCATCAGGGCGTGCTGGACCACCTGCCGGCCAAGGGGCTGGACCCGGC
>DASWRQ010000370.1:0-25402 GCA_036403095.1 Kutzneria sp. | reverse complement strand
CGCCGAGATGCTGGGCACCTCAGCGGGCTTCCTGCGGAGCCTGGACGAGGCCAAGCTGATCGAGCCGCAACGGTCGACCGGTGGGCATCGCCGCTACTCCCGCTACCAACTGCGTATCGCCGCCCGGGTGCGGGAACTGGTTGATCAGGGCACCGCCTTGGACGCGGCCTGCCGGATCATCACCCTGGAAGACCAACTCCACGAAGCGCAACGGCTCAACGCCGAACACAAGCAGACCTGATCGGCCCGCCCAGGCGTCCTGGAGCGCAGCCCAAACCCACACAAAACGCCCTGTGACCGCCAACAGCGGGCAGGGCGTTTCCGTATGCCCGGACGACGACGTTGACACTGTCAGATGACAGTGTCAGTATCGGGTGGTGCAGGACGACGGGCTGTGGACGATCGACGAGCTCTCGGCCCGGGTGGCCGAGGCGTTGGCGGCCGGGTACCCGGGGCAGTCGAGCGGGCGGGTGCGTGAGGTGCCGGACCGGCGGACGATCCGCTGGTACACGACGATCGGGCTGCTGGACCGGCCGGCGGCGATGCGGGGTCGGACGGCGCTGTACGGGCGTCGGCATCTGCTGCAGATCGTTGCCGTCAAACGGCTTCAGGCCGACGGGCACACGCTCGCGGAGGTGCAGGAACGCCTGCTGGGGGCCACCGAGGCGATGCTGGCCGACATCGCCCAGGTGCGGGACGGGCTGCCGAGCCCGGCGCCGGAAACGAGGGAGAAGTTCTGGGCGGCCCGGCCCGCGGCGCCGCCGGAGGCCGTTGTGGTGCCGGGGATCCGCTTGGGCGCCAACGTGACGGTGTTGCTCGGCGCGGCGAACCACCTGCCCGACAACGAAGAGCTGGCCGCCATCGAAGCGGCGGCCGGACCCCTGCTGGAAACGTTGCGCCGGCTCGGATTGGACCTGAGCGCTGAGCGAGAGGGATGACCGTGCGCGTGCATCTGACGAAGGAAGACGACCGGCCGACCGAGGACGCCGGCATCGCGGTGCTGCGCACCGAACGCGGCAACCTGCCGCTGGACGAGATCGACCTGACCGCGACGATCACCGGTCTGACCGTGCGAACCGAACTGGCGCAAGGGTTTCGCAATCCGTTCGACGAGCCGCTGGAGGCGACCTACATCTTCCCGCTGCCCGACCGCGCGGCCGTGACGACGCTGCGGATGGAGGCGGACGGCCGGGTGGTGGAGGGTGTCCTCAAGGAGCGAGGCGAGGCCCGAGCCGACTACGACCAGGCGCTGAGCGAGGGCAAGCGCGCGTCGATCGCCGAGGAGGACCGCCCGGGCGTCTTCACCATGCGCGTCGGCAACATCATGCCGGGCGAGCGGGTCACGGTGCGGGTCGGTCTGGCCGGCCAACTGCCGTACGAGGACGGCGAAGCCACGTTCCGGTTCCCACTGGTGGTGGCGCCCCGCTACATCCCGGGCAACCCGCTGGCCGGCCCCCAGGTCGGCGACGGCACGGCCCCGGACACCGACGCGGTGCCCGACGCGTCACGGATCAGCCCGCCGGTGCTGTTGCCCGGATTCCCCAACCCGGTAAGGCTTTCCGCGCTGGTCGACATCGACCCGGCGGGGCTGCCGCTGACCGGCCTGAGCTCAACGCTGCCGGTCGTCAGCGAGCCGGGAGACGGTGCGGCCCAACGGCTTCGGCTGACGCCGAGCGAGCGGCTCGACCGTGATTTCGTGCTACGCCTCAAGCTCGGCGACGACGCGGCGGTGACGACGTCGTTGGCGACGAGGCCGGACGCGGCGGGCGGCACCTTCATGCTCACCGTCCTGCCGCCCGTGACGAGCACTCCCCCACGGCCCCGCGACGTGGCGCTGGTGTTGGACCGGTCGGGCAGCATGCACGGCTGGAAGATGGCCGCGGCTCGGCGCGCGGCGGCGCGCATCGTCGAGACGCTCACACCGGCCGATCGGTTGGTGGTGCTGGCCTTCGACAACTACGTGGAGACCTCGCGGGAGCTGCCGTCGGGACTGACCGATGCCACTGACCGCAACAGGTCCCGTGCCGTGCGGCACCTGTCGGCGCTGGAGGCTCGGGGCGGCACCGAGATGCTGCCGGCGTTGCAGCGCGCCGCGACGGCGCTGGCCGGCGAGGACGGTCAGCGGGACCGGGTCCTGGTGCTGGTCACCGACGGCCAGGTCGGCAACGAGGACCAGATTCTTCAGTCGCTGGCGCCCATGCTCGCCTCGATCCGCGTGCACACGGTCGGCATCGACACCGCCGTGAACGCGGCGTTCCTGCGCCGGCTGGCCACGCTGACCGGCGGCCGGTGCGAGCTGGTGGAGTCCGAGGACCGGCTGGATGAGGCCATGCGGCACATCCACCACCGGATCGGCACGCCGCTGGTCACCGATCTGGCGGTGCGGTCGGCCGGACTGGAGGTGGACGAGCGCAGCCTCACCCCGGCCCGGTTGCCCGACCTGTTCGCCGGCGCGCCGGTCGTGATCAGTGGCCGGTACACGGGCGACGGCGCGGTGCGGGTCGAGGGTCGCCTCGCGGACCAGACGGCTTGGCAGACAACGGTTTCCGCCGTGCCGAGCGAGAACGACAGCCTGCCGGCGAGCTGGGCCCGAGCCCGGATCCGGGATCTGGAGGACAGCTACGTCATCCGCAGCGGCGGCCAGGCGGAACTCGAGCGCGAGATAGTCGAAGTGTCGCTGCGGTTCCACGTGCTGTCGCGGTTCACGGCCTTTGTCGCGGTGGATCCTCGCGTGGTCAACGAGAGTGGCCGTCAGCATCACGTCAGCCAGCCCGCCGAGCGCCCGCATGGCTGGGCCGGGGGTGTCGCGCCGGCCGGATTCGGCGCAGCACCGGGGATGGCACCCGCGCCCGGCGGATTCGCAGCAGCACCAGCGATGGCGCCCGCGCCGGCGATGGTCGCCGGCAGCGGCCGCCTGCTGAGGAGCCGGGCCCTGCGCAAGTCACCGCCCCAGCCGGCGAGGTCCACGTTGGCGTCCTACGTGGCGGCGGCGCTGGAGCAGCTCCGCAGGCTCGCCACTCGTCCCGAAGCCGAGCGGTTGGACCACCTGGCCGCGCTGGCCGACGACATCGACCGACGGATCGACGACTTCCGCACCGACGGCGTGCCCGAGTCGGCCCTGCAGGCGCTGCGCGATCTGGTGGCCGAGCTGCGGGAGCCCGCCGAGCTCGACGTCCGGTGGCAGCGGGCCGTCGAGGTTCTCGAGGCCCTGGCCGAGCCACGGCGAAGCTCCTTCTGGAAGCGGTGATCACGAGTGGGCCCGGCGCACCGGGCCCACTCACCGATCAGTGCGTGATGAGGTCGAACTCCTCCCACGGGCCGACCGCCGTGCGGTTGGCGATCAACGATGCCGCGCCGGCGTTCTCCGCCGTCACGAGGTGCTGGTTGTTGTAGGCACGCAGGCTCACGCTGCCGTCGGGGTTGTGCAGCAGGTAGAAGGTCTCCCACGGCCCGGGCCCGCCACGGTTGGCGATCAGCGGCGCGGAGCCGTTGCTCTCCGCGGTGACCCAGTTGTTGTCCGAGTGGGCCCGCAGACCGATGGTGCCGTCGGTGTCGGTGAACATGTCGAAGGTCTCCGCCGTGCCGATCGAGGTGGCGTCGGCGATCAGCGACGTGGTGTTGTTCGGCGCGTCGACGTACTTGCCGTTGGCGTGGGCCCGGAAGCTCACCACGGACGTGCTCCGGTGGAACGTGGTGGTGTTGTTGGCGTAGCCGGCCGCGACGAGGTCGGCCTGCACGGCGTTCTCGGTGGCGTCGGAGGGGAAGCCGGCCGTGACCGCGCCCTCGAAGAACTCGCCCTTGCCCAGCGTGCTGTTGTCGCCGCCGGTGCCGAGCTCGACGGAGGGCTGCACCTTCATCGGGTTGTAGCCGTTGGGCAGCGCGCCGGAGTAGGAGGTCGTCAGCCCGCCGGACTGGCCGTTGCCGTACTTGAGCGTGAAGTTGGTGGTGCCGTTGTTCTTCTCCCAGGCCGACACGAACATGCCGGTCTCGCTGGTGATGTTCGTCGGGTTCCTGCCGTTGTCGCTGAAGTACATGCCGTTCTCGAGGTCGCCGCCGACCCACGGGCCCGGTCCGGTGCAGCCGCCGACCCAGCACGCGGATCCGTAGTAGATCGCGTTCATGGTCGCGTTGCCGTCGTCGGAGTCGTTGGTCTCGGCCGAGCCGAAGTCGAAGCAGCAGGAACCGCTGGTGAGATTGGACGAGGTCATCATGTACATGCCCTCGGGCTGCGCGCCGGTGGGCACGTTGCGGACGGCGTTGTTGCGGTAGCCGGTGCCGATGTTGTTGACCAGCACGCCGTACGCCGGCTGGCCGCTGATCGTCACCGGCAGCGCCATCGCGTCGGCGCCGATGTCCGCCCCGTTGGGGCCGGGTCCGTTGAGCCCGCCCGAGCAGCCCGCGCAGGCCGTGCCCGGGGAGATGGGCAGGTGGTTGGCGTTGCTCGTCTGGTCGTAGAGCTGCGTGATGGTGCAGCTCGTGCCGGCGCAGAAGGAGACCTGCGGCGAGGAGTTGACCACGCCGCCGGCCGAGCGCAGGCCGATGTTCAGCGTGCCTTTGTCCGAGGCTCGCTGGATTTGGTAGAGCGGGCCGCCGTAGGACGCGAACAGTGCTCGCGTGGTGCTGTAGGCCGCCTCGCACGGCGTGCCGCCGGAGGCGTAGATGTCGCAGGTCTTCTGGGTCGCCGCGGCCGCGGTCTGCGTTGTCGCCAGGCCGAGAACCGGCAGGGCCAGCGCCAGCAGCAACGCGATCAACAACCGTGGGCGCCGTCGGAATGTGAGCAGGGCGTGCACGACAACCTCCGTCGTCATTGTCGGGAGTCATCGGGACGGCGCTCCGTGGCGGCAGGGAGCCTTCCCTGTGGTGCAGCGCCATGTTCGACCGAGTTTAGACCTAAGTCAAGCCACTCTCCCCAGAAATGAGCCCTACTTTGAACGATCCCTGGACCAACTCGCCGCAGTGACTGCAAGCGAGCGAAGATTTGGCCAGGTTTTTGCGGAAACCCGACGCAAGCGGCAACCAGCTCCGGCGGCCGTTGTCGACTGCCGTGGTGCAGCAGGGCGGCCACGAACAACGGTATGGGCGCCGCGCGAACGCGCGGCGCCCATACTTCTGTCATTCGTTCTGCTTGACCCGCCGCCCGCTACGCCGCCAGGCGAGGGCAACCGAGCCACCGGCGACCACGGCAGCAGTCAGTGTCCACGGCGGACTCGCGGTGCTGGCCGCGACCGGCTGCACGGCCCTGAGCGCCGGCCGCGATCGACAGCGCCGGAGCGGGGTGCTCCGACTGGCCGGGTTCGATCCAGCGCGGCCTGACCGACCGATGGCCGCGCCTTCCCCGGCCTGCGGGCCGACCTACTACTGGTGGACGGGGACCGACACCGCCGTGACCCGCAACATCCGGGCCGCATGGTGCCACGGAACTGTGCTCCAGAACACGTGACGGAAAGCAACAAATTTCGCCACCGAGAGTGAAAAAGTCGATTTGGCGCCGAGCACGGTCACAGCCCAGGTATGCTCCCGGCAAAACCCTGGGCAAGAAGGATTTTGATGCGAGCGCTCACCCATGCCGACTTCTTGGCGATGAAGCGTTTTCCCGCGCTGGACGGGCTACGTGCGGTCGCCGCGCTGCTCGTGGTCTTCTTCCACTTCGCGGGCCCGAAATACTCGTGGTTATCGGGCTGGACCGGCGTCGACGTCTTCTTCGCGCTGTCCGGCTTTCTCATCACGACATTGATGTTGCGTGAGGAGAGCGGCAAGGGGAAGGTGTCGCTGCGGAATTTCTACATTCGCCGCGTCTTCCGCATCATGCCGGTCTACTACGTCGTTCTTTTCGTCGCGGCCGTGCTCTTCTGGCTACGGCACGCTTTTTGGGGCGTGGACTTCTCCGAGCAGCTGCCGTACTACCTGACCTTCACGACCGAATTCGCCGGGGGCCATTCCGGTGGATGGTTCGGCCTGTCGTGGACGTTGGGTATCGAGCAGAAGTTCTACCTCGTCTGGCCGCTGCTCGCCTTCGGCGCGGGCATCGCGTTCAGCCGGCTCCGGCCGGCGCTGACCCTCGTGCTGCTGCCGGTGCTGCTGGCGCTCGGCCTGCTGGTCAAGCCGATGTGGATCAACTACTTCGTCATCCTGCTCGGCTGCCTGCTCGCCGTCATGATGCACAGCAAGCGGGGGTTCGCCATCGTGCGGCCGCTCACCCATCCCGTGTTCGGCATCGCCGCCACCGCGCTGTTCGTCACGTCGCAGCTGCACGTCGAGACCATGCGGGATTATTTCGGCGGCGAGGAGCCCCCGACCATCGCGCTCTACTCGGTGAGCGTCCTTTTGATGCTGCCGTCGCTGCTGAACAGCGGGCCGGTGACGTGGCTGCTGTCCACGAAACCGCTCGAGTTCATCGGGGCCCGGTCCTACTCCCTTTACCTCGTGCAGTTCATCGCCGGCATCATCGTCGCCGGGTTGGCGACCACCTTCACCGAGTCCCGACTGATCACCGCGATCGCGACGACATTGATCGCGCTCGCTCTTGCCGACCTGCTGTATCGATGGGTCGAGCAGCCGATGATCGGGGTCGGACGTCGACTCACCCAGCGTTTGAAGCGCAAGCCACCGGTCGAACCGCTGGCGGTTCCCATGCCGGTCGTGGCAGTGGCGGGCGTGCTCGAATAGCCTGCTCGGCCGCATAACCTGAGAGCAAATGGCGTATGGGCGCCGCGCGAACGCGCGGCGCCCGTACTTCTGTCATTCGTTCTGTTTGGCCCGGCGGCCGCTACGCCGCCAGGCGAGCGCGACCGAACCGACCGCGACGAGCAGGGCGACGACGGCCGCACCCAATGCCCACGGTGGGCTCGCGGCGCTGGCCGCGAGCGGCTGCACGGCCGGAGCGCCGGCCGCGATCGACAGGGCCGGAGCGGGGTGCTCCGACTGGCCGGGTTCGATCCAACGCACAACCGTGCCGTCGCTGTAGGACTGCACCACCCGGAACTCCAGGCGGTCGACCTTGGGCAGCGGCCCGGCCTCGACCAGGAACTCGTCGTACTCCCCGGGCTTGACCGCGCTGTCCGGCCCCGTCGCCGTCCAGTCGATCTCGCTGACGGCCTCGGTCACCTGGTTGCCGTCGTCGTCGACGATCGGCGGGCTCACCGCGGACCTGGTCACCTTGTACGTCCAGCCGGGATGCGGCCGCACGGCGACGAACGCCAGCCGGTGATCGGTCGGGAACGCCACCTGGAGCCCGATGGTGGCGGCGGTGTCGCTCTCCGTCGGAACCCGGAAGGCGAGTTGCCCGTTGCCGCCCTGGACGGCGTCATCGGAGTGCACGGTGACGTGCGCGCTCGCGGGAATCGCGGTGGCCAGAAGGAAAACCATCGCGGCCGGCAGCGCGTACCTCACTCGGGACATGGACTCACCTCCCTAGATGGTCGCCGGACCGGCGCCGGACGCGGGCAGGACCCGGAGGATGCCCCACATGCCGGCCTCGGTGAACGGCTGACGGTTGTCGCCGTACAGGTAGTCGCCGGCGTAGTGCTGCGGCCCGCCGGCCCCGCCGACCAACTTGACCTCCATGGTCTCGCCGGCCGTGAGCGACCGGGCGGTCAGCAGTTGGGACCGCCGATCGCCGGCCCCGTTCCACATCTGCGGCTCCTGCGGGAACTCGTGCCCGCCGATGCCGAAGGTGGAGAACTGGTCCGACGCGCCCAGGCCGACCCGTAGCACCACGGGATCGCCGACCCGCGCGGCCAGCACGGGCGTCGTCGGATCGCCGTAGACGGCCGAACTGAAAGCACTGCCGTAGTTGGCCGACCGGCCCATCCGCGTGGTGAGCGGCGCGCTGGCGTAGTTGATGTTGCTGTGGCCCAGGTCGGCCACCGGCTGGTTGCCGGCGAACACGCTGTTCACGCCGGCCCCGGCCACCACGTCCTGGTACGGCACGATGCTGCGCGCGTACTGCTGGTCCGTGGTGCCCATGGACAGCGCGAACTCCCGGAAGCTGCCACTGGACGACCGGATGATCGCCTGCGTGCTGGTCGCCGTCGAGGTGAGCGGCGCGTTGGTCACGCTGTCGGACCACGTCGACCCGGACGGCTCGACGATGAGCATGCCGTACGCGCCGTGCCGCAGGGCCGCGACGCTGCCCAGGTCCTGGAAGATGGACGTGCCGAGCTGCTTGTCCGCGTAGAACTGGTAGCCGATGGACCGGCCGGCGGCCACCGTGGTGTCGGGGTTCAGCCCGATCGCGGCACCCCCGGACAGCTGCGGGTTGCCCAGCAGCTTGCCGAGGTCGAACCCGGCTCTGCTGCCGCCGTAGCTCGACCCGGCCGGGATCTGGTCGCGCAGGGTGATCTGCACGCAGTCACCCTGATCGGCCCGCAACACCAGGGGTTCGACCTTCTTCCGGCCGGCCTGGATGTTGGCCATGTCCGACGTGAGCGAGTAGACGATCCCGTTGGTGTCGGCGGTCGGCGCGGTCGGCAGTGTCGTCGCGAAGATCGACACGTCGTAGGACCGGGCCGGCGCGCCGGACGGACAGGGGCTCTTGCTCGTGGTCGCGCCGGTGGCCGGCGGGTTGGGTCCCGGCGTCGCCTGGGTGTTGCCGGTGGCCGCCTTCAACACGGGGAATCCTTGGCCGCTGGGCGGAACAGGGCGGTCCGGCAGCGGCTTCAGGCTGGGATCGGCGTGGTCGTGGACCCGGAAGATGCCCCAGGCGCCGCTCTCCACCGCGAAATTCCTCGTGCTGTAGTACAGATAGTCGCCGGGCATGCCGGCCGGTCCCCCGGCGCCGCCGTCGAGCACGTAGTCGAAACGCTCGGAGATGCCGGTGGTGGCCGCGTCGACGAGCTCGCCGTCGCCGTTGAAGCGCTCCCGGCGGAACCGTTCTCCTTGGATCCGCAGCGCTTCGTTGCGCTCGTTGGTGCCGATGGTCCGCAGCACCACGGGATCGCCGACGTACGCCTGCAACAGCGGCGTCTGCGGATCACCGTACTTCACCGAGGAGAACACGTACGGATCCACTGTGGACACAGTGGCCGCGGTGGTGTCGGCCCCGGTGCCGTCATTGACGTTGCTATAGGCGTTGCGACAGACCGCGCCGTTGAACTCCTGGCGTTGTTGCGTAGTCGCCGGATCTTCCGGGGTCGCACCCGGCGGCGTTCGTTCACCGAGGGGGGCCGCTCTCAGGTTGATGGAGCCCTCCTCGCACTCCTGTCCCGCGTCGCGGCTCTGCGGACCGGGAAGGTCCGGATTGGACAGTTCCGGGCGTCCTTGTCGCCCGTTGCCGAGGAACACCGCGAACTCCCGGAACGCGTTCTTCACGCCGACGCCGACCGGGTTGGTGGTGTAGATGTCGGCCATCGTGCCGCTCTGGATCAGCGCGCCGGTCTTCGGGTCGTGGTAGGTGGAGCCGGCCGGCTCGATGATGTGCGCGCCGAACAGGCCGTGCGCCCACGACTTGATGCCGTTGACGTGGTCGTGCCAGAACACCGTGCCACTGTCCACATCGGAGTACCAGCGGTACTGGGTGAACTCCACGCTGACCGGCTCACCGGCGGCGTGCGACTGGGCCAGCGGCACGTCGAAGTTCAGCCGCGTGCCGGCGATCGAGGTGATCTTGCGGACCTCGATGTCGGTGCGGCCGACCCCGACGCCGATGAAGATGCCCGGCCTCAGGTTGGTCGTGTTGGAGACCGTGACGCCACCGGCGCCCGCTC
Organism: Kutzneria sp.; assembly: GCA_036403095.1. Lineage (GTDB taxonomy): Bacteria > Actinomycetota > Actinomycetes > Mycobacteriales > Pseudonocardiaceae > Kutzneria. The sequence continues at coordinate 15,698 of DASWRQ010000370.1, read as the reverse complement.
CGGTGGACGCCGTGCTGGTGCGGCCCTCGTCCTGGTCGGCGTAGATCGACTGCTCGTAGTTGTAGCCGGTGATCACGCCGTCCGAGCCCTGCGGGTCGAACTGCACGAAGTGCGTGTGCATGTTCACCTTGGGCTGCACGGCCGGATCCAGCTCGCTGGACAGGGTGATCGCCACGCAGTCGCCGACGTTGGACCGGATCACCAGCGGGTCGGCCGGTTTGGCGCCGCCGAGCACGGCCGACTTGTCCTGGTTCAGAACATAGATCTCCCCGTTCTGGTCGGTCTCCCGCGCGGTTTCCTTGATGGGAGTGCTGATCGCGGTCACGTTGTACGTGCGCACCGGAGCGTTGGCCGGACACAGGCCGTCCGCTCTGGTCGATGACACGGTGTTGCCCAGGTACGGTGTGCCCGAGTGCCCGGCCGGCGAGAACGGCGGCCGCTCACCCAGATGCGGCGCCATCAAGGGATAAGCCGGCCGGCCGTTGAGCGGATTGAACAGGATCGCCTTGCGCTGACCCGGTGTGGACGACGCGTAGTCCTGCCACACCAAGGTGTCCTCGGCTTCGCCGAGGTACAGCGGAGCAGCCGGCGTGCCGGCCTTCTGCCAGTCCCACACGGTCGCGTCGGTGTCACCGAGCCGCGCGCCCTGCGGCGGGATCTCGTTCTCGACGAGGTCCTCCACGGCGATCTGGGTCGCCGGGTTGTTCAGCCCGGCCCGTGGCACCACGGTCTTGCCGCCGACGGTCAGGCCCAACAGGAACTGCGAGGTGACCGCGGTCGGCGGCGCGGTGCGGCCGGGCAGCGGGGCCAGGTTGGCCTGTCTGGTGTCGAACACCCGCCAGATGCCCCACATGCCGGCGATGTAGTGCTGGGCGATGTGGCAGTGGTACAGGAAGTCGCCCACCGCCTGCTGGCAGCCGCCGGCCCCGCACTCGTGCTCCAGGTTGTAGGTCTCGCCCGGGCCGATGCTCTGCGAGTCGAGATTGATCGACGCCGTGTCGTTCGGCGGCGTCTTCTCCAGCCCGCCGGCGAAGTTGCTCGCCTCGGCGCCGGGGTTCTGCGGCCACCGGTCGCCGCCGCCGTGCAGGTGGTGCACGTGCAGCTGCTCGAAACCGGCGTCGATCAGCCGCGTCTTGGTCGGCTCACCGAGATACGACCGCGGCATCGGGGTGGCCGGATCCCCGTTGGTGTAGGAGGAGTACATCAGCGACTCGCTGGCCGGCAGCGTGCTGTCGTCGGCCCCCTTCTGCTGCACCAGCAGCTCCTGCCGGCGGAAGAACGGCTCGCTGCGGTAGTTCAGCGCCCGGCTGCCCGGCCGGTAGTCGGCGGTGTCCGTGCCGCAGTTGTCGATGCCGCCCTCGTCCAGCATCGGCAGTGGCGCGCCGAGGCCGTCCGGGTCGTCGAAGCAGTTGGTGTCGCCGCCGTCCTCACGGGGCGGTCGGCGCAGGTTGAACATCTCGTCGCCGATCTCGTGGTACATGATCGCGAACTCGCGGAAGGTGGTTGCGCTGCCCGGCTTGATGATCGCGGCGAAACTGTTGAAGGTGGCGTCGTTGGTCCGGTCCACGCCGGTGTCCGGGTCCAGCCAGGTCGCGCCGGCCGGCTCGGCGACCAGCGCGCCGAACAGGCCGTGCGCGGTGAGCTGGGTCGCGTCACCGCCGCTGTGGAACACCTTCGCGCCCTCGCCGATCAGCGGGTCGAGGTAGTACTGGTAGGTGTGCGAGCCGCCGGGCGGCACCATCACGCTGGTCGGGTTGTTGCCCACCGCCTGCCCCCCGGCGCCAGCCGCGGCGTTGTAGGAGACGCCGGCCATGTCGACCGAGACCGACGGCACGCCGCCGGGCTGGGTCGTCACGAACGGGTCGCCGAAGCCGGGTCCGGTGCGCGGGGCGACGGTGAGCTTGTTGGTCAACGTGATCTGCACGCACTCGCCGAGCCGTGCGCGCAGCACCAGTGGTTGGATCGGGTCCTCGTCCAGGCCGTTGGACACCTTGGCGCCGGTGGTGGGATCGGCGCCGACCGCCGCGGCCTTCTGCAGCGCGGCTTCCTGCGCGCGGACGGCGTTGAGATTCGCCGCGAGCACGTACATGAAGCCGAACGGGTCGTGGTCGCCGAACCGGTCGACGGTGATGTCGACATTGATGGCGTAGACGGTGTAGACCCGTTTCGGTGCGGTGTCACAGCTTCCGGTCGAGCCGGTCGGCTCGGCCGCGCTCGCCGCAATCGGCGCTATCGGCGTCACCAGCTGCAACGCGACCAGTGCCGCGACCGACGCGATCGAGGTGATCACCACCGGCCAACCGCGGCTGCGCCGGATCGGCTCCGTCCGAACCGGCTCGGCGAACAGGTGAATCGCGACCAGCGCCGCCAGCAGGACCACCGGCTGCGCGGCTGCCGCCGCACGGGCGGCGGCGGGAACGTCCACAAGGGACTCCGGCATGGCCGAGCCGACCGCGAGGTCGAGCGTCGGCAGCGCGATCGCCAACGGCAGGAAGGCGGGCACGAACAGCAGCGAGACCAGGGCCGCCGTCGCGATCCTGGTCAACGCGCGATCGCCGGACAGGCCGAGCAGGGGCGCGGTCCGTCCGGCCAGCCACACCGCCGCGGCGGCAACGGGCACGCACGCCATCGCGTCCAGCGCGATGGCCGCGGGCCCGAGGTCGCCGACATGTCGCCAGAAACTCACCACGATCGCGATCGTCACCGCGACCGTGGAACGCGACCATCTCATAGGGATTCCTTTCGCCGTGTGCTAGTGGTCCATGGTCATGGCGGCGTCCGGAACGGACAGTCGAGCGGCACCCCCCTGGCGGCTCCAGTCGAGCCATGCCGCGCTGCCCAGCGATGTCGGCGGCAGGTCGAAGAACAGCGTCCCGGTGATGGCCGCGCCCGGGCCGAGCCGGGGCAGCTCGCCGAAGGTCCCGCCGTACACGGCCACTTTCGTCGCGGCCGGCCCGGCGTGCAGGGTGAACTCGGTGACCGGGTGGAAGGTGACGGTGTCCGCGCCGGTGTTCACGAAGGTGACGGCGACGGACAGCCGGTCGTCGCCGGAGGCGGGCATGCCGGGCATCATCGCCGGCGGCATCTGGTAACCCGAGGCCGTGGTCGACATGTCGTGGTCCATGCCGAGCCAGCCGACGGCGCCCACGGAGGCGGTCAGGCCGCCGACCCGTGCGCTGGACTCCGCCGGGCCGGCGGTGGCGGGCGCGATCATGGTGGCGACGCCGATCGCCGCGGCGGCCAGCGCCGCCATCATGACGAGCAGGCCGGCGATGCGGGCCTTCGGCGGAACTTTCATCTGTGCTCCTCCGGCGACACGGCGTACTGTCGTGTTGCTGTGAATCTGCCAGTGCCGGTGTGCCGCGTGAAATGAGTGGAACTGCCTAAGTAGCCGGTTTGCTACCTGAGTAGGGCACGCGATGCGACGAGACCTTCTGTTGTTGACCGCGGGCCGCGCACTGTCCACAATGGGCAGCGAAGTCGCGGTGGTCGCGTTGTTGTTGCGGCTGCACGACGAGGGTGCGGACAGCTGGGCGGTGGCCAGCCTGCTGGCCGCCGGCACGGTGCCGCTGGCCGTGGCGGCGCCGCTGGCCGGCTGGCTGGCCGACACCGTCGACGGGCGGGTGCTGATCGCGATCAGCAGTCTGTGGCAGGCTTTTCTGTGCGCGCTGCTGGCCTCCGTGCACGATCCCGTGGCGCTGCTGGCCTTGGTAGCGCTGAACGCGACCGCGTCGGCGGTGACCGGCCCGGCGTTCATCACAATGCTGGTCCGATCGGTTCCCCCGCACCGGTTCGCGGCGGCGACCAGCATGCAGCAAGGGGCCAACATGGTCGCCGTGCTCGCGGGTCCGCCAGTGGGCGGAATGCTGACGGGGCTGACCGGCGGCGCGGCCGTGCCGCTCTGGGCCGATGCATTCACTTTCCTTGTGCTGGCAAGCATCTGCGCCGTGATCCGGTCCGGCCGGCCGGTGCCGACCGGCGGCCGGCCGCGCTGGCACCGCGGCTTTGCCGTGCTGGCCACGGACCGGTCGATCACGGTGATCGTCGGACTGCTGGTCGTGCTGATCCTGGTCGGCGAGGGTGTGTCCGTGGCCGAGGTTTTCCTGGTGCGGGACAGCTTCGGCGCGAGCACCACCGCGTTCGGCCTGCTGGCCGCGGTGTTCAACGGCGGCGCGCTGGTCGGCACGGTGCTGTCGGCCGGCGTCGCCACGCCGGCGCGAGCCTTGCTCACCGTCGTGTCGGCGTCTGTCGGCATGGCCGCTGGTCTGGTCGGCGTCGGCCTGGCCGGCAATCTGGTCGAGGTGTTCGTCTGCTACGCGTGTGCCGGCGCCTGCGCCGGGCTGGTGAATGTCGCCGCCACCACGCTGATCGTGTTGCGTGCGCCGAAGGCGGTGCTGGGCCGCGTGCAGGCCGCGTTGAACGGCCTGCTGCGCACGGCCGGCATGGGCGCGCTCGGGCTCGGCGGCCTGGCCACCGGGCTCTTCCCGCCCGCCACCGTCTTTCTCTTGTCCGGCACGGCAATCGCGGTGGCCGTGATCGCCGCGCTGGCCGTGCTGCCGGCGCTGTCAGACGCGCCGGGCCCACACCAGTCGGCTCCACTCCCGTGACGGCCCGGACTGGCCACCGGCCAGCGGCGCGCTGCCCAGCGTGCGGAAACCGGTCATGCCCAGGGCCAGGTCGAGCTCACGCCGGAGGAAGTACCGCAGGCGGTGTGACTCCTTGACGCAGTCGAGCACCCGATTGCCGCACATCAGCCACAGCTGCATGCCCAACTCGTAGACCTGCTCCTGCGGAAACAGCTTTCCCGTGGTGGCACGCAGCAGGTGGTGATCGCCGTCGTGCACGACGGTGACCCCGCCCTTGGGTCCTTCCCGCAACACCACTGTCGCGTCAAGGATGTCGAAGACGAACAGCCCGCCGGGCCGCACCGCCCGATGCACGGTCGCCAGCGCCGCCAGCAGCTCGTCGTTGCTGGTCTGGTAGCCCAGCACGGAAAACATCATGATCGCGGCGTCGAACGGGCGCTCCACCGTGACGTCGAGCAGATCCGACTGGACCACGCCGGCGCGGTCGCCGTAGCGGGCCAGCCGGGCCTTGGCCTGCTCCACCATCACGGGCGACCGGTCGACGCCCAGCACCTCGTGACCGGCCGCGGCGAGCCGCTCCAGGTGTCGCGCGGTCCCGCAGCCCAGGTCGATCACCGACGGCGCCGGTCCCTCCTTGTCCAGGACCTCCCTGATCTGCGCCACTTCGGCCGGATAGTCCTTGCGCTCGTGCCAGCGGTCGTACCAGCCCGCGTGCAGCGGCCCGAAGATGTCATGGTCCACGGTGGCCTCCTCCGTACTCGATTCGCCTGGCCCACACCAGCCGGAACCAGTCCGGCGACGAGCTCTGCCGCGCGCCGGCCTGCGGCGCCGAACCCAGCGGCTCGAAGCCGGCGGCACGCAGCAGCAGCGCGAGCTCCGCGTCGAGGAACAGCCGGATCCGGTGCAGCTCGTCGGACCGGTCGACGACGAAGTCCCCGTGCAGCAACCACATTCGCAGCCGCAGGTCCAGCACCTGCTCGGCCACGTTCACCACCGTCGAGTGCGCGCACAGCAGCCGCTGCTCGCCGTCGTCCAGCACGGCGAGGCCGTCGGGCGGACACGCGGAGCCGAGCACCGCGGTGGCGTCCAACAGGTCGAACACCAGCACACCGCCGGGCCGCAGCTGCCGCCGAGCCGCGGCCAACGCGGCCAAGGTGTCGGCATTGGACACCTGGTAGCCGAGCAGCGAGAACATCATGATCGCGGCGTCGTACCGGGCCGGCGCGCTGAAGTTGATCAGGTCGGCCTGTCGGACCTCGGCCCGATCACCGTGCCGGGCCAGGCGTTTGCCGGCCTGCTCGACCATAGACGGCGACCGGTCGATGCCGAGCACCCGGAAACCGGCCGCGGCCAACAGGTCGAGGTGGCGACCGGTGCCGCAGCCGAGATCGATCACCGACTCGACGGACTCGTCCAACAGGGCCCGGATCTGGTCGACCTCGGCGGCGTAGTCCTTGGCCGGGTGCAACAGGTCGTAGTGGCCGGCGTGCAGTTCGCCGAACGTCTGCTCGTTCACGGTCGCTCCAGCAGTCGGCAGAGCACCGGCACCAGGTGGGCCGGCGCGGGCTGGCTGTCCATCTCCCGCCGCAGCCGGGCGGCCGCCGTCCGGTACGAGGAGTCGGCCAGCATCTTCTCCGCCGCGTCCGCGATGAGCTTGCGCGGCTCGGGATCGGCGGCGACCTCCCGGTACGGCAGGTGGGTCGCCGCGCCGACGGCGGCCAACCGGTCGGAGGTCAGCGCCGGATCCGGCTTGCTGGTCACAGTCAACTGGGGCACGCCGAGCGCGGCGGCGGTCAGCGCGGTGCCATCACCGGCCTGGTGCACGATCAGGTCGCAGTCGGCCAGCACGAGGTGCAGCGGTGTGGACTCCACCACTCGCACGGCTGGCGGCAGATCTCCGAGCAGCGCCAGATGTCGTGTGGTGGCCAGCAACACGACCTCGACGTCGAGTTCGACCAGACCTTCGATCGCTGCCAGGCACGGCGTGATCGCCTCGCGGCCGAGGGCCAGCGCCGCATTCAGCACGCTGTAGCCCCAGGACACGCATACCCGCGGCCGCTTCCGCGGCGCGAGCAGCCAGTGCGGCTGCGTCCCGGCGCCGTTGTACGGCACGTAACGCTGCTCCAGGCACAACCCGTCAACCGGCAGCCGCAGGCTTCGCGGCGACGGATCGATCGTCAACGTCGGTGGCAGCCTCGGGGGCACGCCGAGCCGGTCGAACAGCGCGGCGTATTCGGGCAGCGGATCCCGGTTGCCGGCCCGGCGTTCCATCGGCCGCAGCCCGACTCCGGTCAGGTGCCGCACGTTGGGCCGGCCGAGCACGGCGGCCGCGACCGGGCCGGCGAAGCTGGCCGTGTCGTGCACGATCACGTCCGGTCGCCAGGCCCGGGCGAACGCGATCAGCTCGCCGGTCATGGCGTCGGCCGCGGCGGCGGAGTTGCGGCCCAGCTGGTCCAACAGCGCGCACTGGCCGGCGGTCAGCCGGTGCGGCTGCAGCGGCCAGTCCGGCGGGAACCGGTCGTGTCCGTACGTCGCGGCGGTATTCCCCGGCGCGACCACGGAGTTCGGCGGCCGGTCCGACCCGACGACCGCGACCGGCAGTCCGGTGTGGACGGCCACGGCGGTGATGGCCGGCGGGCCGGCGAACACCACCTCATGGCCGGCCGCGCGAGCCGCCCAGGCCAGCGGCACCAGGGGATACAGGTGCTGCGGCGTGGCCAGCGAGGTGAACAGCAGGCGCATGGCGGGTTCCGATCTCGGTCAGGGCGGCGATCACGCGGGCGACGTGCTGTTCGGTGAGGCGGCCCCAGAACGGCAGGCAGACCAGGCGGTTGGCGATGTCGTGGGCGACCGGGATCGCCCCGGCCAGCCGCAGCGTGTTCGGCCGGTAGTGGCCGGTGAAGTAGGCGCGGGCGTGGATGCCGCGCTGGTGGAGCTCCTGGCACAGCGTGGTCGCGTCGACGGGGGCGTCGGGGTTGAGCATGATCGGCATCGCCGCGACGTTCGGGCCGGCCTCCGGCCGGAACGCGCCGACCGTCAGCCAGTCGATGCCGGCAAGGCCGTCCTCGTACCAGCGGCGAACCCGCACGCGCCGGGTGATCTCCATGTCCGACTCGGCCAGCACCACTTCGCCGATCGCCGCGTGCAGCTCGCTCATCCGGGCGTTGGTGCCCTGGGCGAGGGCCCCGTCGCCGCCGATGCCGAAGTTGCGCAGTCGCCGGACCCAGTCCGCGACGAGCAGGCCGTTGCCCACGACCGCGCCGCCCTCGACCGAATGGGTCAGCTTCATCGCGTGCAGGCTCAGCGTGGCGACGTCCCCGTACGACAGCAGCGGCCGGCCCCGGAAACCGATGCCCCAGCAGGTCGCCGCGTCGAACACCAGCGGCACGTCGGCCCGGCCGGCGATCCTGGTCAGCTCGTCGATGTCGGCCGGGCAGCCGAAGGTGTGCACGGCCAGCACCGCGCACGTCGCCGGCGTGATCGCCGCCTCGACCGCTTGCGGGTCGAGGGTGAGGTACGTCGGCTCTACGTCCACGCCGACCGGCTTGGCCCCCGCCCGGAGCACCGCCTGCCAGACCGCGGGAAAGGCCGCCGCCGGCACGATCACCTCGCCGGTCAGCCGAAGGGCCCCGCAGGCCAGCTGGATCGCCGTGGTGCCGCTGGCGCACACCGCCAGGTCCTGGCAGCCCAGCCGGTCCGACAGCTGCTGCTCGAACGCCCGCACCCGTGGCCCGTCGTTCGTGATCACGCCGCTGTCGAACACCCGGGAGACCGCTCGGCGGACCAGGTCCGCGGCCGGCAGAACCGGCTGCACCAGCACGATGTCGTCGGCCATCGCCGTCACCTCGACTTCTCGATCGTCGCGACCAGGTCGGCCGGCGCGGGCATGCGCTCGATCTCGGCGCGCAGCCGGGCGGCGGCGTCGATGATCGGCTGGTCGGTCAGCAGCGTGCAGACCGCTTCCCGGATCGTGTCCTCCTGGTGCGGATCGACCCGAAGTTGCTGGTGGTACAGGTGAATTCCGGCGCCGACGGCACGCAGCCGGTCCGGGGCGATCTCCGCGTCCGGCTTGCCGGTGATCGCCAGCTGCGGGAGGCCGGCGACGGCGGCGGTGAGGGTCGTGCCGTCGCCGCCCTGCTGCACGATGGCGTCGCAGTGAGGTAGCACGAGATGCAGCGGCGCGGAAGGCGCGGCGCGGGCCCGGGGCGGCAGCGGGCCGAACTGGTCCAGCTGCTCCACGGTCGTCACCACCACCACGTCCACGTCGAGCGGGGCCAAGGCATCGATGACCATCCGGTACGGGTCGGCCGCCGCCGCGCCGAGCACGTCCGGCGCCGTGTAACCCCACGTGACACAGACCCGGGGGCGGCGGGGCGGGGCGGTGAGCCAGCGCGGCACGGCGCCGGAACCGTTGTACGGCACGTAACGCATGTCCAGCACCGATTCCGTGACCATAGGGAACCGCATCGTGGGCGGGGTGGGCTCGATGACCGCCGTCGGGGTCCGCGGTGTGGTGCGGCGCTTGCGGAAGAGCTCCGCGTACTCCGGGACGGTGTGGAACGGCGGTTGGGCCGCGGTGCCGAAGTTGTGCTTGATGTTGGGGATGGCCAGTTTCTGCGCGGCGACCTCGCCGGCGTAGGTGATCGCGTCGTGCACGATCACATCGGGTTTCCACTGCTGGGCGAAGGAGATCAGGCCGTCGGTCATCGCGTCGGCCGCGGTGACCAGGTAGCGCCCGAGCCGGGCCAGCAGCGCTCGCTGCTCGTCGTCGAGCTTCATGAGCATGGCCGGCCAGTCGCGCGGCCACGGGGGCTGCCCGTACACGGCCCGGACGAGGTCGGCCCGGTCCTGCGCGCTCTGCCGCGGGCCGGAGCCGACGACGACGGCCGGCAGTCCGGTGTGGACGATGATCTCCGCGGCCGACGGCGCGCTGGCCAGCCGGACCTCGTGGCCGGCGGCACGGCAGGCCCAGGCCAGCGGCACCAACGGAAACAGGTGGGGTCGGCCGGCGACGGCGGTGAACAGGACGCGCATGGTCTCCTCCGGGTCAGCCGACCAGGGCCGCGAGCTCGGGTTCGATCGCCGCGGGCGGCGGCTGCTGCTCGATCTCCGCCCGCAGCGCGCCGGCGGCGGTCAGCCGCGCGCGGTCGGACAGCAGCTCGGCCACGGCCCGCTGCACCGCCGATACGCCGTCGCCGTCCCGGATCTCCTGGTAGTACAGGTGTTTGCCGATGCCGCAGGCGGCGATACGGGCGCCGACGATCTCCGCGTCGGGCTTGCGGGTGATGGCCAGCTGCGGCACGCCCAGCGATGCCGCGGTCAGCGTGGTGCCGTCGCCGCCTTGGTGCACAAGGAGATCGCAGTGCGGCAGGATCAGGTGCAACGGCGTGTCCGGGGCCGTCCAGACCGTCGGCTCCAGCTCCGGCAACGCCTTGAGCTGCGCCGCCGTCGTGACGACGACCAGTTGCGCGTCGATGCCGGACATCGCTTCGATCGCAAGGAGATACGGCTCGGCCGCGGCCGCCCCCAAGGCCCGCACCGAGGTGTGCCCCCAGGTCACGCAGACCCTCGGCCGGCGGCCGCCGACCTGCGTCGGCACCACCCCCGATCCGTTGTACGGCACATACCTCTCGCTGATCACCGGTTGGTCCAACAGGCGCATGGACGGCGGCGTGAGATCGACCGTGGCGGTGGGCTCGGTTCGGACGGCGGTGTGGCGTCGATGGAAGAGGGCGTGGTACTCGGGGATGCCGGCGTGCAGCGGCGGTTGTGTCGCGACGCCGAAGTTGTGGCGGACGTCGGGAATGCCGAGCTTCTGCGCGACGACCTCGCCGGCGTAGCTGATGGCGTCGTGCACGACGATGTCGGGTTTCCACTGCTGGGCGAAGGAGATCAGGTCGTCCAGCATGGCGTCGGCGCCGAGCGCGAGCGCGGTGCCCAGCAGCCGCAGGTATTCCCGCTGCGCCTCGCCCAGCAGCTGCACCTGGGTGGCCCAGTCCGGCGGCCACGGCGGCTGGGTGTGGATCAGCGGGATCAGCCGCTGCCGGACCTCGGCCAGCCGCGGATCGGGCGCGGCGGCCAGCACCACTGCCGGCAGGCCGGTCCGCACCAGCTCGTCGGCGACAGCAGCGGTGCTGGCCAGCCGGACGTCGTGGCCGGCGGCGCGGCAGGCCCAGGCCAGTGGCACCAACGGAAACAGGTGCGGGAGCGCCCCGGTGGCGACGAAGAGCACGCGCATCGCTGTCACCCGCCGGCCGCTTCGCGGTCCCGCACCCGGGGCAGGATCTCCTGGCAGAAATGGGGCAGGCTCTCGATGTCCGGCCGGCCGTGGAACAGGAACTGGGTCACGCCAACGTCGCGGTAGGCCAGCAGCGCCGCGGCGATCTCGTCCGGCGTGCCGACCAGGGCCAGCGACAGCGGGCCGAGGAACGGGATCGCCCCGGTCCAGAGGTACGGCCGCGGCCAGTGCGCGTCGCCCTCCCCCAGCCCGTACGTCGTGGCGAAGCCGACGGATTCCGCGCTCTCCTTGCGGAACCGGTCCTGCACCGCCTTGGCCTGCTCGCCGGCCAGCTCGACCAGCGCCAACGCCGCGTCCACGGCCTCCCGCCGGGTCGGCCGGGACACCACGGAGAACAGCAGTCCGACCTCGCGACCAGCGGCGAGCACCCCGCCGATGCGTCCCGCCACCTCGTCCGGTGTGCCCCCCAGCCGAAGCAGCGCGTCGCCGTGCTTGATCGCGAGGTCGGACGCCAGGCCCGAGCTGCCACCGAAGTAGAGCTCGGGCCGGACCCGTTCGGTCGACGTGAACGGCGTGTTGATCCGCGCGCCTTCCACCCGCACGAACTCACCCTGGAAGTCGACGGGATCCCGGCTGCGCCACAGCGCCGTGCACACCGACCAGAACTCGTCGCTGTGCCGGAATCGCTCGTCGTGCGTGCGGAAGTCGCCGTAGGAGCGCAGTTCCTGGGACGAGTAGCCGGCGACCACGTTGACGCTGATCCGGCCGCCGGTCACCACCGACACGGTGTTCACCTGCTGCACCAGGTAGGTCGGCGACTGGATGCCGGGCCGCACGGCGACCATGTACTTGACCCGCTTGGTGTGCGCGGCGAAGTGGGTGGCCAGCGTGATCGGGTCGGCGCGGTGGAAGCCGATGGGCAGCAGCAGCTGGTCGATGCCGCCCGCGTCGGCGATCCGGCACAGCTCCAACTGCGCGTCGAGGTCGGCGACCGGGTTGACGGCCGCGCGGTCCTCGCCGCCCCGGGTCGCGCTGTGCGCGCCGCTGCCGGGGATGCTCCAGTGGAACCGGATGGGCCTGCGTCGCATCGCCGTCACCTCGATCAGAGGGGGTAGAAGTGGTCGCGGCGGAAGGTGTTGACCGGGCCGCGGGTGTAGGTGTCCACGACGAGCAGGCGTTTGTTCAGATAGGCGGCCAGCAGCATGCCGTCGGCATGAGCCAGGAAACCGACCGCCCTGGTCGCCGTGACGCCGGCGGTGAACGCGGCACCGTCCACATCGGACAGGTGCGGGGTGGAGACGACCAGCCGCGACGACCTGCGGCTGATCCACAGCCGGCGCGGACCGGCGGAGTTGGTGTCGTAGTTCAGCCAGGCGCCGAGCAGCGGTTCGAGGTCGATCGCCCGGCCGCCGGCGGCTTCGGCCCGGTCCAGGGCGCGGATGTGCGGTCTCATCGGTGGAAGAACTCGCGGGTGAAGTAGTCGGCGCGGCCGCTGCCGTCCTTGAACACGGTGAACGTGTCGAGCACGAGAATGCCCTGCTTGGCGTACGCGGCCAGGGCCACGTCGAGGAAACCGAAGTCGTAGCTCGCGGTGAAGGCCATCGCCTCGGTCGCCCCGACCGACGAGCCGAAGCCGGTCGCGGTCGCCTCCTCCCAGTCCAGCGGCTCCGGCTCGTCGGCCCCGAAGCAGCGCACCACCAGTCCGGTGTCGCGCCGGGTGAGCTCGAGTCGCACCACGCCGGGGTTGTCCCGGTCGGTGGCGTGCCACACGCCGAGCAGCGGGGCCACGTCCAGATCCGCCGGCCGGGAATCCTTTTCACGCAGGTCGGCGGCGCACACGTGCTCGGCGACTTCCATGGCCCACCTTCGCAAATTCAGGGGCGACTCGGTGATCGAAAGCTTATGGACAGGTTGGCCGCGACCGGTATGGCGTCTTCTTCCTAGTAGGGCCCGACCAATAGGATCGTTCGCTGCTGCCCTGGCCGGCACACTCTGCGCCGAACGGCCGACCGCGGGGACGTTGTCCCAGTACACCCGTGAACAATCACCTAGGTAATAGGACACGGCATTGTTGCTGACGTAACTACGGTGCTGCCATACTCAGCCGCCGGCAAGGCCGACCATCTTTCTCTTGCGCTTTCAAGGGAGGAAAGAAATGACCCGGGTACGGTACGCGAGTCTCGGCATGCTCGGACTCGGGATCGGTTATTTCCTGTGGTACACCCCGTACAGCGCGCTGGCCAAGGCGCTGTCCGGCGGACTGTTGCCGCAGACCGGCGGCCCGGTCGGCGGCCTGGTGCTGCTGCCGGCCGCGGCGCTGGGCACGCTGGTCGCGATGCCGGTGACGCTGACATTGCTGCGCTGGTGGAAGCATGCGCGGCGGCGACGGATCGGCGGCCGGGCGGTGCCGTGGCCGGCCCGGGAGACGGCGTGGTCGGCGCTATGGATGGCCCTCGTCGTCGGCTCGACGACGCTGAACTTCACCTTTCCCGGCGTGTCGATCCTGCTGATGCTGGTGTTGATGCGCATTTCGACGCTGATCATCTCGCCGGCCATCGACGTGGTACGGCGCAGAAGGATTCGAATCTATTCCGGGATCGCCGTCGCACTGAGCCTGTTGTCGGCGGTGATCGCGCTGCGCGACGTCGACAACTACCGATTGACGCTGGCCGCAGTGCTCAGCCTCGGCGCATACGCGCTCGGCTACACCGGGCGGTTCCTGGTGATGAGCCGGCACGTGAAGGGCGGCGTGCTGGCCGAAGACCGACGGTATTTCGTCGAAGAGCACATGACCACTCCGGTGTTCCTGGTCGTCCTGCTCGGCATTCCGGCGCTACTCGGGATCGGCTCGGCCGGCGAGGCGCTGCGCTTCGGATTCACCTCGTTCCTGGCGACGCCGGCGGCGCTGCCGGCATTCGGCGTCGGCGTGCTCTACGAGGGCCTGTTCGTGTTCACCACGCTGATCTTCCTCGACCGCCGGGAGTACTCGTTCTGCATGCCGGTGCACGTCTGCTCCAGTCTGCTCGCCGGCATCGCCGCGTCGTGGGGGCTGCGGGCGCTGTTCGGCGTCGCCCCGCCGAGCGCCGCGCAGCTGGTCGCGGCGGTGATCGTCGTGACCGCGGCCCTGGTGCTCAGTTACCCGTCCGTGCTGGCGCTGTATCGGCAGGGATGGCCGTTGTCCCGGCGGGTCATGCTCTTCGTCTGCGGTGGCAACACGGTTCGCTCGCCGATGGCCGCCGCGATCGCCCGTCGGGAACTCGCGACGGCGTCGCGACGCCGTGCCTGGCGGGTGCTGTGTGCCGGCGTGTCGGTGTCACGGCCGGGCGACCCGATCGCGCCGGTGGCCGTCGAAGCCCTTGCCGGACTGGGAATTCCGTCACCACGGCATGCGGCGCGCCCGGTGACGCCGGCGATGTGCGCCGCCAGCGAGGTCGTCTTCTGCCTCACCTCGGCCCAGCGGGACGCGGTGGTGGCCATGGCGCCGGCGATGGCCGACCGGGTCGTCTGCCTCGACCCGGACGGCGATGTGCCGGAGCCGGACCACGACTCCGCCGCGGACAGCGCCGGGCAGATCCAGGTGCTGGTGCGGCTGCGGGTGACGGAGTGGCTGGACCGTCACCCGGTCGCGGTGGCCAGGGGAGTTTGACCATGCCACCGCACGTACTCGTCGAGCTCGGCCCGGCCCGGCCGGTATCGGTTGACCGCGGCCGACTCGTCGGGATGGCCGACCGCGAGGCCGCACACGACGATCCGGCCGGGACCCAGCTCGAGGACTTCCCTGATGGCGTCGGGATAGCCGGCCACGCTGAACTGCGGGCAGCTGCCGAGGCCGGCCGCCACCAGCCCCAGCATCACGTTCTGGAGGAAGAACCCGGTCTCCAGGAACCAGCCGGCCGGCGCGCCCGGCGGCAGATGGAAGACCAGCTCGACCGGGGCGCCGTAGAAGTTCATGTTGTCCCGCAGGTGTTCCCGCCGCGCCGCTTTGTCCGGGCTGCGGTACCCCTTGGCCAGCAACACTCCCTTGTTCGCGTCGACGGCCCGCGCGGCGATCGCCGGGTCGTCGGCTGCCATCCTGTTCGGGTAGTCCGGCCGGGTGGGCGCGCCACGGTCGAACTCGGCCAGCAGTCGCGTCGCCAACCGCTGCCGGCACTCACCGGCCGCCACCTCGACCCGCCAGGGCTGCCCGTTGCGGGTGGACGGCGCGTGCGCGGCCGCCCGCAGCACTTCCGCCAGCAGTGCCGCCGGCACCGGCTCGTCGAGGTAGGCTCGCTTGCACTGTCGGGCCAGTATCGCCGCGAATGCTTCCATGGCACCGAATTGTCGGGGTTGTGACGGCGATGTCCAGCCCCCGAACGATGGCCTCCCCCGACACCTGTTCGGTGGTGGCCTGCCTGACCGATCCGCCGGGCGACCTGTCCCGGCTGCCCGACGCCGTCGACGGGATCCAGGTCCGCGCCGATCTCGTCGGCGACCTCGATCCCTTTGTCCTCAAGGGTTCCACCTCCGCCTCGCTGATCTACAGCCTGCGCAGCGCCGCGGCCGGCGGCCGGCACGCCGGCGGCGCCGCGGATCGGCACCGGCGGCTGCTGCGGGCGGCTCGCCGGTACGACGTGGTGGAGCTGGAGGCCGACACCGACCTCACCGCGTGGCTGCTCGACGCGATTCCCCCGCACCGCCGGCACATTCTCTGGCGCGGCAACGCCGGCCTCGGCGTAGGCGCGCGGCTGCATGTGGTGGAGACCGCCGATCCGTTGCGGATGCTCCGAAATCTCGGCCGTGGCGACGTCACGGCGTACCAGACCGGGCCCGCCGGCACCTGGAGCCGGCTGCTGGCCCCACGGCTCGGCGCCCGGGTCGCGTTCTGCCGCTTCGGC
>DASWRQ010000369.1:0-29697 GCA_036403095.1 Kutzneria sp. | reverse complement strand
CGGTGAGCAGGTGCCGGGGGCGGGAGGGCTCGGGTTCGAGCTTGCGGCGCAGTTGGGCCAGATACACCCGCAGGTAGTGGGACTCGGTGGCGTACTGGGGACCCCAGACGTCCTGGAGAAGCTGTTTCTGGGCGACGAGGCGGCCGCGGTTGCGGACGAGAACCTCCAGGACGCCCCACTCGGTGGGGGTGAGGTGGACCTCGGAGCCGTCGCGGTGGACCTTCTTGGCGGCCAGGTCGACGGTGAAGGACGAGGTCTCGACGACGGCTTCCTCGCCGTCGGCGGCGGAGGAGGTGGATCGGCGCACAGCGGCGCGGAGGCGGGCGAGGAGCTCGTCCATGCCGAAGGGCTTGGTGACGTAGTCGTCGGCCCCGGCGTCGAGGGCCTCGACCTTGTCGGAAGAGTCGGTACGGGCCGAGAGCACGAGGATGGGCACGGTGGTCCAGCCGCGCAGCCCGGCGATGACGTCGGTGCCGTCCAGGTCGGGCAGGCCCAGGTCCAGCACCACGACGTCGGGCTTGGCCTCGGCGGCGGCCCGGAGGGCACTGGCGCCGTCATGGGCGGTGAGGACCTGGTAGCCCCGGGCGGACAGGTTGATCCGCAGCGCCCGGACGATCTGCGGCTCGTCGTCGACGACCAGCACCTTGGTCACGGACCCTCCTCGCTAGCGCTCGTCACGTCAGCCACCGAAGTCGCCGTGCCCAAAGGTGTCCTCGCAAGCTCGGTCACGTGTTCCTCCTCGGCCGGCAACGAGATCACCACGGTCAACCCACCGCCGGGAGTGTCCTCGGCGGTGACGGTCCCGCCCATGGCCTCGGTGAATCCCTTGGCCACGCTCAACCCCAGTCCGACCCCGCTGGTCGCGTCGCGGTCCCCCAGCCGCTGGAACGGCTGGAACAGCGCGTCGCCCGCTCCCTTGGGCAGGCCGCGACCCCGGTCGACGACCCGCAGCTCCACGTGCGAGGCATGTGCGCTGGCCCGGACCTCGACGGCGGGCTCCCCGTTGACGGTGCTCCGGGGACGGCCGTGGCGCAAGGCGTTGTCGATGACGTTGGCCACCACCCGTTCGAGCAGGCCGGGATCGGCGAGCACGAGCGGCAGCCGCTCGTCCACGTCGACGAGCACGTCGCGGCGGTCGTCGATGCCGGACAGGGCCAGCGCGACGATCTCGTCGTAGGCCACGGACCGCAGCTGCGGCCGCACGGCCCCGGTGGCCAGCCGCGAGGAGTCGAGCAGGTTGTCGACCAGCCCGGCGAGCCGGTCGGCGGACTCCTCGACGGTGGCGAGCAGCTCGCCGGTGTCCTCATCGGACAGCTGCAGCTCGGGGTCGCGCAGACTGCCGGCGGCGGCCTTGATCGAGGTCAGCGGGGTACGCAGGTCGTGCCCGACGGCGGACAGCAGCGCGGTCCGCAGCTCGGTGGTCTCGGCCCGGCGCTGCGCGTCGGCCGTCTGTGCCGCCATTCGCTGCTGCCGCAACGCGAGCAGCGCCTGCCCGGCGGCGGCTTCGAGCGCCCGCCGGTCGGCGGCTTCCAAAGCCTTGCCGCGCAACGCCAAGTGCACCTCGGGCGTCACGGGAACGTCCACATCGGCCTCATCGGGTTCGTCGCACGGCTTGGGCCCCACGCAGGCGACCCGCTCCCACTTGCCGTGCTTGTGCTCGAGCAGCGCCACGGAGGTGAGCCCGAAGTTCTCCCGCACCTTCTCCAGCAGCCGCACCAGCGGATACGGGCTGGTGAGCACGGTCCGCGCATACGAGGCGAGCAGCGCGGCCTCGGTCCGTGCCCGGGCGGCCTGCTCGGCCCGGCGGGCGGCCCGGTCGACCACCAAGGCCACCATCACGGCCACGATGACCATGGCGATCAACGTGATCACGTTCTCGCCGTCGGCCACGGTCAGCGAGTACAGCGGCGGTGTGAAGAAGAAGTTCAGCAGCCCGGCCGACAGCGCCGCCGCGACCACCGCGGGCCCGACACCCCCGACCAGCGCCACGATCACCGTGGCCAGGAAGTAGTCGACGGTGTCGGTGGACACGGTGATGGTGCCGTGCAGCAGCACGCCGATGCCGGTGGCCAGGAACGGCAGCAGCGGCGACAGGATCCAGCCGAGCAGCTTGCGCTGCGGTGTCAGCGGACTGCGGCCCCACTTGAACCGCCAACCCCGGGTGGCCTCGCTGTGCGTGACCATGTGCACGTCGATCGGCCCGGACTCCTGCACGACCGTCGCGCCGATGCCCTCCTCGAACAGCCGCGCGACCCGCGCCCGCCGCGACGTGCCGAGGACCAGCTGGGTGGCGTTCACGCCGCGGGCGAAGTCGAGCAGCGCGGTCGGCACGTCGTCGCCGACCACGGTGTGGAAGGTCGCGCCGACGTCGTCGGCCAGCCGCCGGTACTTGGCCACCTTGTCGGCCGGCGCGCCGCGCAGCCCGTCGCCGCGCAGGATGTGCAGCACGAGGAGCTCGGCGCCGGCCCGGGTGGCGATGCGCCGGGCCCGCCGGATCAGGGTCTCGCTCTCCGGCCCGGCGGTGATGGCCACCACCACCCGTTCCCTGGTCTCCCAGGTCTCGGTGATCTTCTGCTCGGACCGGTAGCGCTGCAGCGCCACGTCGACCTGGTCGGCCACCCACAGCAGGGCCAGCTCGCGCAGCGCGGTCAGGTTGCCGACGCGGAAGTAGTTGCCCAGCGCGGCATCGATCTTGCGGGCCGGGTAGACGTTGCCGTGGGCCAGCCGGCGGCGCAGCGCCTCCGGCGTGATGTCGACCAGCTCGATCTGCTCGGCCGAGCGCACGAACTGGTCCGGCACCGTCTCGTGCTGCGCGATGCCGGTGATCCGCTCGACCACGTCGTTGAGGCTCTCCAGGTGCTGCACGTTGACCGTGGACAGCACGTCGATGCCGGCGTCGAGCAGCTCGTCGATGTCCTGCCAGCGCTTGTCGTTGCGCGAGCCGGGCACGTTGGTGTGGGCCAGCTCGTCGACCAGTGCGACCTCGGGCTTGCGGGCCAGGATCGCGTCGACGTCCATCTCGTCGAAGTCGAGGCCGCGGTGGCTGAGGTGCTTGCGTGGCACCACTTCCAGGCCCTCGACCAGCTGCGCCGTCTTCTCACGGCCGTGCGTCTCGACGAGTCCGACCACCACGTCGGTGCCGCGGTCGGCACGGCGGCGCGCCTCGCCGAGCATCGCGAAGGTCTTGCCGACCCCCGGCGCTGCCCCGAGGTAGATGCGCAGCTCGCCGCGCCGCGGTGTGTCCGGTTGCACGTCGCTCAGTCTGCCCTGGTCAACGCTTCGCTGCCTGGACGGCCAGGTTGAGCGCCAGCACGTTCACACCCGGCTCGCCGAGGAAGCCGGCGCCCCGCCCGCCGGTGTTGTCGGCCACGATCTTCGTCACCTGGGCGACGGACAGCCCGTTCACCCGGGCCACCCGGTCGATCTGGAGCTGCGCGTAGGCCGGGCTGATGGCCGGGTCGAGGCCCGAGCCGGACGCGGTCACCGCGTCGGGCGGCACCTGGTCCACCGACACGCCCTCGCGTTGGGCGATGGCTTCCCGGCGCGCCTTGATCTGCGCCACCAGCACCGGGTTGTCCGCCGACAGGTTGGACGGGGCCGAGGTCGCCGCGTCGTTGCCGGCCAGGCCGAGCTTGGTGCTGTCGGTGGCGGAGAAGTCCGAGGCGGTGGCCGAGGGCCGGGTGTGGAAGTACGGGTCGTCGGCCGGGTCCTTGGCCACGGGGTTGAGCCCGATCAGCGAGGACCCGACCGGCTTGCCGTCCACCGTCACGATGGAGCCGCCGGCCTGGGCCGACAGCCCGGGGACCTGGCCGATCCCCCACACCACCAGGGGATACACGATCCCCAGCAGCACCGTCATCAGCAGCACCATCCGGAGCCCGGCGGCGGTCTGCTTGACCAGTCCTGAACGCACGACGATCACCCGATTCCAGGGATGAGACGGATCACGAGGTCGATGAGCCAGATGCCGACGAACGGGGTGATGATGCCGCCGACCCCGTAGATCAGCAGGTTGCGGCGCAGCAGGCTGGACGCGCTGGACGGCCGGTAGCGCACGCCCCGCAGGGCCAGCGGGATCAGCAGCACGATGATCAGCGCGTTGAAGATGACCGCGGACAGGATGGCCGAGGTCGGCGTGGCCAGGTGCATCACGTTGAGCCGGCCCAGCCCCGGGTAGATGGCCGCGAACATGGCCGGCAGGATGGCGAAGTACTTGGCCAGGTCGTTGGCGATGCTGAAGGTGGTCAGCGCGCCCCGGGTGATCAGCAGCTGCTTGCCGATCTCCACGATCTCGATCAGCTTGGTCGGGTCCGAGTCGAGGTCGACCATGTTGCCGGCCTCCTTGGCGGCCGACGTGCCGGTGTTCATGGCCACGCCGACGTCGGCCTGGGCCAGCGCCGGCGCGTCGTTGGTGCCGTCGCCGGTCATCGCGACCAGCTTGCCGCCCTCCTGCTCCTGGCGGATCAGGGCCATCTTGTCCTCGGGCTTGGCCTCGGCCAGGAAGTCGTCCACGCCGGCCTCGGCGGCGATGGCCCGCGCGGTCAGCGGGTTGTCGCCCGTGATCATCACGGTCTTGATGCCCATCGCCCGCAGTTCGTCGAAGCGCTCCTTCATACCCGGTTTGACCACATCGGACAGTCGGATCACGCCGCGCACCGCGGCCACGCCGCCGGACAGCTCGGCGCACACCAGCGGTGTGCCGCCGTCGCCGGAGATCCGGTCCACAACCTCGTGCACCTCGTCCGGCACCACGCCGTTGTGCTCGGCGACCCAGGCCCGCACCGCGCTGGCCGCGCCCTTGCGAATCATCCGGTCGCCGATGTCCATGCCGGACATCCGCGTCTGCGCGGTGAACGGCACGTTGAGCACCTCGCCGACCAGTTCGGTGGCGCTGACCTGCGCCGGAACCCCGAGCTGCGCGGCGCAGAACTCGACGATGCTGCGCCCCTCCGGCGTCTCGTCGGCGAGGCTGGAAAGCCGGGCAACCGCGGCCAGCTCATCCACGGTGGACGAGCCGACCGGGATCAGCTCGGTGGCCCGCCGATTGCCGAAGGTGATGGTGCCGGTCTTGTCCAGCAGCAACGTGTCCACGTCGCCGGCCGCCTCGACCGCGCGGCCGGACATGGCCAGCACGTTGCGCTGCACCAACCGGTCCATGCCGGCGATGCCGATCGCCGACAGCAGCGCGCCGATCGTGGTCGGAATCAAGCAGACCAGCAAGGCGGTCAGCACGATCACCGACTGCGGGCTGCCCGAGTAGATCGCCATCGGCTGCAACGCGACCACCGCGAGCAGGAAGATGATCGTCAGCACCGCGAGCAGGATGGTCAGCGCGATCTCGTTCGGCGTCTTCTGCCGGGAAGCGCCTTCCACCAACGCGATCATCCGGTCCACGAAGGACTCGCCGGGCCGCGTCGTTATCTTGACGACGATCCGGTCGGACAGCACGGTGGTGCCGCCGGTGACCGCGCACCGGTCGCCGCCGGACTCCCGGATGACCGGGGCCGACTCGCCGGTGATGGCCGACTCGTCGACCGTGGCGATGCCTTCGATCACGTCGCCGTCGCCGGGAATCACCTCGCCGGCCTCGACAACCACCAGGTCGCCGATCGTCAACTCCGTACCGGGCACCCGCTCTTCACTGCCGTCCTCCCGGAGGCGACGGGCGACCGACTCCTTCTTGGTGCGGCGCAACGACTCGGCCTGCGCCTTGCCCCGCCCCTCGGCGACGGCCTCGGCCAGGTCGGCGAACAACACCGTGAACCACAGCCAGATCGTGGCCACCACGGAGAACACCGTCGGGTTGGTGATGGCGAACACCGTGGACAGCGCCGACCCGATCCAGACCACGAACATGACCGGGTTGCGCATCTGGTGCCGCGGATTGAGCTTCCGCAGCGCGTCCGGCAGCGAACTCACGAGCTGGCGCGGATTGAAGGCGCCGGCCTGGAGCTTGCGCCCCGCGTTCTCGGCGTGGTGGCGGTCCACCTCCGCCACCGAAGGCCGCTGGGAATCAGTGGTCGTGGTCATGACATTGCCTCCGCGATGGGACCGAGCGCGAGCGCCGGCACGAAGGTCAGCGCGGCGACGAGGAGCACGGTGCCGGTGACCATGGACGCGAACAGCGGTCCACTGGTCGGCAGCGTGCCGGCCGACGGCGGCACCTTCTTCTGGACGGCCAGGCCGCCGGCCAGGCAGAGCACGGCCAGGATGGGGATGAAGCGGCCGAACGCCATGGCCACGCCGAGCGTGGACTCGAACCAGTCGTTGGTCACCGTCAGCCCGCCGAAGGCGCTGCCGTTGTTGTTGGACGTCGACGCGTAGGCGTAGAGCACCTCGGACAGGCCGTGCGCGCCGCTGTTGGTCAGGGCCGAAGCGGTCGAGGGCAGCACCGCGGCGATGCCGGCGAGCACCAGCACCAGTGTCGGCATGGCCAGCATGGCGATGGAGGCCATGGTCACTTCCTTGCGGCCCAGCTTCTTGCCGAGGTACTCGGGCGTGCGGCCGACCATCAGGCCGGCGAGGAACACCGCGACGATGGCGAACACCAGGATGCTGTAGACGCCGGTGCCGGTGCCGCCCGGCGATATCTCGCTGAACAGCATGTTCAGCATCGCCCCGCCGCCACCGAGGCCGGAGAAGCTGTCGTGCGCCGCGTTGACCGCGCCGGTGGAGGTGCCGGTGGTCGAGTCGGCGAACAGGGCCGAGCCGGCGATGCCGAACCGGTTCTCCTTGCCCTCCATGCCGCTTCCGGCCAGCAGCGCGGCCGGGCCGTTCGGGTGCGCCTCGGCCCACCAGATCACCGCGAGCATGCCGCCCCACAACACGGCCATCACCGACAGGATGGTGTAGCCCTGCTTCTTGTCCGCCACCATCACGCCGAAGGTGCGGGTCAGGCTGACCGGGATCACCAGCAGCAGGAAGATCTCGATGATGTTGGTCCAGGAGCTGGGGTTCTCGAACGGGTGCGCGGAGTTGGCGTTGAAGATGCCGCCGCCGTTGGTGCCCAGCTCCTTGATGGCCTCCTGGCTGGCGGTCGGGGCCAGCGCGATGGTGTGCTGCGCGCCGTCGACGCCGGTGACGACGATGCCGGCGGACAGGCTGTCCACCACGCCGAGCGCGATGAGCACGATGGCGAACACGAACGCGAGCGGCAGCAGGATCCGGAGCACCGTGCGGGTCAGGTCCACCCACAGGTTGCCGATGCGGTCGGTGCCGGCCCGCATGAAGCCGCGGATCAGCGCCACCGCGACGCACATGCCGATGGCCGCCGACACGAAGTTCTGCACGGTCAGGCCGGCCATCTGCACCAGGTGGCCGTAGGCCTGCTCCGGCACGTAGGACTGCCAGTTGGTGTTGGTGACGAAGCTGATCGCGGTGTTGAATGCGGTCGCGGGATTGATCTCCGGGCGGCCAAGGCCCAGCGGCAGCACGGTTTGCAGCCGCTGCAACAGATACAGCACGACGACCGAGGCGAAGGAGAAACCGAGCACGCCGTAGGCGTAGGTGGACCAGCGCTGGTCGGAGTCCGCGTCGACACGGACGACCTTGTACAGCGCGCGCTCCACCCGCCAGTGCTTCGTGCTCAGATAGGCACGGGCCATGTAGTCGCCGAGCGGCTTGTACACCGCCGCGAGCGCGGCGAGCAGCAGGCCAACCTGAAGCAGGCCGGCAACAGTGTCACTCATGACTGGGCCTCCGCGGAGGCACGCACGTCGGTCCGCATGTCAGAACTTCTCCGGCTTGATCAGCGCGACGAACAGGTAGACGAGCAACAGCAGGGCGAGTACGCCACCGAGGACGTTCGCCACCGCACCGGCCCCGTTCACAGCCGCTCCAATCCACGCAGCATGAGCGCGAGCACTCCGAACACGCCGATCACCAGCAGGGCGTAGGCCAGGTCGGCCATGGCGCGCCTTTCCCCTCACGCGTTGCGGTCACCCCCACGGCGACCGCGATCGAGATGAGCCTGCATCCGCTGCCACCGGGTGCGACGACGCCTGACGGTGTCTTGACGCGTCGATGCTCGGCATTGACGCGATATTGACGCGCCGGTGAGCCAGGTCTCCCACCCGATCGGGGGGCGATCGAACAGAGTGTGACCAGCAGAGCCGACCTATCCCCCGGTCAGCGCGAGGTCCGTGCTCGAAGCCCCGCCAAGGTCGTGACTCAGCGTGGTTGCATATTAACGCTCAGCGGCCCTGCTGCGTGATGTGCGCGGCGACCTGAGTGCGGTTGTTGACGCCGAGCTTGTTCATGATGCTGCGCAGGTGCGTCTGCACGGTTCTGGTGCCCAGGAACAACTTCGCCGCGATCTGAGGATTGGTCAGCCCGGCCGCGACCAGCTCGGCCACCTCGCGCTCGCGGGCCGTCAGCCCGGAGGCGGCCGGCGCCACCGACCGCATCGCGTGCCCGACCCGGGCCCCGATCGCCACCGCCCGGGCGAAGCCGATCTCGGCCCCCTCGGCGATGGCCGCGTCGAACGCCCGCTCCCCCAGCGCCGCGCGGAGCATGCCGGCGGCCTGCTCGTGCCCCAACGCGAACGGCCCCGGCTGGTACAGCCGCAGGCCGATGTCCGACCACAGCTTGGCCGACGCGCCCAGCAGCAGCGCGGCCCGGTCGTGGTAGCCGGCGGCGGCGCAGGCCCAGGACAGCGTCTCCATCGTCCAGCCGCAGCCCCACATGTCGTCGATCGCCTGGAACCGCCGCAGCGCCTCCTCGATCAACGTGATCGCCCGCTCCGGGTCCGTGCGGATGAAGTCCGTGCCGTAGGCCCAGGTGGCGTTGGCCAGCGAGTAACCGGCCTGCAGCCGCTCGGCCTTGGCCACCAGCTCGCGACCGGCGGCCTCGGCCGTGTCCTCGCCGGTGTTGTGGGCCAGCCACATGTCGGCAGC
Organism: Kutzneria sp.; assembly: GCA_036403095.1. GTDB lineage: Bacteria > Actinomycetota > Actinomycetes > Mycobacteriales > Pseudonocardiaceae > Kutzneria. Next base: position 20,803 of record DASWRQ010000369.1, on the reverse strand, counting down.
GAACACGTCGCCGGCCGCGCCGGCCCGCTCGAACAGCACGCGAGCCTCGGTCAGGTGCCGGACCACGGCGTCCCGGTCGATCTCTACGATCCAGGCCCGGATTCCCTTGGCCAGCAACGTGGTCGCGTCGGCCAGGTCGTCGCCGGTGTCGGAAATCAGCTCCGGGGCCTGCGCGGGGTCGCCGAGGAATATCGCGATCATCGACGCCCAGGCCAGGCCCATGGCCCGCAGCGACGTCGGCTGGGGCTCGCCACTGGCCAGCGCGAGCCGCAGCCAGCGCAGGCCCTCGGCCAGGCCGCCGACCACGTACCAGCAGTGCGAGCGCAGCAGCGATATCGCCATGTCCAGCGCGGCGGTGGCCTCGCCGGACGTGCGCAGGCTCCAGTCCATCGAGGCCAGCACGTTGGGCAGGTCGGCCCGGATCCGCTCCAGCCAACGCAGTTCGTCGGGGCCGAGCCAGTTGGTGGCGGCGTCGTGGGCGAGGCGCCGGAAGTAGTCACGGTGCCGCCGGCGCACCGACTCCGGGTCGTCCAGCTCGGCCAGGCGGCTCGCGCCGTACTCGCGGATCGTCTCCAGCATCCGGTACCGGACCCGGCCGCCACGGTGCTCGCTGGTCAGCAGCGACCGCTCGGCCAGGCCGGCCAACGCCGTCAGCACTTCCTCGCGCGCAAGCCCTCCGCGCGTTGACGGTTCGTCGGCGCACACGTGCTCGGCGGCGGCCAGGTCGAGGTCGCCGGCGAACACCGACAGCCGGGCCCACAGCAGCCGCTGGTGCTCCGTGCAGAGCTGGTAGCTCCAGTCCAGGGCCGCGGCCAGGCCGGTGAGCAGCCGAAACCGGTCGTCGAGGCGTTCGAGCAGGGTGGCCATGCCGATGGTCCGCAGCTGCGCCGCGGCCAGCTCGATGGCCAGCGGCAGCCCCTCCAGCCGCTGGCACAGCCGCAGCGCGATGTCCCGATCGCCGGCGCTCGGCACGAAGTCGGGCCGAGCCGCCTGCACCCGGTCGATCAGCAGGTTGACGGCCTCGGCGGCGAGCGGGCGCAGCTCCACCACGTGCTCGCCGGCGATGCCCAGCGGCTGCCGGCTGGTGGCGATCACCCGCAGGTCGGGCGCGGCTGTGAGCATCGCTCGCACGATGCCGCCGACCGTGCCGACGAGATGCTCGCAGTTGTCCAGCACCAGCAGCGCCCGCCGGTCGCGGATGTTGTCGAGCAGCACTTCCAGGGTGGTGCGAGTGGAGTGGTCGTGCACGCCGAGGCCCTTGGCGATGGTCTCGCACACCAGCTGCGCGTCGGCGTTGCGGTTGAGCGTGGACAGGTCGGCCCACCAGGCGCCGTCGGCGAAGGACCGCCGCAACTCGTGCGCGAGCCGCAGGCTCACCCTGGTCTTGCCGACGCCGCCGACACCGGTCACGGTCAGCAGGTGCGCCGAGGTCAGCTGCCGGCGCATCGCGGCGAGGTCGTCACGCCGCCCGACGAACGAGCTGATCTCCGTGGGTAGCGCGCCTCCCGTCATGGACCAACCCTAGAACCCTTCGAACTACGCCATCGCCTACGCCATCGCGCGGATGTCGGGACCATCGGCCGGCGGGCACGCTGGGTGCGGAGGGGGAGGGGAAGATCGATGGCCCACCCTGGGTCCACCCGCAGGGGGGTTGGGTGGGCCATCGTTCCCCGTAATCTGCACTTCCGGACTCCGTCACAGGTCAGCGGGATACCCTGGCCATCCGATGTGACCGGTTCGTGGAGGGCTGCCGTGACCGCCGATTACCAGGTCAGCCAGCAGCAGTCGCTCCAGCTGCTCATCTCGCTGCACCGGTTGTTGCGCACCGTGCGGCAGGCCGCGCCGGCCAACGGGCTGTATCCGACCCAGCTGATCGTGCTGTCCCAGCTGCTGCAGTGCGGGCCGATGCGGGTCGGCGAGCTGGCGGCGCTGGTGCCGTGCTCGCAGCCGACCGCGACCACCATGGTCAGCCACCTGGAGGCGATGGGCCTGGTCGCCCGCGAGCCCGACCCGGACGACGGGCGGGCGATCCAGGTGACGCTGACCGAGACCGGCCGGGAGACGATCATCTCCGTGACCCACGGCGACGCCGAGATCATCGCCGCGCGACTGGCCGAGCTGACGCCCGAGGAAGCCGCCCAGGTGCTGGCCGTGGCGCCGCTGCTGGACCGGCTGTCCGGCCAGCGCCTCGATCAGAGCCAGAACCCGATGCCAAGCCCGAGCACGCCGACGAAGGCCGAGGCCACCAGCGCGTTGGCCGGCACCACCAGCCACAACAGGCGGCGGTCGACCCGGCTGTAGTAGCCGACCATGATCGAGATCAGCGCGGCCGGCACGGCCAGGAAGAGCATGCCGAAGAGGTGGTAGCGGCCGAACGCCGCGATCGGCAGCACCCGCAGCAGCCACCAGGCCGGCTGGAGGCTGTAGACGTAGGCCAGCACCTTGCCCGTTACCGTGGACTCGTCCGGCTTGAGGTACGGGGTCAGGGCCTTGACCGCCGGCAGCTCCGCGACCGCGTGCACCCCGCCCCGGCCGCGGACCAGGATCGGCAGCGAGATCGCCAGGCCGACCAGCCCCGTCAGCAGGAACAGCGGCAGGCCGCTGTTGAACTCGCGCAGCGACACCCCGAACAGCATCGCGCTGACGGTGGTGGTGATCAGGCCGGCCAGGGCCAGCACCTCCACGCCGTCGCCGCGCTCCGGCCTGAGCTGCTGCGTCGGCTGCTCCGGCTCGGGCGGCGGCGGGTAGCCGGCCGCCGAGCGCAGCTCCGCCGCATAGCCCTCCGGGCTGCCCAGGCGCAGCTCCAGCTGGTCCTCGCCGTGTTCGCGGGCCAGCTCTCGGACGTGCTCCTCGGTGTCCTCCAGCAGCTCGTCCACCTCGGCCGGCGGCAGGTCGGACAGGGCGGCCCGCATCCGCGTCAGGAAGCGGTCAGTAGTTGATCCATCGTCTTCGCGAACGTCCGCCACGTCCTGCACGACTCCTCCAGTCGAACGCGCCCCGACTCGCTGACGCGGTAGTACTTGCGGTGCGGGCCCTCCTCGCTCGGCACGACGTAGGAGGTGAGCAGGTCAGCCTTGTACAGCCGGCGCAGCGTGCCGTACACGGAGGCGTCGGCCACCTCGTCCAGGCCACTCTGGCGCAGCCTGCGCAGCACGTCGTAGCCGTAGCCGTCCTCCTCCCGGAGCACGGCCAGGACCGCGAGGTCCAGGACGCCCTTGAGCAGCTGGCTGGTGTCCAACCGAACCTCCCGGTGATGCGCTGCGCCCACTATTCCGCAATGCGCACTACTACGCAAGTCGTAGGTGCAGAAAGCAACCCTCACATCCGGCGCCCTGGCACACTCCGTCCGGACGGTGTCGGCCGATGCGGAGCTGTGATGACCGAGGACTTGTTCGTGCAGCAGGAAAAACTCCAGATCGAGGCGCACGCCGTGTGCACCGACCTGAACATCGACGCGCTATTGGCGGAGTTCGGCGACCCGGTGCACACGGGGAGCTCGGTGCTGGGCCTGATGGTCCGCCGGGACGTCGACATCACGGTGGCGTGTCCGAAGCTGGACACCGAGGCCGTCGCTCGGCTCGGCGCGCGGCTCGCCGGACACGAGCGGATCTGGAAGGTCCAGTTCCGCAACGACACGGGCCGCTGGAACGTCGAGCCCGAGCAGTATCCCGACGGCCTCTACCTCGGCCTGAGCTACGGCTCGGCCGAGGGGCACAAGTGGAACTTCGACATCTGGTTCGTCGACGAGCCGGCGCGCATGCCCGACCTCGAACACGTCGCGACGTTGCCACCCCGCCTGACCGCCGAGACCCGGCGGGCCATCCTGGCGATCAAGCAGGCCTGGGCCGACAACCCGGCCTACGGCAAGACCGTGCGCAGCTACACCATCTACCGGTCGGTGCTCGACGACGGCGTCCGCACTCCCGACGACTTCGACCGCTGGCTGGCCGACCATCCCAACGTCACATGAGCGTCATGCTTGCCTCTGTTCGGCGCCTGCTGACCGCAGGTGACGCGAGGGGAGTCAGATGTGGGGGTTCTTGGGCATGGGCTGGCACTTGGGGCAGCTGTAGGACGAGCGGTTCATGAAGGGGTCGCGGCGGATGACGCTGCCGCAGCGGCGGCAGGCCCGGCCCTCCTGGCCGTACACGGCCAGCGCCCGGTCGAAGTAGCCGGACTGGCCGTTCACGTTGACGTACAAGGCATCGAAGGAGGTGCCGCCGGCGGCGAGGGCCTCGGTCATGACGTCGGTGGCGGCGGACAGCAGCTGCCCGGCCTGAGCCTTGGTCAGCTTCTCGGTCGGCCGGGCCCAGTGCAGCTTGGTGCGCCACAGCGACTCGTCGGCGTAGATGTTGCCCACGCCGGAGACCAGGGTCTGGTCGAGCAGGGCCCGCTTCACCCCGGTTCGCTTGCGCCGCAACGCCGCCACGGCGGCGTCGGGGTCGAAGGCGGGATCCATCGGGTCGCGGGCGATGTGCGCGACGGGGGTGGGCAGGGCGGTGCCGTCGACCTCGACCAGGTCGGCCAGGGCCAGGCCGCCGAACGTGCGCTGGTCGACGAAACGCAGCTCGGGCCCGCCGTCGTCGAAGCGCAGCCGGACCCGCAGGTGCTTCTCGTCGGCGGCGTGCTCGGGCTGCACCAGCATCTGCCCGCTCATGCCGAGGTGGGCGATGATCGCCTCGGCGTCGTCCAGCTCCAGCCACAGGTACTTGCCGCGCCGGCCGGCGGCCACGACGGACCGCCCGGACAGCCGGTCGACGAAGTCCACCGGGCCGGGCACGTGCCGGCGCACGGCCCGCAGGTTCAGCACCTCGACGGCGGTGATCCGGCGGCCGGTCACGTGCGCGTCCAGGCCCCGCCGCACGACCTCGACCTCAGGCAACTCGGGCATCTGCCGTCCCCTCTTCAGCGCTTGTGCCGCGCGTCCCGCGCGGGGCTCGGCCGCCAACGCGGCCGGCGCCTTCCCTTGCGGTTCAGGCACCGGCGGCGGCCTCACGAGACCCAGAAGGGGGCATTCCTGGCGTCGACCGCCTGGAATGCCCCCTTCCGCGCACCACTTCCCGCTTGGAGATCAGCCGACGTCGGCCGCCGGCGGGATCTCCGACTTGAGCGTGGTGTAAGCGGCCTCGGCCGCCTTCTGCTCCGCTTCCTTCTTGGTTCGGCCGCCGCCGGAGCCCAGTCCCCGCCCGCCGACATAGACGGCGGCGGTGAACTCCTTGCGGTGGTCGGGTCCCTCGTCGTCCACCCGGTACTCGGGCACGCCGAGTCCCTGAGCGGCCGTCAGCTCCTGGAGGCTGGTCTTCCAGTCCAGGCCCGCGCCCTTCAGCGGCGCGGCCTCCAGCAGCGGGTCGAACAGTCGGTGCACCAGGCCCCGAGCAACGTCGATGCCATGTGCCAGGTAGACGGCGCCGATCATCGCCTCGAGACCGTCGGCGAGGATGCTCGCCTTGTCCCGGCCGCCGGTCAGCTCTTCGCCGCGCCCCAACAGCAGGTGCGCGCCGAGGCCGCCGTCGCCGAGGTCACGAGCGACGCCAGCCAGCGCCATCATGTTCACCACACTCGCCCGCAGCTTGGCCAACTGCCCTTCGGGCAGGTCGGGGTGTCTGCGGTAGAGGTGGTCCGTCACCACGAGTCCGAGAACAGCGTCTCCGAGGAACTCGAGACGCTCGTTGGGCGGCAGGCCGCCGTTCTCGTACGCGTATGACCTGTGAGTGAGGGCCAACACGAGAAGCTCGGGGTCCAACTCGACACCGAGTGCCTCAAGTAGCGGGGCCCGATCCGGTGCCGGACCCCGGGAACCCTTACCTCCCACTGCGCTCAGCCTTCTCGCCGGGAGGCGGCGGTCAGGCCGGCTGGACGACCTGGCGGCCGTCGTACTGGCCGCAGGCCGGGCACGCGATGTGCGACAGCTTGGGCTGGCGGCAGGCGCGGTTGGAGCAGGCCACCAGGTTCGGGGCCACGGCCTTCCAGTTGGCACGGCGCGTACGGGTGTTGGAGCGGGACATCTTCCGCTTCGGGACGGCCACGACTAGCTCTCCTCCTCGGTCCCGCCGAACTTCTCCTGCAGAGCAGCCCAGCGAGGATCAATCGTCTCATGCGCGTGGTCGGGGCCCAGTTCGGCCCACTTGACACCGCACTCGGCGCACAGTCCACGACAGTCCGGCGAGCACAGCGGAACCTGCGGCAGCGCGAGCACGACCGCGTCGCGCACCACCGGCTCCAGGTCGATGAGGTCGTCGACAAGACGCGAGATCTCGTCCTCGTCCGTGGTCGCCTCGGTCGCGCTGTCCGGATACGCGAACAGCTCGGTGAAGCGGACCTCGACCTCGCCGGACAGCGGGTCAAGACACCGGGAGCATTCGCCGACGGTGGCCGCGTTCGCGGTCCCGGTGGCGAGGACACCCTCCACTACCGACTCGACCAGCAGGTCAAGCACGATATCGCTGCCCACCTCGACCCCGATGACCTCGGGGTCGCCGAAACCCGCCGGCGCCGGAGCCACTCGGTGGTAGCTGCGGCTGGAGCCGGGTCTACGGCCGATGTCCCGGGTGTCGATAACCCATGGACCGGCCTTCTGCTGGGTGCGCGCGTGTGATCGTTGCTTAGGCATGATGGTTGTGTCGCTGGTGGGGTGACTTACCGTTTCCAGCTGGCCAAGCGTACTCAACAAGGTGGCCAGAAGGAAAATCGGCAGGTCAGGGACTATGCGGCCGAAGATCGGCCGCTGCGCGCCCCCGCAGCCGAGCGTCTCCTCAATCCCGGGCGTAGTCGAACGGGGCGGCCGAGGCGGCGGCGCTGCCACCCATCGGGGCCCGCAGGCTGGCGCGGCCCTTGCCGACGGTGCGCAGGGTGTGGGCCAGCAGGTCCTCGAAGTCGGCCAGCTTGGCGTCGACGTAGGCGTCGCACTCCCCGCGCAGCCGGTTGGCCTCGCCGCTGGCGGCGTCCAGCACGCGGGCGGACTCGGCGTGCGCGGCCTGCACGACCTCGGTCTGCTGGACCAGCCGGTGCTGCTCGTTGCGCCCGTCCTCGACGGCCCGCTCGTAGGAGGCGCGGCCGGCCTGAACCATGCGGTCGGCCTCGGCGCGGGCCCGGCCGGTCAGGTCCTCGTACTCGTGCCGGCCGGCGTTGACGACGCGCTCGGCCTCGCTCTCGGCCTCGGCGATCAGGCGTTCGGCGTGCGCACGGGCGTCGGCCACCATGCGGTCGGCCTCGGCGCGGGCCTCGGCCAGCATCCGCTCGGACTCCTCGCGGGCCTTGCCGACGCCGGTCTCGCTCTCGTGCTGGGCCTTGGAGATCATGCTGTCGCGGTGGTCGAGCACGTCCTGCGCGTCGTCCAGCTCGCGGGGAATGGCGTCCCTGATGTCGTCCAGCAGCTCGAGCAGGTCGCCACGGGGCACGACACAGCCGGAGGTCATCGGCACGCCGCGCGCTTCCTCGACAATCGTGACGAGTTCGTCGAGGGCCTCGAACACCCGGTACACGTCCCACTCCCTACTGATGCTCGCCCCGGCAAGCAGACCGTCGGCGAGGGCTATACGGCTGGCAGTCTCCAGTCTGCCCGCTGGACCGGCGCCGCGCCGGGAGATCGGGGCGTGTCCGGCGCCCGATCTTCACGCCCGGGCGCCGGCGCGGGCTCAGTTGTTGATGTCGACCAGGGCGAACGTCACGTAGCTCATGACCGGCAACGTAATGGGCGTTGACAGTCGGGCGCGGTCAGGCCCGCTCGGCCAGCCGCGCGATCAGGCGGTCGTGGACCAGGTCGGGCAGCAGGTGCGCCACGTCGCCGTGGTAGCTGGCGACCTCCTTGACCAGCGAGCTGGACAGGAAGCTGTAGAGCGGGTTGGTCGGCATGAACAGCGTCTCCACCTCGGACAGCCGGTGGTTCATCTGCGCCTGCTGGAGCTCGTAGTCGAAGTCGCTGATCGCGCGCAGGCCCTTCACGATCACCTTGACGTCGTTGGCCCGGCAGTAGTCCACCAGCAGCCCGTGCGAGGTGTCGACCCGCACGTTGGGCAGGTGGGCGGTGACCTCGCGGATCATCTCCACCCGCTCGTCCACGGTGAACAGGGTCTTCTTGTTCTTGTTGATCCCCACCGTGATGATCAACTCGTCGAAGACGTCGGCCGCGCGGGTGATGATGTCCAGATGGCCGTTGGTCACCGGGTCATAGGAGCCGGGGGATACCGCACGCCTCATGGCCGGACCGTAACAGGGAAGCCGCCGGCTCACCGCGTGGCGGCGATCACTGGGCAGTGATCGTTGGCCCAATGATGGTTGGCCCGGTGATGATGGCCCAGTGCAGGGTGGTCTCTCCGTACTTGCGGCTGCGCGTCGGCTCGATGCCCTCGGGCCAGCGGGGGTCCTCGCTCCGGGTGGACCGCTCCACGACGAGCGTCGCGTCCTCGGCGGCCCACGGCAGCAGGGCTTTCAGGACATCGGCCAGTTCCGGCTCCCCCAGCGCGTACGGCGGGTCGACGAAGATCAGGTCGTACCGGTCCCCCGGCGTCGTCGCCAGCACCGACTGCACGGTGCCGAGCCGCACGTCCGCGCCGGGCAGCCGGAGGCCCTTGGCGTTGCGGCGCAGGATCTCGCCGGCCCGGCGGTCGGACTCCACGAACGTCGCCCGGCTCGCCCCGCGGGACAGCGCCTCCAAGCCCAGCGCGCCCGACCCGGCGTACAGGTCGAGCACCTTCGCCCCGTGCAGGCCGACCGCCGCCTCCAGGGCGCTGAACAGTGCCTCCCGGACGCGGTCCGAGGTCGGGCGGGTGCCGCTGGGCGGCACCTCCAGCCGACGTCCCCCGGCCGCCCCGGCCACGATCCTGGTCACCGGGTCATCGTCGCCTACCGCCGGCGGCGCGGCCCGCGCAGGCCCCGCAGCCCCGCCACGACCAGGGCCAGGAAGATGCCGCCGATCCACAGGAACACCAAGGTCAGCCACCACTGTCGGGCCGAGTTGTCGTCCGGGTACGTCAGCAGGTCGACCATCGAGCCGGCGGCCGCCAGGAGCAGGAACACCGCCAGCCCGCCGAAGATCAGCAGCGCGATCTTCGACCGGCGAACCACCGGCGGCTGCGCGGCGGGCGGCGCCGGCGGCGCGGCCGGCGCGGGCCGCTGCGGGATCCGGTCGGCCGAGCGGGCCGGCTGCCACACCTTGAGCTCGTCGGGCACCAGTTCGTCGACGCCGGCGATGGTCTCGGCGGACACGTCGTACAGGTTGGGCTCGATGCTGACGCTCACCGCGTCGGCCCCGACCAGCCGGCGCGCGCCGTCGGGCCAGCACTGCATCAGCACGCACTCGCTGTAGAGCACGGTCAGCACCCCGTGCGGCGACACCAAGCTGACGCCGTCGTAGCCGAGGACCAGGGTGAAGTCCTTCTTCTGCAGCGACGGGAACTCGCCGCCGGTCGTCGCCTTGGCCGACCACATCGGGGCCTCGGCGAAGCCGGCCCAGTCGACGAGGTTGCCCCGCGGCACCTGCAACAACAGGGTGCTCATCGCCTGCCCGGCCACCTCACGCAGGTCCTCGACGGTGACCGCGGCCAGCTCGGCGCGGAAGTCCGTGAGCGAGCACCGCGCCCGGCCGTAGAGGAGGTCGATCGCGTCGGCGAACACCATCACCCGGGCCGCTTCCGGCCGGTCCAGGGAGGTGGACGCCTTGTCCCGCACCACTTCCAGCTCGTCGGCGTCGATGCGGCCGACGCGCAGCGCGGTCAGCACGTCGATCAGCCCGCCGAGCACCGCGTCCTGCTTCTCCGGCAGCGCGTCGGCCATCGCGGTGATCGTCGCGCTCTCGCCGTCGCGCGGCGCGTACGCCGCGACGACCGCGTAGGAGTTGCCGTCCTCCGTGCGCAACGCGCGGAACATCGCCCGTTCCAACACCATCGCGAACAGCGACGCCCGCGCCGACCGCTCCACGATCGCGGTCAGGCTGACCTTGCCGTTGCCCTCGGCGAAGAACGACGGCGTCGTCGGCAGCGCCGAGGTCAGCGCCGGGAACGGCTGCGGGGATCCGGACGGCAGTGTCAGGTTCAGCCCCTCCGGCACCTCGCCGGCGATCCACAGCACCGCGTTCTCCCGGGTGAACCGGGTCGCCGCCCAGTCGCGCACGTCGTCGTCGGTGACCGCCTCCAGGCCCCACTCCGGGTAGCCCGCCGCGCCGAAGCCGACCGCGCCGTAGCGCCAGACCAGCAGGCTGTCGTGCGGGCGGCCGGCCTCCTCGGTGCGCAGGATCGTCTTCTCCGTGGCGATGCGCTCCAGCGGCAGGTCGCGCAGCGAGTCGCAGACGCTGGTCAGGTAGGTCGTCACGGCCTTGTCGCTGCCGCTGGTGAAGAAATGCGTCGTGGTCAGGCCGGTGGAGCCATTGGCGTCGTGCTCCAGCAGGCCGTGCCGGTGCAGCGCGAGGTGCTCGACCAGGTGGGTGATGCCGCGCCTGGACAGCGGCTCGTCCGCGCAGCCGACGCGGAACACCAGGCCCGCCGCGAGCGGCCCGGCGCTGGGGACGACGAGGGTCCTGATGCCGCCGACCTCGGTCTCCTTGATCACTTCACACCGCCGAAGGCCTTGTCGCGCAGGGAGTCGAACGCCGTGGCCGGGTCCGCGTACAGCTGCTGCCACGGGTACTCGCTGGCCACCTCGTCGCCCAGCCGGCGGAAGCACGCCGCGGCCCGCTCGTGGTCGCCGATCTTGTTGAACAGGACGGCGAAGACCCCGCACGCGCGCGGCCAGTAGTAGCCGCCGACGAAGTTCGGGTGCAGCACCGACTTGTCCGCCGCCGCGATGATCTCCTGTTGCACGGCGACTTTCCGCAGATAGCCGGTCTGCTCGGCGCCGTCGAGCTCGATGAAGTGCTCCAAGTGGGCCTCGCCGACCACGGCCGGGCTCAGCGAGCCGGCTGGCGCGGCGTCCAGGCACTCACGGGCGAAGGTGTGCAGCGCCTCCCATGAGCCGCTCCACTTGGGACACAGCTGCTGCACCAGCTGGCTCTGCGCGGCGAAGCTGTGCGGGGCGAACCGCGCCAGCCGGTCGTAGCGGCGGCGGGCCTCGCTCTGCCCGACCTCCAGCCCACGCGCGCTGCGCAGCCGGAACACCCAGGCCACGACGTCGCCGGGGTCCTCGGCCGTCAGCTCCAGCAGGATCGGCTCCGCCTTCAGCAGCTGCGCGCGCATGCCGATGAACTGGTCGCGCCGGACGTGCGTGGCCCGCTTGGCCGACCGGATCTCCCATGCCTTGGCGATCAGCCGCGCAGCGAGTAGCCGCCGGGCCAGTGGCGACGGCGGCAGCTCGGCCAGGAACTCCTCCGCCCCCGTCACCTCGGCCACGACGTGCGCCGCGAACGCCGTCATGTCGACGTCGGGCAGGCCGGCGAAGAACAGCTCGATGGCCGTCCAGTCGGCCGCGCGCACCGATTCGCGCAGCTCGACCAGCTCGGGGAAGGCCGCCGCCTGATCGAACCGGCGGGCCGAGGGCATGGTCACCAGCGAGACAATAGATGAAGACCTTTCACCTAACGGGACCGGTTCCGAAAGTGCGGAAAGCGCCGTTCCTCCACTCGGAGTGGAGGAACGGCGCTTTCCGCGTTTCAGCGCCGGGCGGGGTGGGGCAGGGCGGGAGCCGGCTGGACGGGGGCCGAGTGGATGGGGGCCGGCTGGGTGGGGAGCGCGGTGGAGTGGGCGTGCAGGGCGGCGCCGACGGCCCGCAGGATGGGCACCAGCACCTGGAGCTTGTCGGGATTGTCGGTGGCGCACTCGGTGATGCCGGCCCCGATGATCGGCCGGACCGCCGCGACGGCGCGGATGGCTTCGACCAGTTCGCTGATCAACAGGCCGCCGGGGACCGGGCAGGTGACGTCGGCGAACTCGCTGGGGTCCAGGACGTCGAGATCGATGTGCAGATAGAACTGCGGCGCACGGGAAGCGGTGGCGGCGCCGACGACCCAGGAGGCGTCGTAGTCCCGTTCGATGGGCACGTGGCGCACGAGCCCGCGGTCGACCATGGCCTGCTCGCCGGGATCGAGGGCGCGGGCGCCGACGAGCACGACGCGGCGGGACACGATCGGACTATCGAGCACGAAGTCGCGGTCGCCCTCGCCGAAGGCGTGACGTAAGGCCATGCCGTGGTAAGCGCCGGAGGGCGAGGTGGCCGGGGTGTTGAGATCGCCGTGTGCGTCGAACCACAGCACGCCCAGCGCCGGCCCGAACCGCTGGCGGGCAAAACCGAGTGGCACGGTCTCGACGCCGCAGTCGCCGCCGATGGTCAGCACCGGCCCCTGCGCATGACGTAAGGCCTGCGCCTGAAAGGCCCGGTTGGCCAGCAGCACCTCGCGATTGTGGATGCCGCCGACGAGTTTCGACGTGCCGGCGCGCACCGGGACCCGGCGCACGTCCAGGCCCAACACCCGACCGGCCAGGTCGGCGAGCGCCAACGAGGCAGTGGGCAACCACGGGGACTTGGGGACGACCGCGCCCTGACGCTGGGCCACGGACTGCAACTCCAGCACGAATCACACCTTGCCAGGAAAGGAGATCGCGCCACCAGACGGCAACACGGGGAACATCTCGTCACTCTACCGGGTGAAGCATCAGTGCGCCGTAAAAGTTTGGTCCACTGTGGACACAGCGGTGCCCCCGAGCCGACGGGCGCGGGGGCACCGGAGTGATCTGGACCAATCAGGACAGCACGATCAGCAGATCGCCGCCCTCCACCTGCTGCTGACGGGAAATGGCCAGCCGGCCGACGGTGCCGGCCTTGGGCGCGGTGATCGCCGCCTCCATCTTCATCGCCTCGATCGTCGCGACGGTCTGACCGGCCTGCACGCTGTCGCCCTCGGCCACCGCGACGGTGACCACACCGGCGAACGGCGCGGCGACGTGGTTCGAGTTGCCGCGATCGGCCTTCTCGGCCGCCGGCACGTCGGCCGCGACCGAGCGGTCCCGCACCTGGATCGGCCGCAACTGTCCATTGAGGACGGCCATCACGGTGCGCATGCCGCGCTCGTCGGCCTCGCCGATGGCCTCGAGCGTGATCAACAGCCGCACGCCGCGGCCGAGATCGACCGAGTACTCCTCGCCCGGGCGCAGGCCGTACAGCCAGTCCTTGCTGCGCAGCACGCTGGTGTCCCCGTATGTCTCCCGATGGGTGAGGAACTCCCTGGTCGGCGCCGCGAACAGCAGCCGGTTCAGCGTGCCGCGCCGGTCGTCGGCCAGGCCCTGCACGTCTTCCTCGGACAGGTCGGCCACCGCCCTGGCCGCGGCCCGGCCGCTCAGCGCCTTGGTGCGGAACGGCTCCGGCCAGCCGCCGGGCGGGTCGCCCAGCTCGCCGTGCAGGAAGCCGATCACCGAGTCCGGGATGTCGAACCGGCCCGGGTCGGCCTCGAACTCGGCCGGCTCCACGCCCGCGCCGACCAGGTGCAGCGCCAGGTCGCCGACGACCTTGGACGACGGCGTGACCTTGACCAGCCGGCCCAGCATGCGGTCGGCCGCCGCGTAGGTGGCCTCGATGTCCTCGAACCGGTCGCCCAGCCCCAGCGCGATGGCCTGTTGCCGCAGGTTGGACAGCTGGCCGCCGGGAATCTCGTGGGTGTAGACGCGGCCGGTCGGCGACGGCAGACCCGCCTCGAACGGAGCGAACACCCGCCGCACGGCCTCCCAGTACGGCTCCAGGTCGCACACTGCCCGGAGATCGAGTCCCGTGGTGCGGGCGGAGTGGTCGGTCGCGGCCACGATGGCCGACAGCGAGGGCTGCGAGGTGGTGCCGGCCATCGACGCCGTCGCGCCGTCGATGGCGTCCACCCCGGCCTGGATCGCCGCCAGGTACGTGGCCAGCTGCCCGCCCGCGGTGTCGTGCGTGTGCAGGTGGACCGGCAGGTCGAACTCCTTGCGCAGCGCCGTGACCAGCCGCGCGGCGGCCGGCGGGCGCAGCAGGCCGGCCATGTCCTTGATCGCCAGCACGTGCGCGCCGGCGCCGACGATCTGCTCGGCCAGCTTGAGGTAGTAGTCCAGGGTGTAGAGCTGCTCGCCCGGGTCGGACAGGTCGGCGGTGTAGCAGAGCGACACCTCGGCGATCGACTTGCCGGTCTCCCGCACGGCCTCGATCGCCGGCCGCATCTGCTCGATGTCGTTGAGGGCGTCGAAGATGCGGAAGATGTCGATCCCGGTCTCGGTCGCCTCCTCGACGAACGCCCTGGTCACCGCCTCCGGGTACGGCGTGTAGCCGACCGTGTTGCGGCCACGCAGCAGCATCTGGAGACAGAGGTTCGGCACGGCCTCGCGCAGCGCCGCCAGCCGCTCCCACGGATCCTCGGCCAGGAAGCGCAGCGCCACGTCGTAGGTCGCGCCGCCCCAGCACTCCAGCGACAGCAGCTCCGGCGTCATGCGCGCCACATGCGGCGCGACCTGCAACAGGTCCTTGGTCCGGACCCGGGTGGCCAGCAGCGACTGGTGGGCGTCACGGAACGTGGTGTCGGTGACCAGCACGCCCGGCTCGTTGCGCAGCCAGGCGGCGAAGCCCTCCGGGCCCAGCTCGGTCAGCCGCTGCTTCGAGCCGGCCGGCGGCTCGGCCGACAGGTTCAGCTTGGGCAGCTTGGCCCATGGGTCGATCACCTGCGGGCGCGGGCCGTTGGGCTTGTTGACCGTGACATCGGCCAGGTAGGTCAGCAGCTTCGTGCCGCGGTCGGCCGAGTGCCGAGCCGTCAGCAACTCGGGCCGCTCCTCGATGAACGCCGTGGTCACGCGGCCGCCGCGGAAGTCCGGGTCGTCCAGCACGGCCTGGAGGAACGGGATGTTGGTGGAGACGCCGCGGATGCGGAACTCGGCGACCGCGCGCCGGGCCCGGGCCACCGCCGCCTCGAAGGTACGGCCACGGCAGGTCAGCTTGACCAGCATCGAGTCGAAGTGCGCGCCGACCATGCTGCCGGCGCCGATCGCGCCGCCGTCCAACCGGATGCCCGAGCCGCCCGGGGAGCGGTAGGCGCTGATCACGCCGGTGTCCGGGCGGAAACCGTTCACCGGGTCCTCGGTCGTGATGCGGCACTGCAGCGCCGCGCCACGCAGGTAGATCGCGTCCTGGCTCAGGCCGAGGTCACCCAGCGTCTCGCCCGAGGCGATGCGCAGCTGGGACTGCACCAGGTCGACGTCGGTTACCTCCTCGGTCACCGTGTGCTCGACCTGGATGCGGGGGTTCATCTCGATGAAGACGTGGTGGCCGCGCTCGTCGAGCAGGAACTCGACGGTGCCGGCGTTGCGGTAGCCGATCTGCTTGGCGAAGGCCACCGCGTCGGCGCAGATCTTGTCCCGGACCAGCGGGTCCAGGTTCGGCGCCGGGGCCAGCTCGATCACCTTCTGGTGCCGCCGCTGCACCGAGCAGTCGCGCTCGTAGAGGTGGATCACGTTGCCGACGGCGTCGGCCAGGATCTGCACCTCGATGTGCCGGGGCCGCACGACGGCCTGCTCCAGGAACACGGTCGGGTCGCCGAAGGCCGACTCGGCCTCGCGCATCGCGGCCTCGATCGACTCACGCAGCTGGGCCGGCTCCAGCACGCGCCGCATGCCCCGCCCGCCGCCGCCCGCGACCGCCTTGACGAAGATCGGGAAGCCGATCTCGTCGGCCGCCGCCACCAGCGCGTCCACGTCGCTGGACGGCTCGGAGGACTTCAACGTGGGCAGGCCGGCGGCCTTGGCCGCGGCGATGGCCCGCGCCTTGTTGCCGGTCAGCTCCAGGATGTCGGTCGGCGGGCCGACGAAGGTGATGCCGGCGGCCGCGCAGGCCGCGGCCAGCTCCGGGTTCTCCGACAGGAAGCCGTAGCCGGGATAGATCGCGTCGGCGCCGGCCTTGCGCGCGGCCTCCACGACCTCGTCGACCGACAGGTAGGCCCGCACCGGGTGGCCCGGCTCGCCGATCTCGTACGCCTCGTCGGCCTTCAGCCGGTGCAGCGAGTTGCGATCCTCGTGGGGGAACACCGCCACGGTGCCGGCGCCGAGCTCGTAGGCGGCGCGGAAGGCGCGGATGGCGATCTCGCCGCGGTTCGCGACGAGCACCTTGCGAAACATCAGGCGTTCCTCCGTGTTTTCCTGGGGATCCGTCCAGCCCGGAACGCTACCTCGGCTGTCCGTCCAGGTGGGAGAACCATCCCGCGTGATGGACATAACGGATGGCTCTCAAGGCGACCCGGAAGTGAGCACGGTCACGGCTGGTCGCTTAGCCTGCGCCAATGTCCCGTGACGACCCACCGACCGAGCGTGACGTCCACGTTCTGTCGACAGTCAGCAATGCGGAGTTCACCGCAGTCCCCCCGGATGGCCCAGTGACCGTCCCAGACTCCGCAGCTGTGTCACAGTCAGTCATCAGCCGCTGGAACCCGCGCGAGCTCGCGCTCACCGTGCTGTTCCTGGCGCCCGCGGTCGTCGGGCTGGGCGCCTTCGTGATCTTCCCGCTGTTCCAGGCGGTCTACCTGGCCACCATGGGCAGCGACATCCTCGGCAACCCCACCCGCTTCGTCGGCCTGCAGCACTTCGAGGAGCTGTTCACGTCGGACTTCGGCGCGGTGCTGGCCCGCACGGCCGGCTTCACCCTGATGGTGGTGGTCGCCGGCGTCGTGCTGCCGATGGCGCTGGCCGTGCCGCTGAGCCAGCGGCTGCCCGGTATGCGCGTCTTCCGCACCCTGTTCACGCTGCCGTTCGCCTACTCGGCCTCGGCGGCGTCGGTGGTGTGGCTGCTCATGCTCAACCCGGCCATGTCCCCGGTGAACTGGCTGCTCCAGCTGGTCGGCGTGACCGCGCCGGGCTGGACCACCGACTCCGGCTGGGCGCTGGTCACGGTGGCCGGCGTGACCGTGTGGATGGTGTCCGGCTTCAACCTGCTGGTGCTGGCGGCCGGGCTGGCCGGGCTGGACGAGCAGGTGCTGGAGGCGGCCCGCATCGACGGCGCGTCGGGCATGCGCCACTTCACCGGCATCGTGCTGCCGATGATCTCGCCGAGCCTGTTCTTCGTGATCGTCACGACCACGCTGACCGCGCTGCAGAGCCTGGGCCAGCCCCAGGTGATGACCGACGGCGGACCCAACGGCGCGACCAGCACCCTGGTCTACTCGATCTTCAACCAGGCGTTCCACAACAACAACAGCAACTACGGCCTGGCCAGCGCGCAGGGCCTGGTGCTGCTGATCGTCGGCGTGCTGCTGGCCGCCGTGCAGTTCGGCGTCATCGAGAGGCGGGTGCACTACCGGTGAGTCGACTCAACCGTCCCGGCGGGGTCACGAGCACGGTCACCTACGTCTGGCTCGTGGCGGCGGCCGTCGTGCTGCTGTTCCCGATCCTGCTGACCGTGCTCGGCGGCTTCCTGCCGTCGATCGACCTGCTGCGCCAGCCGCCGAACCTGCTCGGCCACTACACCGTGGACAGCTATCTCGGCGCGCTGCGGCAGACCGTGGTGCCGCTGCTGCCGGCGTTCGGCAACTCACTGTTCGTCGGCCTAGTGATCATGGTCGCGCACCTGGTCACGTCGTGTCTGGCCGCGTACGCGCTGGTGTTCCTGCGCACGCCGCTGCGGACCCCGCTGTTCTGGCTGTTCATGGCCACGATCATGGTCCCGTACGAGGCGATCGTGGTGCCCAACGCGCTGTTCGTGCGCAGCCTGGGCATCGGCGACAGCCGCTTCGCGCTGGTGCTGCCGTTCCTGGCCAACGGGTTCGGCGTGTTCCTGCTGCGGCAGGCGTTCCGGCAGTTCCCGAGCGAGCTGCGCGACGCCGCCACCATCGACGGCTGCGGGCACATCCGCTTCCTGTTCACGATCCTGCTGCCGGGCTGCCGGCCGGCCATCGCCGCGCTGGCCGTCTGGTCGTTCCTGCAGGGCTGGAACATGTACTTCTGGCCGTTGATCATCTCGTCCACCAACAACTCGCTGAACACCCTGCAGACCGCGGTGTTCGCCTTGCGCAGCAACGACAGCGCCGATCCCGGCCTGTTGCTGGCCGGCATCACGATCACGCTGCTGCCGACCCTGCTGCTCGTGCTTTTCGGCCAGCGCTGGCTGGTTCGCGGCTTCACCGCCGGAGCCGTGAAGTGACCTACCGAGGGAGAACCGCAGTGCCGTCTTCTGTTGGGCGAAGCAAGTTGGGGCTGGTGGCCGTCGCCGTCGCGGCCGCCACCGCCGTCACCGCGTGCAGCTCGGCCGCGAGCTCCGGCGGGTCCGGGTCCGGCGGCGGCGACCTGTCCGCGCCGGCCGCGAGCGCGCTGGACGGCAAGGGCGAAACCGACATCACGTTCTGGCACGCGATGACCGGGACCAACGGCGAGACGCTCAAGAAGCTCACCGACCAGTTCAACACGGCCAACCAGGGCAAGATCAAGGTGACCCTGGCCTTCAAGAACAACTACGACGACACGCTGTCGGCGTACAAGAACTCGCTCAAGGGCGGCGAGCTGCCCGACCTGCTCCAGGTGTACGACGTCGGCACCCAGTTCATGATCGACTCCAAGGCCACCGTGCCGGCGCAGTCGTTCATCGACGTCGACAAGTACGACGTGAGCGGCATCCAGCCCAACATCGCCGGCTACTACTCGATCGGCGGCAAGCTGTACTCGATGCCGTTCAACACCTCGATGCCGCTGCTCTACATCAACAAGGACGCGTTCACCCGGGCCGGCCTCGACCCGAGCAAGCCGCCGACCACGCTGGACGAGATCAAGGCCGACGCCGAGAAGCTGACCGTCAAGGACGCCAGCGGCAACACCACCCAGTACGGCTTCGGCGCCTCGCTCTACGGCTGGTTCCTCGAGCAGTGGACCGCCGTGGCCAACGCCGCGTACTGCAACCCGGACAACGGCCGCAGCGGCCGGGCCACCGCGGCCAACTTCGCGTCCGACAACAACGTGAAGCTGCTGACCTGGTGGAAGTCCATGGTGGACCAGGGGCTGGCGCTGAAGCTGGACAGCGACACCAAGAACGGCGACTCCGCGTTCGTCGCCGGCAAGGACGCCATCACGCTGGAGTCCACCGGCTCGCTTGGCGACTTCACCAAGGCCGGCTTCCAGGTCGGCACCGGCTTCTACCCGAAGATCAACGCCTCCGACACCGGCGGCCCGATCATCGGCGGCGCGTCGCTGTGGATCGTCGGCAAGGGCAAGGACGACGCCCGCAAGCGCGCGTCCTGGGAGTTCGTGAAGTTCCTGGAGACCAAGGACTCGCAGGCCACCTGGCACACGTCCACCGGCTACTTCCCGGTGAGCAAGGCCGCGCTGGACACCGACGTGGACAAGCAGTGGGTGGCGAGCAAGCCGCAGTTCCAGACCGCGATCACGCAGCTGCAGAACACCAAGCTGACGACCGCGACCCAGGGCTGCCTGTTCGGCGTGATGCCTCAGGTCCGCAAGGCCGCGGAGAACGCCATGCAGGCCGCCGTGCTGCAGGGCAAGGACCCCAAGCAGGCCCTCACCGACGCCGCCGCGTCCCTCA
Source organism: Kutzneria sp. (assembly GCA_036403095.1). GTDB lineage: Bacteria > Actinomycetota > Actinomycetes > Mycobacteriales > Pseudonocardiaceae > Kutzneria. Next base: position 1,357 of record DASWRQ010000369.1, on the reverse strand, counting down.
CCCAGCCCATCAAGGACTACAACGACTCCGTCAAGTGACGTTTTTCCCCCACCTAAGTGGCTCAGGCGGCCTCTGATGCCAAGTAAGCCACTTAGGTGGGGACTCTCCGGCTCTCTGGCTCAGTGCGAGAGGCGTTCGATCTGGCGGATCTTGTTCATGGCGTCGAGGGCCGCCACCTTGTAGGACTCGGCCAGGGTCGGGTAGTTGAAGACGGCGTCGACAAGGTAGTCGACGGTGCCGCCGCAGCCCATCACCGCCTGGCCGATGTGGATCAGCTCGGTCGCGCCGGTGCCGAACACGTGCACACCGAGGATCGACCGGTCCTCGGGCGACACCAGCAGCTTGAGCACGCCGTACGAGTCGCCGATGATCTGGCCGCGGGCCAGCTCCCGGTACCGGGACACGCCGACCTCGAACGGCACCCGGTCGTTGGTCAGCTGGTCCTCGGTCCGTCCGATGAAGCTGATCTCCGGAATGGTGTAGATGCCGATCGGCTGGAGCGTGGACATGGCCTGGACCGGCTCGCCGCAGGCGTGGTACGCCGCCAGCCGGCCCTGCTCCATCGAGGTCGCGGCCAGCGCCGGGAAGCCGATCACGTCGCCGACCGCGTAGATGTGCGGCACCGGGGTGCGGAAGAACTCGTCGACCTCGATCCGGCCGCGCTTGTCGGCCTGCAGGCCGGCCTTGTCCAGCTGGAGCGTCTCGGTCATGCCCTGCCGGCCGGCCGAGTACATGACCACCTCGGCCGGGATCTTCTTGCCGCTCTCCAGCACGGCGATCGCGCCACGCTCGTGCCGCTCGACCGCCGACACCGTCTCCCGGAACCGGAACGTGACGGCCAGGTCCCGCAGGTGGTACTTGAGCGCCTCGACCACCTCGGCGTCGCAGAACTCCAGCATCCGCTCGCGCGCCTCGACCACCGTGACCTTGGTGCCCAGCGCGGCGAACATGGACGCGTACTCGATGCCGATCACGCCGGCGCCGACCACGATCATCGACTGCGGCACCCGCTCCAGGGCCAGGATGCCGTCCGAGTCGATGATGGTCTTGCCGTCGAACTCCACCGTCGGCGGCCGCGCCGGCAGCGTGCCGGTGGCGATCACGATCTTGTCCGCGGTCACCGTCAGCTCACGGCCCGAGCCGTCGACCACCTCGACCGTGTGCTCGTCCACGAAGTGCCCCATGCCCGGCAGCATCGCCACGTGGTTGCGGGTCAGCTGGCTGCGGATCACCTCGACCTCGCGGCCGATCACGTGGTTGGTGCGGGCCAGCAGGTCGGCGACGGTGATGTCCTCCTTGACCCGATAACTCTGCCCGTACATCTCCCGCTGGTTCAGACCGGTCAGGTAGAGCACGG
>DASWRQ010000368.1:0-12420 GCA_036403095.1 Kutzneria sp. | reverse complement strand
TTGGTCACCTGCAGCAGGTGCTCGACGTGCTCGTCGGCGATGGGGATGCCGACCGCCTGCACCGGGGCCAGCCAGGCCGGGAACGCGCCGGCGTAGTGCTCGGTGAGCACGCCGAAGAAGCGCTCGATGGAGCCGAACAGGGCGCGGTGGATCATGACCGGCCGCTGCCGGCTGCCGTCGCTGGAGGTGTACTCCAGCTCGAACCGCTCGGGCAGGTTGAAGTCCAGCTGGATGGTGGACATCTGCCAGGTGCGGCCCAGCGCGTCTTTGGCCTGCACGGAGATCTTGGGGCCGTAGAAGGCGGCGCCGCCCGGGTCCGGCACCAGCTCCAGGCCGGAGTCCTCGGCCGCCTCGCGCAGCGCCGCGGTGGCCTGCTCCCACACCTCGTCGGAGCCGACGTACTTCTCGTCGTTACGGGTCGACAGCTCCAGGTAGAAGTCGTCGAGGCCGTAGTCGCGCAGCAGCCCGAGCACGAAGCCGAGCAGCGACTTCAGCTCGTCCTGCACCTGCTCCGGGGTGCAGAAGATGTGCGCGTCGTCCTGCGTCATGCCGCGCACGCGGGTCAGGCCGTGGATCACGCCGGACTTCTCGTACCGGTAGACCGTGCCGAACTCGAACATGCGCAGCGGCAGCTCGCGGTAGGAGCGCCCGCGCGACCGGAAGATCAGGTCGTGGAACGGGCAGTTCATCGGCTTGAGGTAGTAGTCCTGGCCGGGCTTGCGGACCGTGCCGTCCTCGTCGTACTCGGCGTCCAGGTGCATCGCCGGGTACATGCCGTCGCGGTACCAGTCGAGGTGGCCGGAGGTCTCGAACAGCGCGCCCTTGGTGATGTGCGGCGAGTAGACGAACTCGTAGCCCTCTTCCTCGTGCCGGCGGCGCGAGTAGTCCTCCATGGCCCGGCGCACGATGCCGCCACGCGGGTGGAAGACGGCCAGGCCGGAGCCGATCTCGTCGGGGAAGCTGAACAGGTCGAGCTCGGTGCCCAGGCGGCGGTGGTCCCGGCGCTCGGCCTCGGCCAGCAGCTCCAGGTGCTTGTCCAGCGCCTCCTGCGACTCCCACGCGGTGCCGTAGACCCGCTGGAGCTGCGGGTTCTTCTCGCTGCCGCGCCAGTAGGCGGCGGCCGAGCGGGTCAGCTTGAACGCCGGGATGTGCTTGGTGGTCGGCACGTGCGGGCCGCGGCACAGGTCGCCCCAGACCCGGTCGCCGGAACGCGGGTCGAGGTTGTCGTAGATGGTCAGCTCACCGGCGCCGACCTCCATGACCTCAGAAGTGTCCACGTCACTCTTGATGTCGACGAGTTCCAGCTTGAACGGCTCGGCCTTGAGCTCGTCCTTGGCGGCGTCGACGGACTCGACCACACGGCGCGAGAACCGCTGGGAGCCCTTGATGATCTGCTTCATGCGCTTCTCGAGGTCGGCCAGATCCTCGGGGGTGAACGGCTTGTCCACCTGGAAGTCGTAGTAGAAGCCGTCCTTGATCGGCGGGCCGATGCCCAGCTTGGCCGCCGGGAAGGCCTGCTGCACGGCCTGCGCCAGCACGTGTGCGGCGGAGTGCCGGATCACGCTGCGGCCGTCCTCGGTGTCGGCGGCGACCGCCTCCACCTCGACGTCGGCCTCGGGCGCCCAGGACAGGTCGCGGAGCTTGCCGTCGGCGTCGCGCACCACGACGATCGCGTCGGAGCCCTTGCCCGGCAGGCCCGCCTCGCGGACCGCCGTGCCCGCAGTCGTCCCGGCCGGCACCGCCACGCGGGGTGCTGCTCCTGGGCCTGAGGGACGCGGCTGCGACACAGTGACTCCTTCATCTGGCGGACACGTCTTCATGCTGGAGACGGCCTTGTCGGCTCCTCATCGTATCCAGCGGACACCTGGGCGTTCGCCGTAGCCCTCGGCTGGGCGCACAGCGGCAGCGCGACGGCCGCCACCACGCCGGCGGTGATCGCTCCGGTCGCGACAATCACCAGGTCGGTGCGGCTGGTCAGGCTGACTACCACATATCCGGCCGCGACGGCGGCGGTCGGTGCGGCGGCGGCCATCAGCGTCGCCCACCAGACCGGTCGGACGTCCGAGAGGGCCACCGTGAAGGCCCCGCACAGCGACAGTGCCCCGATCGTGTCGCTGAGCCGGTGCCAGCCCAGTTCCGTGGTCGTGGCGGCGACATAGGCCGTCAGCACCGCGCCGAGGACCAGGGCGAACGGGCGCAGGTCCAGCGGCAGCACCAGCAGCAGGGCCAGCACGATCGCGGCACACGCGGTGACGTGGCCGCCGGGGAAGCTGTTGGCGATCGGGCCCGGGCGGTAGAGCAGCGACACCTTCAGCAGCTGCGCCGACGCGATCGCACCGGCAATCAACACGGCCGCGGCCGCGGTCTGCCGCCAGCGACGCTGCGAGGCCCCCACGGCCAGCACGAGAACGATGCCCACGCCGATCAGCTGGGGGCTGATCGCCGCGATCGGACCGCCGTTGCTCGGGGTCGGCAGCGTGGCGTCCTCCAGCGCGCGTCCGCTCGGGGACACCACAAAAACCACATAGGCGAGCACGAACCCGAACGCGCACCCCGCCGCGGACACCAGCCTCATGGGATCGGGTCTCATGGGATCGGCCTTCATGAGATCGACACTGCCCGTGTCCCATGTGTGAACTGTGCGTGCGGTGTCATGGTTTCGCTACGACTTCGACAGGTTCCGCTCAGCGGGAGCACAGCCCGCTCGCACAGTCTGGTGTTCAGCAGCATCGAGTGGACCCCAGGAGCAGGCCAGATGTCCGAGCCCAAGAACCCAGACGAGCAGCCGACCGAGCAGCACCAGCGGCCCGTGGCCGGCCCCGACGCCCAACAGACGACCCCGCAGGAGACGACCCCACAGCAGCCGGCCCAGCAGCAGCCGGTCGTCGAGCCCGGGCCGGCGGCGGCCGCCGAGCCGCAGGCCCAGCCGCCACTGGCCGACGAGCCGCCGACGGTGGTTCAGGAACAACAGCCGCAGCCCGAGGCGCAGGCATTCGCGGCCGAGGCGCCGGGACAACCGTCCTACGCGCCGCCCCAGCCCGGTGTCCCACAGCCCGGGGGCCCGCAGCCGCAGGTGATCTACGTGCAGAGGCCGCCCGGCAAGTTCGCCACCTTCGCCCGCAACCGGATCACGCAGGTGGTGGCCGCGCTGGTGGTCGGCCTGATCGTGGGCGGCGGCATCGGCGGCATCATCGGCTCCCATCACGGCGGGAGCAACGGGCCGGGCGTGCACCGGCCGTTCAACGGCCAGTACGGCGGCCCTCAGGGCGGTTCCGGCGCCCCCCGCGGCTTCGGCCCCAACCGCGGCCAGGACGGCACCCAACAGGGCTAGTTACACCCGTTTACCAACCATCGGGCATCATCGCCCCATGAGCACGAGCAAAGTCCGCATCGGGGTGCTCGGCGCGGCGCGTATCGCGCCGAGCGCCCTGATCGCGCCGGCCCGGGACAACGCCGAGGCCGAGGTGGTCGCGGTGGCGGCGCGGGACCGTGGCCGCGCCGCCGAGTACGCGGCCAAGCACGGCATCGCCACCGTGCACGGCAGCTACGAGGAACTGCTGGCCGACCCGGGCATCGACGCCGTCTACAACCCGCTGCCCAACGCCCTGCACGCCCGGTGGACGCTCGCCGCTCTGGACGCCGGCAAGCACGTACTGTGCGAGAAGCCGTTCACCAGCAACGCTGTCGAGGCTCAGACCGTGGCCGACGCCGCGGACATCAGCGGCCTCGTGGTGATGGAGGCGTTCCACTACCGGTACCACCCGCTGGCCGCGCGCATCGCCGAGATCATCGAGTCCGACGAGATCGGCCCGCTCAGGCACGTGCAGGCCGCATTGTGCTTCCCGCTGCCGAAATTCTCCGACATCCGCTACAACCGCGAGCTCGGCGGCGGAGCCATGATGGACGCCGGCTGCTACGCGTTGCACATGACCCGGCTGCTCGGCGGCGGCGAGCCGACGGTCGTCTCGGCTCGGGCCAAGCTGCACAAGCCGGACGTGGACCGTGCGATGAAAGCCGATCTGGTGTTCCCGGGCGGGCACACCGGCGCTCTCACCGCGTCGCTGTGGTCGAAGGACATCCTCAGGATCACCGCCTCTGCGCAAGGTGCCAAGGGCCGCATCGACGTCTTCAACTTCGTCGCCCCACAGGCTTATCACCGGCTGACCGTGCGCACCGCCGACGGCAAGCGCGTGGAGCGGCTGTCCAAGCGGCCGTCCTACAGCTACCAGTTGGATGCCTTCTGCGACGCGGTGTTGCGCGGCGCACCCGTGCTCACGCCACCGTCCGATTCGGTCAAGAACATGACCGTGATCGACGAGGTGTACCGCAAGGCCGGCCTCTCCCCCAGATAACGCCTCCCCGGATAACGCCAGGAAACTCTTGGGGTGCGCACGCCTTCGCCTCAGGTTCCTCATATGTGCGGGCCCCACAGTTGAGCCATGACCGAGACGCCCCGCACCCCCGAGCCCGCCGCCGTCTTCACCGACGACACGCCGACGCCGCCGACCGGCTTCCAGAACCCGCTGTTCACGCCCGCGCCTCCGCAACCACCACGCAAGTCCCGCAAGGGCACCGCGATGCTGGTCGGCGCGGCGGTGATGGCGGCGGTGGTCGGTGGCGGCGCCGGCGCGTGGATCACCGGCGCGACCACGGCACCGTCCACTGTGGTCAGTTCGGTGAGCAGCACCACCACCGGCACGAACGCGTCCAACACCACGGCCGGCACGATCAGCTCGGTGGCCGCCACCGGACTGCCGGTGGTCGTGCAGATCGCCAACCAGCAGGACATCGGCTCGGGCGTGGTGATCAGCTCCGACGGGCTGATCCTGACCAACAACCACGTCGTGGCCAGCGGCGGCTCGTTCACCGTCACGTTCAACGACGGCACCAAGCACGCCGCGACCGTCGTCGGGGCCGACCCGACGACCGATCTGGCGGTGCTCAAGGTGCAGGGCGTGAGCGGGCTGAAGACGGCCGTGTTCGCCGACTCGTCCCAGGTCAAGGTGGGCGACCAGGTGGTGGCCATCGGCTCCCCCGAGGGCCTGCAGGGCACCGTCACCTCCGGTGTCGTCAGCGCGCTCAACCGGACCATCAGCGCCGGCGACAGCACCCCGTACTCGCAGTCCGGGACGGCGAAGACCACGTACCAGGGCATGATCCAGACCGACGCGCCGATCAACCCGGGCAACTCCGGCGGAGCGCTGTTCAACATGCAGGGCCAGGTCATCGGCATCAACTCGGCCATCTACTCGCCCAACGACGGCAGCGTCGGCATCGGCTTCTCGATTCCGAGCAACACGGCCAAGTCCGTTGCCCAACAGCTCGTCGCGGGCGCCAATTAGCCCCCTTCCCGGCGTGGAGCACCTATGCTCGCTCCGGTGAGCGACGTCGATGCGCTGTCCGACCGGTACGTGGGCGAGTTCGCCGCGGCCGACCCCTGTGCCGCGGCCATGATGGGGATCGCCGGCCACGACGGCGAGCTGACCGACTACAGCCCCGAGGGCTTCGCGGCCCGGCGGGAGCTGGCCGAACGGACCCTGGCCGAGCTGACCTCGGCGCCCGTGCCCACGGACGCGCAGCGGCGGGCCGCGGCGGTGCTGCGGGACCGGCTGGAGATCGAGCTGGCCCGGTTCGCCGCCGGTTGGGTGGACGCCGACCTGAACAGCATCACCAGTCCGCCGCAGCTGCTGCGGCAGGCCGTCGAGGTGCTGGACCAGGGCGAACGGACCGTGGTCGCGGACATGCGGTCGCGGCTGGCCGGCATCCCGCAAGCGCTTTCCGGGCTGCGGGCGTCGCTGGAGCGGGGTCGGCAACAGGGGCGCGTGTCGGCCGTGCGCCAGGTCGTCAACTGCGCCCGGCAGAGCAAGGATTTCGCCGACTACCTCGGCACGCTGCCGGCCACCTATCGGGCCGAGACCGAGCGGGCCGGTGCCGCGCTCGTTGAGTTCGCGTCCTATCTTGCCGACGATTTGGCCCCGTACGCTCCGGCCCACGACGCCGTCGGGCGCGAGCGCTATGCCCTGGAGGCACGCAACTTCCTCGGCAGCGAGGTCGATCTTTTGGAGACGTACGAGTGGGGTTGGCAGGAGCTGGCCCGGCTCGAGGCGGAGATGCGGACGGTCGGGGCCGAGATTCTGCCCGGCGAGCCGCTGCCGGCCGTGCTGGCCGCCCTCGACGCCGATCCGGCGCACCGGGTGCGCGGGGCCGAGCAGTTCCGGGGGTGGATCCAGGAGCTGGCCGACAAGGCGATCGCCGATCTCGACGGCACCCACTTCGACATCCCGGAACCGTTGCGGCAGCTGGACTGCCGGGTGCCGGCGTCCAACACCGGCATCTACTACCTGGCCCCCGCCGAGGACCTCAGCCGGCCCGGCACCGTGTGGTACTCGATCACGTCCGACGAGCCGGCCACCTGGTCCGTGCCGTCCGTGATGTTCCACGAGGGCGCGCCCGGGCACCACCTCCAGCTGGGGCTCAACGTGCTCAACACCCGTACCCTCAACCGGTTCCAGCGGCTGAGCGCCGAGCTGCACCCCGGGCACGGCGAGGGCTGGGGCCTCTACGCCGAGAAGCTGATGGACGAGCTCGGCTACTACGAGCTGCCGGCGCACCGGATGGGCATGTTCGCCGGCGGGCAACAGCTTCGGGCCGCTCGGGTCGTCGTCGACATCGGCCTGCACCTCGAACTGCCCATCCCGGCCGGCAGCGGCTTCCATGACGGCGCCGTGTGGACTCCCGGCCTCGCCGTCGAGTTCGTCGCCGCCCGCGCCGGCTCCATGGGCGGCGTCGAGTTCGCCCGTTTCGAGGTCGACCGCTATCTGGGCCTGCCCGGCCAGGCCATCGCGTACAAGGTCGGCGAACGGGCCTGGCTCGCCGCCCGCGCCGACGCTCGTGCCCGCCAGGGGTCCCGTTTCGACCTGCGCACGTTCCACAGCACCGCGTTGGACCTCGGCCCGATGGGCCTCGACCTGTTGACGTCCGAGCTGGCCCGGCTGCTCAACTGATGTTTGGAATGCGCCTTTCCTCACGTTGAACGTGCGAAAAGGCGCTTTCACCCGCCCGCTCACGTGATCGGAGAGCCGTGAAGATCGTCGTTGTCGGCGGCAGTGGCCACATCGGCACGTTCCTCGTGCCGCGGCTGGTCCGTGCCGGGCATGAGGTCGTCAACATCAGCCGCGGGGCCCGCAGTGCCTATGTCGACGCGCCGGAATGGCGGCAGGTGCGCCAGGTTGTCGCCGATCGGCAGCAGGACGACCGCGACGGCGTCTTCGGCGACCGGGTCGCGCAGCTGCGGCCCGATGTGGTCGTCGACCTGGTCTGCTTCACGCTGGAGTCGGCGACCGCGCTGGTCGAGCGGCTGCGCGGCGAGGTCGGCCATCTCCTGCACTGCGGCTCGATCTGGCGGTACGGCCCGAGCCGCAAGGCGCCGATCGCCGAGGACGCCGGCACGCCGCCGATCGGCGACTACGGCATCGCCAAGGACCGCATCGCCCGGATGCTGAAGGAGGAGACCGACCTGGTCACGACTTCGTTGCATCCCGGCCACATCGTCGGTCCCGGCTGGCATCCGGTCGGCCCGCTCGGCAACTTCGACCCGGCGGTCTGGCACACGCTCTCGACCGGGGAACCGTTGCGCGTGCCGGGAATCGGGGCCGAGCACCTGAACCACGTGCACGCCGACGACGTCGCCCAAGCCTTCGAGCTGGCCATCTCACGTCGTGACGCCGCCGCCGGCGAGGACTTCAACGTCGTGGCCGCGACGGCGTTGAACGTCCGCGGCTACGCCGAGATCGCCGCCGGCTGGTTCGGACGGACGGCCAACCTGGAAACCGTGTCATGGGAGGAATTCCGCCGGTCGACCGAGCCGAACCACGCCGACGCCAGCTGGGGTCACCTGGTGCGCAGCCAGGTCTGCTCGATCGACAAGGCCGTGCGGCTGCTGGGCTATCAGCCGCGGTACGAACCCGAGGCGGCCGTGCTGGAATCCGTCCGTTGGCTCATCGAGCACGGCGAGCTGGACGCTCAGCTGAAGTAGGCGCCCGGGGTGGTGTTGGTGACGCGGCGGAAGGCGGCGACGAAGGCGCTGGGGGTGGCGTAGCCGACGCGGCGGGCGACGGTGGCGACGGGCATGCCGGCGGCGAGCAGGGGCAGGGACGCGAGCAGGCGGACCTGGGTGCGCCAGGCGCCGAAGGTCATGCCGGTCTCGGCGACGAAGGCCCGCGCCAAGGTCCGTGACGAGGCGCCGACGAGACGGCCCCAGGCGGCCAGGTCGCGGTCGTCGGCGGGGTCGTCGGTGAGGGACTGGGCGATCAGGGCCAGGCGCTTCGAGACCGCCGGGACGTGGATGGTGGAGACGGGGACCGGCACGAGCAGATCCCGCAACACGGCCTCGGCGCGGCGGCGCGGAGCGGTGGGCAGCGTGAGGTCGGCGAGATGGCGGATGAGCTCGGCCAGCAGCGGCCCGACGGCGACGACGGTGGGCCGGACCCACTGCCGCCCGCCGAAGTAGATGGTGCGCATGGACGAGGTGCTGGCGGCGCCGGTGCGGTGCAGGGTCCCGGCCGGGATCCACAGCGCCCGGCTGGGCGGCAGCACATAAGCGGCGTCGCCGATCTGCACGGTGAGCATGCCCTCGGCGGCCCACGCGAACTGGTTCTCGGGATGCACGTGCCAGTCGAACCACTCCCCCTTGGGCATGGTCACGCTGAGCACCATCAGGGCTTGTCCGTCTCGCAACATTGTGTGTCAGTCTACGCGGTAGCGGACAGCGGCCGGGGGTTCTAGCGTCGAGGACATGCCGATGAACTTCATGCACCGGAGGATCTGCGCCTCCCAGGACTGGGCGGCCACCGTGCGCGAGCGCAGCCTGCCCTGGTCGCTGACGGGGGTGGAGCTGGGCCCGAACCTGCTGGAGATCGGGCCGGGATACGGGGCCACGACAAGGGTTCTGCTCGATCTGGCGCCGAACGTGACCGCGGTGGAGGTGGATGCGGCCTCCGCCGAGGACCTACAGCGGGAATTCGACGGCAAGGCGACCGTCCTGCACGGCGACGGCAGCCGAATGTCGTTGCCGGACAAGGAGTTCAGCTCGGTCGTGTGCTTCACGATGCTGCATCACGTGCCGACCCGGGACCGGCAGGACGGAATCTTCGCCGAGGCGTTCCGCGTGCTCGAGCCGGGCGGCGTGTTCGCCGGCAGCGACAGCCGGCTGAGCCTGCGGTTCCGGCTGCTGCACATCGGCGACACGATGAACGTGGTCGACCCGGACGAGCTGCCGGCGCGGCTGCAAAAAGCTGGCTTCGAGGACGTGGAGGTCACGCTGGGCGAGCGGGCCTTCCGGTTCCGTGCGATCAAACCGGTCGCGTCGGGGCGTTAGTACGACGTAGCGTACTAATGTGCCTCGTGACGAGAACGTGCGTCGGATCCGGTCGGCCGTGGTCCGGCTGTCCCGCCGGCTGCGCGCGGAGCGGCCGGCGGACGCGCTGGCCCCGACGAAGATCGCCGTGCTCGCCCAGCTGTGGCGGGAGGGCGAGATGTCCGCCGGCGACCTGGCCGACCTGGAGCGGATCCAGCCGCAGTCGCTGACCAGGACGCTGGCCGCGCTGACGGCCGACGGCCTGATCGCGCGCCGGCCGGACCCGCTGGACCGCCGGCAGGCGGTCATCGGCATCACCGAGCAGGGCCTGGCCGCGCTGTCGCAGGACATGCAGGCCCGTGAGCTCTGGCTGGCCAAGGCGATGGACATCCACCTGTCACCGGACGAGCGTCAGCTGCTGGCCGCCGCGGCCGAGCTGATGGATCGGCTGGCCGATGACTGACAACTGGATCCGCCGCCTGCTGCCGTTCCTCCGGATCCAGCGGCGCAGCATGGTGCTGACCTTCGTGGCCGCGCTGGCCGGGGCCGGACTGGCCGCGGCCACGCCGCTGCTGGAGCGGCACATCGTCGACGACGTCATCCTGACGCACAAATCCGCGCTGCTGCCGTGGCTGGGCGCGCTGATCGCGGTCGGCGTGCTGACCTTCGTGACCTCCCGGATCCGCCGCTATCGGGCGGCGAAGGTGGTGCTGGAGGTCCAGTACCAGATCCGCAACGCGGTGCACGAGCAGTTGCAGCGCCTGGACATCGCCAGCCACCAGGCGATGCCGACCGGCCAGCTGGTGTCCCGGATCTCCACCGACGCCGGCGTGATGGTCCGTGTGCTGTCCTACCTGCCGGCGCTGAGCAGCAACGTGCTGCTGATCGTGGTGTCGCTGGTGGTCATGATCGTGCTGTCGCCGCTGCTGGCGCTGATCAGCGCGCTGGTGGTGCCGGCGCTGGTGGTGATCGTCTACCGGATGCGGCGGCAGGTGCGACCGGCCACTTGGGACAGTCAGCAGCGCGGGGCCGAGGTGACGCAGACGGTCACCCAGACCGTGTCCGGGATCCGCGTGGTCAAGGCGTTCGGCCAGGAGGAGCACGAGCTGGACCGGTTCGTCGAGGCCAGCCAGAAGCTCTACGGGGCCCGCATCCGGTCGGTGCGGCTGATCGCCAGGTACCAGCCGTTGCTGCAGGCGATCCCGGCGATCGGGCAGGTGCTGCTGCTGGGGCTGGGCGGCTGGCTGGCGCTGCACGGCAACATCACCATCGGCACCTTCCTGGCCTTCGCCACGTATCTGTCGCAGGTGATCGGGCCGGCGCAGATGTTCGCGGCCATGATCAGCGCCACCCAGCGGGCCGGCATCTCGGCCCGACGGATCTTCGACCTGCTGGACTCGGTGCCGGCCGTGGCGGACAAGCCGGACGCCGGGCCGTTGCCGCCGGTCAGCGGCGACATCGCCATCACCGACGCCAAGTTCGGCCACCTGAGCCCGGAACCGGTGCTCGACGGTTTCAGCCTGCACGTGCCGGCGGGCGAAACCGTTGCCCTGGTGGGGACTTCGGGCTCCGGGAAGTCCACTGTGGCCATGCTGCTGGCCCGCTTCCACGACGTGCAGGCCGGCTCCGTCAAGATCGACGGAGTTGACGTCCGCGACGTGACGGTCGACTCGTTGCGCAGCCAGGTCGGCATGGTGTTCGAGGAGAGTTTCCTGTTCTCCGACACGGTTCGGGTCAACATCGGCTACGGCCGGCCGGACGCCACCGACGAGGAGATCGAGGCGGCGGCCCGGGCGGCCGAGGCGCACGAGTTCGTCATGGCTCTGCCGGAAGGCTACGAAACCCAGGTCGGCGAGCGCGGGCTGACACTGTCCGGCGGTCAGCGGCAGCGGATCGCGCTGGCCCGGGCATTGCTCACCGATCCCCGGATCTTGGTGCTGGACGACGCGACCAGCGCGGTCGACGCCCGGATCGAGGAGGGCATTCACGCCACCCTGCGGCGCGTGATGGTCGACCGCACCACGCTGCTCATCGCGCACCGCCGCTCCACCCTGCGGTTGGCCGGGCGGATCGTCGTGGTGGACAAGGGACGTGTTGTCGCGCAAGGCAGTCACGAGGAGCTGATGGCGGCCAGTCCGCTGTACCGGCGGCTGCTGGCCGGCGCCGACGAGGACATCGACGTCGAAGTGACGACCGGCATCACCGAAGAGGCATGGCAGGCCAACGGCGGCAGGCGCAAGCAGCTGGCGATCATGGAGACGCCGGCCGAGATGGCCGCCGGCCTGGCCGCGCTGCCGCCGGCCCGTGATCGCGCCGAGGTCGACACCGTCGACGACGAGCCGCGTTTCTCGTTCCGCCGCTTCGTCTGGCGGCACCGCACGGCGCTGGGCCTCGGTCTTTTCCTGGTGCTGCTGGACGCCGTCGCGACGGCGGCCGGCCCGTACTTCTCCCGTGAGGGCATCGACAACGGCGTGCTCAACGGCTCGGCCGGCGCGTTGGTGTTGTCGGCCGGCGTTTTCCTCGCGGTGGTGCTCGGCGACCTGGCCGTGTCGGTGGCGATGACGCTGGTCAACGGCCGCACCGGCGAGCGGCTGCTGCTGGCGCTGAAGGTCCGGGTGTTCCAGCGGCTGCTGCGGCTGCCGGTCTCGTTCTACGACCGGGAGATGGTCGGGCAGGTGATGACCCGCATGACCACCGACACCGACTCGTTCTCCTCGTTGCTGCAGAACGGTTTGCTCCAGGCCGCGGCCAGCGTGCTGACGTTCAGCGGCGTGCTGGTGGCGATGGCCGTGATGAACATCGAGCTGACCGGCGTGGCCGCGCTGGTGCTGGTTCCGTTCGTGCTGGCCACCACCATGTTCCGGCGGAAGTCCAAGAGCAGCTACGTGCAGGCGCGGGAGAAGATCTCCGACGTCAACGCCGGGTTGCAGGAAACCCTGGCCGGCGTGCGGGAATCACAGGCGTTCGGTCAGCAGGGCCGGCGGCACAGCGAGTTCAAGCGGCTGACCCGGGGCTACCTGGACGCCCGGATGAAGTCGCAGCGGCTGATCTCGGCGTACTTCCCG
>DASWRQ010000367.1:0-25911 GCA_036403095.1 Kutzneria sp. | reverse complement strand
CCTCGACGGCCACCGGCCTGCTCCGCTACTCGCTGCCCGGTCTGGTCATCGAGCGGCACATCGACGTCCAGCCCGGCGGCGACTACCGGGACGGTCCGTACGACCAGACCGGCGATGTCCTCCAGGTCTTCGAGGACGACGGCCACTACGGCGGCTATGCCGAACTCGAGCATCACAGCGTCGTCGCCCATCCCGGCCACTCCGTCATCGACCGCTGCCGCACCGTCATCCGGGCGACTTGAGGAAAGCCAGCACCTTGTCGTTCATGTCGCTCGCGTGCCGGATCATCGGCACGCTCGGTCGGTAGTGGGACATGCCGTAGTTCCCTGCTGTCCCTGAGTCCCCGGATTTCTCCCCATGGAACAGTTCTACGCCCTGGCCCACCGACCGCGCCCGGGACCTTGGTCCTGTCTTCGCCGGGACCCTGCGGGTCGCCCAGGAACTCCGTCGTCCGCTCGCCGCTCGGTCTACTGTGGACTTACCGAGCTCGTTGGGCGAAGGCATCCACCACGGCGCGCTGATCTCCCGGAGGTGGGTGTGATCAGGTACGCGCCTCGTGGATGCGGCGATAAAGCCGGAGGTGCGCCTCCGCTGCTGCTGACCAGGTGTAACCCGCGGCGAGACGACGGCCGGCGGCGACGGGGCCACCGCCGTCCAGGGCAGCGCCGATCGCGGCGGCGAGCTCGGGCACGGAACCGGCAAACCGTGCGGCACCATCGAAAACCTCGCGCAGCACGGGCAGATCCCGGGCCACCAACGGAACCCCGGCCGCCAGCGCCTCCATCGCGGCCAGCCCGAATCCCTCCTTGGTGGACGGAAAGGCGAACACGGCCGCGCCGGCGACCAGTGCCGGCAGCTCATCGTCGGCGACCGGGCCGAGCACCTCGGGCGCGGGCCGCACGGACACGGCAAGGCGGTCCCACTCGGCACGATAGGCCCGGTAGTCGAACAGCGTCTCGCCGCCGGCGATCACCAGCCGCACCTCGGGCCGCCCGAGAAGTCGGTACGCCGCAAGGAGGTCGAGTGAGCCCTTGCGCGGCTCGATGCCGCCGACCGACAGCACGTACGGGCCGAGCTTGCGCCGCCACGGGCCGCCGTCGGCGGTCGCGAAGCGGGCATGGTCGACGCCGTTGGCGATGACGGTCGCCTCGATCCCCCAGCCGGCCCGCAGTTCGGCCGCGACGGCGGCGGAGACGCAGATGTGCCGGTAGGGCGTGACGATGGCCCGTTCGTGGCAGGCGGCGAGCTCCGGCGTGGTGAAGTGGTCGACGTGGTGCACGGTCCGGACGCAGGGCCCGACGGCGTTGGCGCTGATGCAGTCCTGCGCGTGCACGATGTCGTACCCACTGGGGTCGAAAGCCTCGCGCAGCACCGCGATGGACCTCAGCACCCGCTCGCCGACGTCCTCCACCGCGGCGAACGGCACGATCCGCAGCGTCACACGGGGATCGACCTGACGGTAGAAGCTGCTGTCGCCACCGCGGCCGAGCGTCCACACCGTGACGTCCTGACCGAGATCCGCCAGCGCCTCGGCCAACGCGAGGGTGTGCACCACACTGCCGCGCGGCTTCGAGGAGTACGTCAGCAAGGCGATCCGCACAGCGTCCTCCTCAGCGGTAGGCGTCCGGGCGCAGCTCGTCGAGGTGGGTGAGCACCCGTCGGGCGTGCTCGATCTCGGCCCGTACGTCGAGCTCGGCGACCGCGATGCCGGCCTTGGACCAGGTCCGCGCCAGCACGTCGCCGCCGGGCCCGACCACCTTGGCCTGGCCGAGGAAGCGCATGCCGCCCAGCGAACCGGTCTGGTTGGACGAGGCCAGCACCACCTGGTTCTCCGCGGCACGGGCCTGGTCGTACAGGTCGAACAGGCGGGACTGGCGGTCCTGGGCCAGCCGCGGCGCGCGGTTGGTGATGCTGGTCGGCCACGCGGACAGACAGGCCAGCACCTCGGCGCCGTCCCGGGCCAGGGTGCGCGCCGACTCCGGGAACGACTTGTCGTAGTCGATCATCATGCCCAGCCGGCCGACCGGGGTGTCGACGGCCGCGAACCGGTCCCCGGCCGCGTAGGCCGCCGACTCCCCCGCCGGCTGGTGCACCTTGCGGTGCAGCCCCAGCACGCCGTCCCCGGTCAGGCAGACCGCGCTGTTGTACCGGGCGTCGCCGTCGGACTCGCAGAAACCGAGGCACACCACCATGTCGGCGGCGATACTGGCGATCTTGCGCAGGTGCACGTCGTCGACCGGCAGTGCGGGCGGCAGCGACGCCAGGTCGGGCTGGCGCAGGTCGGTCAGGTAGCCGCCGAGCGCGGCGTCGGGCAGCACCAGCAGCCCGACGCCGTCCCGGCGCGCGTGCTCGATCAGCGTGGTGATGCGCTGCAGGTCGAAGTCGAGGTCGCGGGTGAAGGCGGCGGCCACCGCCCCGATGCGCAGCATGGCCTCAGTACGCCTCGGGCCGGCGGTCCCGCAGGTGCCCCATGACCCGGCGGGCCCGTTCCAACGCCGCCGGCACGTCCAGCTCGGCCACGGCGACGCCCTCGCCGACGCCCGTCTCGTCGAGGATCTCCCCGCCGGGATCGACGATCTTCGCGCTGCCCACGAATCGGAGCGTACCGAAGCCGCCGGTCTGGTTGGCCGACACCCACACCACCTGGTTGTGCAGCGCGCCGGCCAGATCGAACAGGTCGAAGCGCCGCTTCCAGCGGTCGTCGCGCAGGTCCGGCGCGGGATCGGTGCGGCTGCCCGGCCACGCCGACAGGCAGGTGACGATCTCCGCCCCGTCCAGCGCCAGCGCTCGACCGGCCTCGGGGAACGCCTTGTCGTAGCAGATCATCATGCCCAGCCGCCCGATCGGCGTGTCGAACGCCGCGAACCGGTCGCCCGCGCCGTAGCTCGCGCTCTCCCGCAGCGGCTGGTGCACCTTGCGGTGCACGCCGAGCACGCCGTCGCCGGTCACGCACACGGCGCTGTTGTAGACGGTGTCGCTGCCCTGCTCGCACAACCCGGCCGTCACGACCATGTCGCCGGCCAGCGCGGCCAGCCGCCGGATCTCCGGACCGTCCAGGTCCAGCGCCGGCGGCCCCTCGGCCAGTCCGTCCAGGCTGGCCAGGTAGCCGCCGAGGGTGGCCTCCGGCAGCACCAGCAGCCGCACGCCCTGGTCCCGCGCCTCGGTGACCAGCTTGTCGATGGTGGCGAACGCCGCCTCGATGTCCCGGCCGAAGTTGGCGGACACGGCCGCCATCCGCAACGCACTCATGCCGCCCCCAATCCCGTGACCGGACCGGTGATCGCCTCGGTCACCTCCCCGTCCGGCCACCGCAGTCGCACTCCCGGCGCGGCGATCAGCTCGCCGCAGGCCGCACCGGTCGCCGGCCCGGCGTCCAAGGCCTGGGGGCCGGCCGTGAGCATGGCGAAACCCGGGAAGCAGGTCAGCCAGTCGCCCACGGCGACCCCGGAAGGGCGCGGCACCGCGGCGACGTCCAGCACGGCGCCACAGCCGCCGGCCTCGGCCATCATGCCGAGCGTGCCGACGATGCCGGCCATCGAGACGTCCTTGGCCGCCGCCGGCCGGGCGTGTCCGACCGCCGCCAGCATCGTCCGCAGCTCGTCGGGACGGCGAGACGTGGTCGAATCCCATTGCCGGCCAGCGTAGCCGGGCCGCCACCCACCGCCGAGATCCGCGGTCAGCCGCACCGGCATTCCCGGCCGCCCACCACCGCCGGGCACCGGTCGGGCGGCATGGCCCAGCGCCGTCACGGCCAGCGAGGCCGGCACGCCGAACTGGGTGTGGCCACCGAGCACGGGCAGGCCGTAGGCGTCGGCGGCCGCCCGTAGCCCGGCCAGCATCCGCCGGGCGAACGACGCGTCCCGCGCGCCGATCGCGTCGAGCAGCCCGACCGGGCTCGCGCCCATCGCCGCGAGATCGTTGGCATTGACCAGAACCGAGCACCAGCCGGCCCATTCCGGGTCGCGTTCGACCATGGCCGGCATGATCGCGTCGCAGCAGGCCACCAGGTCGCTGCCCGGCACCGGGGCGCCGTCGTCACCGAGAAACCCCTGGGGCAGCACGCCCTTCAGCAACGGGCCGAGGTCCCGCTTGGTGGCCGCGGCCAGCGCGGCGATCCGGTCGATCGGCCACCGCATCAGCACATGCGGCCGCCCGACGACCTCCGTCGGCCTGATCTCTTGCCAGCCCAGCCGGCGGAACAGGGTCACGTTGGCGGTCTGCACGGTGGCCTCAAAGCGCAGCACGCCAGCGCCTTCGGCGTGTGCGGCGGCGGCGTTGACCAACGCGGCGCCGACACCCAGTAGCCGGCGATCGCCGAACCGCACCACCAGTCGGCCGCCGACCCACCACCCGACGTCGTCACCGGGAGTCGCCGGGCCGAGCCGCACGCCGCCGACCACCTCGCCCGCGCCGTCGTGGGCGACGAGCACGACGGTCCGCGGATCCTCGTCCCGCCAGTCCAGATCGCTGGCGTGGAACAGCCCCTGCTCGGCCACGAAGACCTCGGCCCGCAGCCGGCGGTAGGCGTCCACATCGGACGCCTCGGCACGCGAGATCCGACACCGCAGGGCCGGCCCCAGCAGCACCTCGCCGATCGCCGTCATGCGCCGGCCATCCGCAGCGCGCTGCAACCACCACAGGCCGCGCAGCCGGCGACCTGGTCGGCGCCGCGCATGTCCGCTTCGCGCAACAGTTTCGCGACCTGTTCGGTCACGTAGGTCACCAGCGCCGCGTCCGGCGCCGGCACGCCGTCACGCACGGCCAGCGTGCCGGGCATGGCCCGGAACGGCACCACGAACGGGTACACGCCGCGGTCGATCAGCCGGGCCGCGCCGGCGATCAGCTCGCCCGGATCCTCGCCCAGCCCGACCAGCAGGTAGGTGGAGACCCGGTTGCGCCCGAACAGCCGGACCGCCTCGTCCCAGGCGGCCTCGTACTCGCTCATCGGCACGGATCCCTTGCCGGGCATCCATTTCCGGCGCACCTCATCATCGAGCGACTCGACGTGGACGCCGATCGACACCGCGCCCGCGGCGTGCAGCTCGGCCAGCACGGACAGGTCGGCCGGCGGTTCGATCTGCACCTGGATCGGCAGCCCGGGCACGGCCTCGAGCACCGCTCGCACGCAGCGCACGAGGTTGCGCGCGCCACGGTCGGGCCCGGTTGTCGTGCCGGTGGTCATCACCATCTGCCGCACGCCGTCCAGCCGCACCGCCGCCTCGGCGACCTCGGCCAGCTGCGCGGGCGTCTTCGCGGCGACCGTCGCCCCGGCCCGCAACGACTCCTCGATCGTGCAGAACCGGCAACGCTGGTCCTCGGCGTACCGAATGCAGGTCTGCACCACGGTAGTGGCCAGCACGTCCGCCCCGTGCAGGCGGGCGATCTTCTCGTACGACACCCCGTCCACAGTGGACAGGTCGTAGAACCGGGGCCGCCGGACCGGGGTGGCGGACAGGCCCAGGTCGGTCTCCCCGGCCAGCACGCGGCCGTCCCGCAGCTCGTAGGGCGAGTCCGGGTTGGTGGGCAGCGCCGCGTTCACGCCGTCGACGACCAGGTGGCCGTCGGCGCTGGGCCCGGCGCCCATGCCGCGCCGGACCGGCGTCGCGCCCCGGACGCCGACCAGCGACAGTTCGACGAAGGTAGCTGTTCGCACGGCGCCTCCCACCTCAGATCATGTACGTGGAGTTGATGATCGCGCCCTTGCGGGCGTAGTGGATCAGCGCGTCCTGCACGTCCAGCGGGTGCGTGGGGATGACGCCCTCGATCAGGTCCTCCTCGCGCAGCCCGTGCAGCGACAGCCCGAAGCGGCAGCAGAAGACCTTGCCGCCCTCCTTGATGAACGTCTTGAGCGACTCGTTGATGTTGTGCTCGCCCGGGAACGCGGAGTTGCCGGTGGTCGGGAAACCCCGGGTGGCCATGCAGTTCATCGCGCCCGGGCCGTAGAAGTAGATGGCGGTCTCGAAGCCCTTGCGCAGCGCCCTGGTCGCCTGCAGGATCGCCACGAAGCTGACCGACGACTCGTGCGCGATGCCGTGCACCAGCGTGAAGTAGGACTGGCCGGGCTCGGCCTGGTAGTCGGGGAAGACCTTGGTGCCGCCGTAGAGGGTGGCGCCCTCGGGCAGCGACGGGTGCGGGATCTCGTTGAGGCTCTGCGTCTCGGTCTCGGTCAACTCGGGCATCGCGTGCTCCTTCAGTGGTAGAGATGGTGGAAGTTGTCGCGGAACACGGCGGCGCCGAGCCGGCCGTCGCCAACGGCGGCGGCGAGCTTGGCCCGTTCGCCGTCGAACTCGCCCCACGGCTGGTCGCTGGCGAACAGCACCCGGTCGTGCCCGACGCCGTGCCGGTCCAGCTCGGCGACCAGCCAGCGGGGGGCGAAGCCGATCGCCCAGGACAGGTCGGTGTACACGCGCTTGCCGGCCAGCACCCAGTCCAGGAAACGGCCGCCGGCCAGCTTGATGTGGCCGCTCATGCCGCCGCCGAAGTGCACCAGGTGGATGCGCGTGTGGTCGCCGTAGCGGTCGACCAGCCGGCCGATCTCGTCGATGTCGGAGGCCGCGCCCGGGGAGGTGTGCACATGCACCACGAGGTCGCGTTCGCGGGCGTGGTCGAAGATCAGGTCCAGCTGGGGCGCGCAGTCGGGGTCGTCCACGCGACCGCCGAGCAGGAAGCTCAACTTGAGCGCCCGCACGCCCGGTTCGCCGGCCAGGGCCAGCGCGGCGGCCGTGCGCTGCGCGTCCGACGGCTTGGGCGACACCCACAGCGCGGCCCGGATCCGGTCGTCCTTGGCCGCCGCCTCCACGACCAGTTCGTTGAACGAGAACGCCAGATCCGGGTCCGGCACGCCGTAGTTGGGGATCACCAGCGCCCGCTCGGCGCCTTCGGCGTCCATGTCGGCGATCAGCTCGGCGATGGTGGCCCGCGCGGTCGTGTCCGGGCGCACAGGCGCCCCCTGGTAGAAGGGATACGCGGGCATCGCGCCGAGGTGGCGGTGCGCGTCGCAGATCCAGCGCGGCGTGGCCATCACGCCGCCGTCCGCGGGGCGACCCAGTTGTCGTCGCCGGGATAGGTGCTCGTCGGCGTGCCGGCTATCCACGGCATGTCGAACGTCCGATTTCTACGGCGCGCGGATTCGATTTCCACCACGATATGCTCGGCGTCCGCCCCGACGCCGGAGAATCGGCCCGACCCCCACGTCCATTGCCAGGGCAGTCCGATGAAGTAAACGCCGGGAAAACTCGTGACGCCTCGATCGTGGGCCGGATACCCCTTGCCGTCGAACAGTGGAAGATCGATCCACCGGTGATCCCGGCCGAATCCGGTCGCCCAGATCACCGACGTTATGCCCTCGTCGACCAGATCGATCTCGGTCGGCGTGTTCTCCGGCGTCCACACCGGCTCGTAACGAATGCCGGGCGGCGCCTCGATGCCGTTGGCGGCGATGTGGTCGTCGATGCCGTCGTTGATCGACCGGAGCACGTCGTCGGCGTGGTCGAGGTTGTCCTTCAGGTCCCCGGCGAAGGCGACCTTCGGCCCGGTGATGCCGGTCAGGCGGCCGTAGAGCCGCATCCCGTCCCGGGCGAAGGCCCGCAGGTCGATGTCCCGGCCGCCGTCCCGCCCGGTCACGTAGTGGTTGGCCCGCAGCCGGACCGCGTCGGCGTCGTCGAACTCGGCGATAGACCGGCGGTAGTAGCCCATGTCGTCGAGCCAGTCCACGACGTCCCGGCCACGGTGAAACCGGCTGACCCGCGGCGCGCGGCCGGTGGCCAGGTGCACCCGCCGGCCGGCGAGGTGCAGGTCTTCGGCGATCTGGCAGCCGGACTGCCCGGTGCCGACCACCAGCACGGCGCCGTCCGGCAGCTGGTCGGGACGCTTGTACCGGGCGGAGTGCAGCTGTGCGACGCCGACCGGCAGGCGCTCGGCGATGCGGGGCGTGAGCGGCACCTGGTACGGGCCGGTGGCGATCACCACCTGGTCGGCGGTGACCGTGCCGGCCGTGGTCGCCACCGTGAACCGGCCGTCCGCGCCGACCCGCAGCCGCGTCGCCGCGACCCCCTCCACCAGCGGGGCGTCGATCGCGGCGGCGTAGCAGCGGACGTAGTCGACGATCTCGTCCTTGCGCATGAATCCGTACGGGTCGCCACCGGAATAGGGGTGGCCGGGCAGCGCGCACTGCCAGTTCGGGGTGACCAGGCAAAAGCTGTCCCAGCGCCGGTCCCGCCATTCCGCGGCGACCGACGACTTCTCCAGGACGAGATGGCCGATGCCGCGTGCCGTCAGCCAATAACTCACCGACAGGCCGGCCTGGCCACCACCGACAACCAGGACGGGAAAATGCGACCCGCCCAATTCGACATCACACGGTACGACCGAATCGTCGTTCACGAAAACCAGTACAGTGAGCCGGCATTGCCGACGCATGTCCACCGGAACAACGCGCTGTTACGACGGTGGCCCTTTGTTTCTTCGATGTTGACCGAGTTCTGGAAACGGGGCCTCGCGGGGATCGGGACGCCCCCGCGAGGCCACGGGTCAGGCTACGAAACCGTTGATGTGCAAGGAAACCGAGCGGATGCTGCCGGTGTCCACGGCGCCGCCGTCGACGACCTTGAAGGTCCAGGTGCCGTCGACCGCGTCGGCGAGCAAGGAGCCGAGCGCGGACTGGGGCTTCCAGGAACCGGTGAAGGGCGCGTTGGCGGAGCTGACGGAAGAGAAGGCGGTGGACGCCGAGTCGTCGAAGACGACCTGGCAGAAGTTGTGTCCGGCGCCGCCACGCCGCTGGAAGAGCACCGCGGTGGCACCGGACGGTGACGTCAGGGTGCCGGTGAGGTCGCCGGCGTAGGTGTGGTCGAGGCCCACGGTGGTGGACCCGGCGGTGGTGCTGCAAGACGTGCCGTCGATGGAGAAGGTGAGCTTGGCGGCCCGGCCCACCCCGGTGACGGGGATGGCGACGCTGGCGCCGACCGTGCTGTTGTCGGGAATGGCGGCGGGGGCCCCGGCGAAGGCGAACGTCTGGGCCACCGGATTGGGCTGACCGACGGGAATCTGGAAGGTCTGCGTGGTCGGCGAATGCGCGCCGGCGAAGGTGACCTTGACGTTCAGCACGACCGGCACGCCGAGCTGCTGGGTGGCGGGCACCGTCAACACGAACGAGTTGATCACGGTCTGTCCGGCCTCGATGGTGCCGTAGCGCTTGGACCGAGGCGCGATGGTGACACCGGACGTGGGCGAGTCGACGACGACGCTGGTCGAGGCGGCGGTGCCGTCGCCACCGTTGTAGACGGGCAGGGTCACGGTCGCCGTGTCACCGGGCTTCACGTACGGAGAACCGTTGGGGCCCTTGACGGTGGGCGCCTGGGCGGCAGCAAGGGGCTGGGGGCTGGCGCCGGTGTAGGCGAGCACCTTGTCGGCCAGGATGACCCCGACGCCGGTGCGGTTGTCGACGCCGGGAGCGCCGATGTCCACCGCGGTGGCGGTGAGGGCCTGCCGGACGTCGGCGGGCGACATGCCGGGGTTGCCCGACAGGACGAGACCGGCGATGGCGGCCGCGTGCGGCGCGGCGGCGGAGGTGCCGAAGAACGGGGAGAAGCCGGGCGCGGACGTGGAAACGCCGTCGGCGGCGGTGATGTCGGGCTTCTGCCGGACCTCGGCCCCGGGCGTGCCGTCGGCCTTGAAGAAGATCTTGCGCGGGCCGTCGGAGCTGAACCGCTCGATCTGCGAGGCGGAGCTGAACGTGCCGGGGTAGGGACCGGCCGGGTTGGCCGGGTCGCCGGGCTCGAGGGGCCGGCCGAAGGCGGCGGCGGCCGGCGCGGCGGCGACGCTGTAGGCGTCCTTGGCGGCGGAGTGGCCGCTGGTCTGCCCGGGCGTCACGAAGGCCTGCAGCCCGCCGCCGGCGACGAACCGTCCACGCAGGGCGGACAGCGACAGGTACTTGTTGTCGCCCTTGAACTTCACGATGGCCAGCCGCTGCCCGCCGGCGGAGGTGTTGACCCGCTCGTACGGGTCCTGGGTGCCGGTCTGCAGGTTCTGGCTGAACGACACGACGTTGCCGGCCGAGTCGAGCAGGTACAGGTCGTAGTCGTCGGCGGCGTGGGCCAACGGATCGTTCCACCACAGGGTGACGGGCACCCCGGCGGAGGAGGCCGACAGCGGCTCCAGGACCTGGGTGCCGCCGGCGGAGGCGGCGAAGTTGTGGGCGCCGCCGGCGAACTTGCCGATCACCTGGCCGGAGTCGACGTAGTCGCCCTCCCAGTGACCCGAGGTGCCGTCGACGACGTTGCCCTCGTTGCCGGCGGACGAGAAGTACAGTGCGCCGTCCGCGGTCACGGCGTTGACGGCCTGCGCGATCGGACCGTCCTGGAAGGCGGCCTCGTTGAAGTAGAAGACATCGTCGACGATGACGTCGCAGTGCGCCTGGCTGCGCAGCGCGCGGATGTTGTCGGCGAAGCTGCTGTCGCTGATGAAGGCGGTGGCGAAGCCCAGCGCGGCGCCGGGGGCGAGGTCGTGCATGATCTCCAGCATCGCGGTGCCCTCGTCACCGCTGCCTTCCTGACCGGGCAACACGTCGACGGGCGGCAGCTCGCCGGAGGCCACGGACGCGGCCAGCGAGGAGACACCGTCGGACAGCGCGCACAGCTTGGCGCCGACACCGGTGATCCCGTTCTGCTGCCGGGCGGTGTCGGCGGCATGCGCCCGGTCGCCCTGGCTGCTGATGGCCGCGGCGATGTTGGCCCGCAGGCCGGGCTTGGTGGCCGCCTCGACGCGCGCGTCCCTGGTCTGCTTCGAGACGGTGTCGGGCTGGCTGGAGATGCGGCCGGGGGCCGCCGATCCGGTGGGGGCCGCGGCGGACGTCATGGCGTCGCTGCCGGCCTCGATCTGCTTGATGTCGTCCCGGGTGGCCAGCGCGCCCAGCGCGGACAGCGGCACCTCGGCGCGGATGCTGGCCTCACGCTGCGAGACGTTGCGGATCTGGCCGCCGGCCTTGCGCACGGCGTCGACCAGCGCGTCGGAGGTCTTGGTGGCGCGGATGTCGACGGCGACGGTGTCGCCGCTGCCGATCTTGAGGTTGGACTGCACGTGCGGCAGCGCGGAGCGCGCGGACCGGTCGGTGCGCAGCTTGTTCTCGACCAGCAGCTTGCTGTCGATCTTCCGGTCGGTGGCCGACTCGGACTTCTTGAGGTCCTGCAGGGCGGCGATCTGCGCCGCGGTGTTCGCGGCCATCAGGCCGGGGTTGGGATGCGGTGCGGCGACGGCCGGTGAAGCGAGGCCGAGGACCGCGGTCAGGCAGGCTGCCCCGGCTGCTAACAGGGTGGTGCGGGGTCGAACGGATCTGCGCAACGGGCCCTCCGAGGGGTGCGGCGTGGGCGACCCGGCCGGTGATCACCAGCCGTGATCCCAACGTAAAGTCCCCGCACGATCACCCACAGCAGCCTTGCGAGTGTCGCCCAAGTGGGCCAATCGTCACGTTTTGTCGATAACTACAGAACAAAGGCGTCTGTCCACAGCTGTCCGGTTCGCCCGGACAGCGCATCGAGCATCGAGGCGGCCTGACCGTCCGTCAGCGACGCCACGAAGTCCACCACGGCCCGCCCCCGGGCCAAGGGGCGCACGGCATCCGGCCCAGTCCGAACGTCGCCGGCCGGTCCGACCAGCAGGTTCGGGGCCGTCCGGGCCAGTGACCGGTACTCGGTGTCGGCCAGCTCGACCAGGTCGTGCAGCCGCCGCGGCAGCCGGTCGGCCTCGTGCCGGTCGGACAGCCACTGATCGAGCGCCTCGACGAGAGTGGTCAGCAGCCGGGCCTGGCCGCGCTGGTGCAGGGCCAGGTCGGGGCGCAGCAGCACGAACCGCCGGTGCACGAACTTCAGCACGGCGACCTCGTGCCACTGGGCGGGCGCCAGCAGAACGTGACCGGACCTCGGCGTCGGATCCGGCAGCACCTCGACGCCGTCGACCAGCCGCGTGGTCCACCGCCCGGAAAACGCCGCGACGCGCTGCTCCGCCTCGGCCGAGCCGTCGAACGGCACCGCGAGCAGGCCGTCCACCAGCTCGGTCCGCACGCGACGAACCGCCGCGGCGAACGCGTCGTCGTCCACCGCCCACGAGTCCTTCTCGTGCAGCCGCCGCCGCATCGCCTCCAGCGACCGCCCGGGCAGCCGCGACTGCGCGGCAAGCTCCGCTTTGGACAGTGCCGCCAAGTCCAGGGCCTCGGTGAGCCACGTCGTGAGCTCCGCAGCGACGGTCGCGTGCTGCAACACGCCGACCCGGTGGAAGTCCTCGACGTCGTGGATGGCGTAGGCGATGTCGTCGGCAGTGTCCATAACGGACGCTTCCACCGTCTGCTGCCAGTCCTCGACGCGTCCGCGGAACGGGGCCCGCGACTGCTCGAAGTCGTCCAGTTCCGTGACATAGGCGGAGAACTTGGCCGAGCCGCTGCCCACGGCCTCCGGCGGCTCGGACGCCCCGCGCGGCGGGATCCGCAGTGTGCGGGGATGCGGCGAGGGGTGGGAAAGCCGCGTCCACGGGTACTTCAGCAGCGCGGCACGCACCGCGACCGTCAGGTCGAGACCGACGGCGGCCGGCCCGCGCACGTCGGTGGTGGTCACGATACGAAACGACTGCGCGTTGCCCTCGAAGCCGTCGGCCAGCCCGAACCGGTTGCGGGCGATGCGGTCCAGCACCTGCTCGCCGAGGTGCCCGAACGGCGGGTGCCCGAGATCGTGGGCCAGGCTCGCCGCCTCGGCCACGTCCGGGTCGCAGCCGCCGAGCTTGTCCAGCACGGCGGCGGTGTCGCCGCGGGCGGTCAGCCGCTCGGCGATGGCCCGCGCGACCTGCGCCACCTTCAGGCTGTGCGTGAGTCGGTTGTGCAGCAGCAGGCCGGAGCCGGTCGGGCTGATCACCTGGGTCACGCCGCCGAGCCGGGCGAAGAACGGCGAGCTGGCCACCCGGTCCCGGTCGGCCCGGAACGGGCTGGCGGCCAGGTCGGCCGAGGAGTCGGAGAATCGGCGGTGCGCTCGCAGGTCGTGCATGCGTGTGACGTTAGCCTGGACGGGTGCTCGACGTCCTGGTGGTGGGGGCCGGACCGGCCGGGTCCGCCCTGGCGGCCGCCTGCGCGGACCTCGGTCTGCGCACGACGCTCGTGGACCGGAATCCCGAGAAGCCTTGGCGGCACACCTATGGGGCCTGGGCGCACGAGCTGCCGCCGCTGCCCCGCGACGCGATCGCCGCCCGGGCCACGACTGTCCGGGCGTTCGCGCTCACAGAGCATCGCCTCGACGGCGAATACGTGGTGCTGCACAACGAGAATCTGAGACGCCGTCTGTCCCGTCCGGACATCGAGACGATCGCCGGCCGGGCCGAGTCGATCACCCCGGAGCAGATCTCGATCAACGGCCGGACGATCACCGCCGGCATCGTGGTCGACGCCACCGGCCCGCCGCGCGGCCGCTACGTCGAACAGACCGCCGTCGGCGTCACGCTGCCGGCCGACGTGCTCGACAACGGCGAGGCGATCTTCATGGACTGGCGGCAGGCCGGCGACCCGCCGACCTTCTGCTACGCGCTGCCGCTGGACGACGAGCGCGTGCTGGTCGAGGAGACCTCGCTCGCGCATCTGCCCGGGCTTTCGTTCGAGCTGCTGCGCGAGCGCCTGCACCGGCGGCTGGCCGTGCACGGCTGGCCCTTGGACCGTCCGGAACACGAACGGGTGCGTTTCCCGCTGAACCCGCCGCTGCCGCGAGGCCCGCTCGCCACGTTCGGCGCGCGAGCCGGTCTGGTCCATCCGGCGACCGGCTACAGCGTGGCCACCGCGCTGACGCTGGCGCCGCGGGTCGCGCACGCGATCGCCGAGACACCGGCCCGAGTTCGTGGCACGATCTGGTCCCCGGCGGCCAAAATGACGCACGGACTGCGGCGACGGGGCCTGGCCACGTTGCTCCACCTGCCGCCGGCCCGCGTTCCCGCGTTTTTTGAGCTGTTTTTCCGCTTGCCCGCAGAAAATCAACGGATTTACCTCACGGAACGTGAGAACTTCACCGGTACGGCGGCTGCGATGCTGGCGTTGTTCCGGTCAGCGCCACCCCGGTTACGCAGCGCGATTGCATTTGCCGCAACAACTCGATGAACACACAGTGAAGCCACTCGGCAATTTCACACCGGGCACGCCAGTATCGGATCGTGACCGGGTTGCTGGAGGATGTGCGCTTCGCGTTCCAGCCGTTGTTCAACCTGCACACCGGCGGGGTCATCGCCATCGAAGCGCTGGCGAGGCCTGCCTCTCGTTCCGTCTACGAGCTGCTCCGCGACGCCGCGCGCGCCGGGGAGCTGCTGGAGACGGACGTTGCGCTGGCCGCCGCCGCGGTGCGGGCCGCGGCCGAGCACAACAACATCGTGCCGCTGCACGTCAACGTGCTGGCCGCGACCGTGTCCAAGGCGGCCGAGTCGATCGGCCCGCTGCTGGAGGCGATGCGGGAGACCGGCCGCGCGCCCGACACGCTGTGGCTGGAGGTCGGCACGCCGTTCTCCCGGCTGCGTCGGGAGAACCTGCGCAACGGCCTGGACCTGCTCCGCGGCAGCGGCTTCCACATCGCGCTGGACGGCGTCGGCGACGGCGACGTGCCGCTGTCCCTGTACACCGAGCTCGCCCCCGAGATGATCAAGCTGGACCGGCGCATCGTGGCCGGCCTGCCCACCGACGCCGGCAAGGCGGCCCTGGTGCAGGCGCTGACCGTGCTGGCCGAGCACAACGGGGCGCAGCTGGTCGCCGAGGGCGTGGAGAGCGAGGTCCAGCTGGCCGCGGTGCGCCGGCTGGGCTTCGGCCTGGCCCAGGGCAACCTGCTGGCCAAGGCCGGCCGCCGGCCCAACGTGGAGATCACCATCGCGGCGGCGCTGACCAAGCTGCCGGAGGCCGAGCTGACCGGCCCGGTGCGCCGGGCGAGCGGCCCTCGGGTGACGGATTTCCTGCACCCCGCGACCATGCTGCCGGTGGCCGCGACCGCCGAGGAGGTCCGGTCCATCCTGGCCAACCAGGGCGCGGTCGGCGGCGTGGTGCTGGTCGACGAGAACAACCGTCCGCTGTTCACGGTGGACCGCAACCGATTCCTGTTGGCCGTCACCGGGCCGTACGGGCACGCGCTGCACGCCCGGCGCGAGGCCGCGCGACTGGCCGACCGGCCCTACATCCTGCCCAGCGACGCCACCGCCCTGGACCTGCTGGACCTGCTGGCCAAGGCCGAACGGCAGCGGATGAACGACGAGGTCGTCATCGTCGACTCGCACGACCGCTGCCTCGGCGTCGTGCACAGCGGGGACGTGGTGCGCGGCATCGCCGAGATGAAGGTGGAGCAGGCGGCGTCGCTCAACCCGCTGACCCGGCTGCCCGGCAGCGACGCGCTGGCCCGCGAGGTGGACCGGCGCATCGCCGTCCGGGAGATCTTCGCCGTGGGCTGGCTGGACGTGGACGGCTTCAAGCAGGTCAACGACTCGGCCGGGTTCGCGGCCGGCGACGACCTGATCCGCGCGATCGGCCGGGCCCTGGCCGACGCCGCCGTGGTGCTGCCGACCGTGCAGGTCGGGCACGTGGGCGGCGACGACTTCGTGTTCGTCGCCGGCCTGGACGACCTGGTGCCGCTGTCCTCGGGTCAGCTGGACACCTCGCACACCGCCGGCGGGCTGGCCATCTCGATGTCGCTGGCCACGCTGGTCTGCTCCCCCGGCAGTGTGAGCGATTATCGCGAGGTGTCGCGGCTGCTCGCGCCGTTGAAGAAGCACGCGAAAGCCCTGCGTGGGGACAGTTGGGTGCTGGGCCGGCCGGGCTCGGAGCGGATGGACGTGCTGCGGGGCGGCACTGCCGCGGCCACGGTGCCGCCCGCCCGGCGCGGCACCGTCAGCGCCTGAAAGCGTGCATGCGTCACGCCAGCGCCAAGCGGGTTAGTACTGCCGACAGTCCGTCGAAGTGCTGCCACCATCGTGAAGCTCGGACCACACCAACGCCGGACGCGCGCCTTGGTTGGTCACTCATAGCATTGACTCGGTGACGGAACGCGACTATCCCCAGTCGGCGGCGGGAGCTTCGGTGCACACCATTGACGGAATCGAGCGGCAGCAGCATGGGAAAACGGGCCGGCCGGCCGTGCCGGCACCCAGATCGGTGGGCGGCCGGGCGGCGCTGACGGTCGGCGTCGAGGAGGAGTTCCTGCTGGTCGACTACCGCACCCGGCGGGTATCGCCGCGAGCACCCCTCGTGCTCGCCGCGGCGGCCGGCCGACTGCCGGGGCTCCAGCCGGAGATCACTCAGTTCCAGGTCGAGACGGCCACCCCCATCTGCCACACGATGGCGCAGGTGCGCGAGAATCTTGTTGACAGCAGGGAAAAACTGGCCGGAGCCGCGCGCCGGCACGGGCTGCGGCTGGCCGCCAGCGGCACGCCGGTGCTGGGCCGCGCCGCGCCGCCGCCGCTGACCGACAACGCCCGCTACCACCAGATGGCGGCGGAGTTCGGCGCCGTCACCGACGGGCTGTCGATCTGCGGATGTCACGTGCACGTCGGCATTCCCGGGCCGGAGGAAGGTATTCGGGCCAGCAACTACCTGCGCCCGTGGCTGCCGGTACTACTCGCGCTGAGCGCCAATTCCCCGTTCTGGGAGGGGCGGGACACCGGCTACGCCAGTTGGCGCTACCTGGTGTGGGCGCGCTGGCCCACGGCCGGCCCGCCGCCGGTGTTCGAGTCGGCCGACCAGTACGAGCACGCCGTCCGGTCGCTGATACAGGCCGGCGCGGCCATGGACCGGGCCATGGCCTACTGGGACATCCGCCTGTCGCAACAACATCCGACCATCGAGCTGCGGGTCTGCGACGTCGCCGCGACGGCCGACGAGGCGGTGCTGATCGCCGCCATGACCCGAGCGATGGTCGCGACCGCCCTGGACGACAACCGGCCGCCTTTGGGCATGCCGCATCACCTGTTGCGGGCCGCCGGCTGGCGGGCCGCCCGCGACGGGCTCGACGGCAGCTGCGTCAATCCCGTCACCGGGCACACCCTGCCCACGCCCGTGCTGGTCCGGCAGCTGATCGGCCGGGTGCGGCCGGCGCTGGAGGAGGCCGGCGACCTCGACCTCGTGCTCGACCTGCTGGAGTCGTTGCTGGCCAAGGGATGTGGGGCGCAGCGGCAGCGCAGGGCGTTCGCCCGCAACGGCAAGCTCACCGATGTGGTGGACCTGCTGACCGCGCAGACCGCCGGGGCCGACGACCTGGTGTGAGCCTCACTCGCCGGTCGTGCCGTCGGCGAACTCCCTGAGCACGTCCAGATGTCCGACGTGGCGCGCGGTCTCCTGCACCACGTGCGTCAGCAGCCAGCGCACCGTCTTGTCCTCGTCCTTCGTGGACAGGTCACCGGCCGCCTTGCCGGCCAGCGCCCGTCGGGAGAGCTCCCACTGCTCCCGGTACTCGGCGACCACGGATTCCGGTGTGTCCTGTTCGGACAGTCGGAAGTCGATGTCGGCGTCGGGGCTCTCCCAGCGGTTGGGCAGGTCGAGGCCGCCGCCGACGATGCCCAGCCAGTAGCGCTCGACCGAGGTGAGGTGGCGGATCACGCCCATGGCGCTGAACACCGGCGAGGCCGGGAAGGGCGTGGCCGCGGCGGCCGCCCGGTCCAGCCCGGCCAGCTTGTTCACGGCCGTGATGCGCAGGAAGGTCAGGAACTCGGTGAGCAGGGTCAGCTCGTCGGCGGCGTTCGTCTCCGGCCAGCGACGCGGCAGTTCGCTCGAACTCATGTTCGATACGGTATCATTCGGGGAGGTCGCGACTGGCGAGGGTGGGCTACCACCGGGGAGCGACCGGCACGTGATGCGAGCGTCGACCGCCTGGGCGTCTCCGTCAGCCGAGAAGCTGAGGAGGCAGCGATGGAGTTCCGCTACGGCATCAACCCGCAGCAGGCCGCCGAGTACGACGGGTCGGCGGTCCGGATCCTGAACGGGCAGCCCTCGTACATCAACATGTTGGACGCGCTGAACGCGTGGCAGCTGGTGCGGGAGGCCTCCCGAGCGCTCGGGCGGACCGTGGCCGCCTCGTTCAAGCATGTCTCGCCCGCCGGGGCCGCGCTGTCCGGACCGATCGACCCGGTGACTGCCGACCTGTACGGCATGGACGACGTCGGGCCGGTGGCCAGCGCCTACCTGCGGGCCCGCGACGCCGACCCCAAGTCCTCCTTCGGCGACTTCGCCGCCGTGTCCGCGCCGGTCGACGCCGAGCTGGCGGCGCTGCTCAGCACCGTGGTGTGCGACGGGATCGTGGCCCCCGGCTTCGAGCCCGGCACCGTGGCGACGTTGAGCGCCAAGAAGGGCGGCCGCTTCCTCGTCGTCGAGGCCGACCCGGATTTCGTGCCGCCGCAACGGGAAACGCGCGAGGTCTTCGGCATGCGGCTGACGCAGGACCGCGATCGCATGCCATTGACCAGGGAACTGCTGAGTCAATCAACCTCGGGCCCCGCTCTGCCGTCGACCGCCGTGGACGACCTGCTGCTGGGCCTGGCCGTGCTGCGCTACACCCAGTCCAACTCCGTCTGCTATGTGAAGGACGGTGCGACGCTGGGCATCGGGGCCGGCCAACAGTCCCGTGTGGACTGCACCCGGCTGGCCGGCGGCAAGGTCGACATCTGGTGGCTGCGCCGGCATCCGGCGGTGCGGGTGCTGCTCGACGTCGCGCCGGGCACCCGCCGGCAGGACCTGGTCAACGAGCAGATCCGGTACATCGAGGAGGACCTGACCGCCGTCGAGCGGGCCGAGTGGATGGAGCGGCTGTCCGGCGTCTCCTTCGTCTCCGACGGCTACCTCCCGTTCCGCGACAACGTGGACCACGCCGTCCGGCACGGGGTTCGCTACATCGCCGAGCCCGGCGGCTCCATCCGCTCCGACGACGTCGCCGAGGCCTGCCGCAAGCACGGGATCACCTTGGTGCGAACCGGGTTGCGGCTGTTCCACCACTGACTGCGGTGTGGTCCGCGGGCCCGCTGAGTACGGCCCACACCACCTTGCCGCCCGAGTGCATCGGCGAGCAGCCGCACACGCGCGCAAGACGAGCGACCAACCCCAGGCCGCCGGCCGCGGTGGCCTCCCCGGTCGGCGGCAAGCACACCGGCGTCGGGTCGTCGTCGGCGACCGCGACCGTCAGCCGGCCCGACCACGACTCCAGCCGCAGCCGGGCCGGCGAGTGGGCGTGCGACGCGACGTTGGCCACCAGCTCCGCGGCCACGGCGACGGCGTCCGCCGTCATTGTCTCAATCCTCCAGTTGCGACAGGTCTCGCCGACGAACTGCCGAGCGGGCAGCACGCTGTGTGGGGAGGGCGGCAACCACAGGACCGTGCGGCGGCGACTGGGCGGCGTGTCGAGATGCTCCAGCGCCATCGACACGCTCGTGTACACGGACAGAAATCGCCGCCCGGCCGTCGTCTGAAACACTGCGGCGTTGCCGTGACCGGGCACCAGCATCAACGGCATCGGCGACCACTGGGCGATGCGCATCCACACCGCCACGAACACGCCGACCAGGTAGTCGTCGACGATCTCGAGCGCCTCGAGATCGACGATCACCGCCCGCGGCTCGTCGGCCGCGCACTTGAGCAGGGTGTCCCGAAGCTCCCCATAGGTCCAAGTGTCCAGCCGGCCCGTGGGACGAACGACGGTCGCTCCTCGATGGTCGGACAGGTCGTAGCTGAGCAGGTCGTTCGTCTCCACGCGACCGCTGTCCTTCGTAGGTATCCGTTCGGTTGTCCCAGTCAGCATCGACGGCAAGGCGGAAAACAGGAGTCGAAGCGGCGCGAGAACCCGCCATGCCACCCGATCGAGTGACAGGCAAGGCATCAAGTCGGTCGACGCGGCGTCACCGCCGTCCTACGGTTCGCGATCATGGGGGACTTCGACTCGCTGGTGACCGCCGCTTCGGAAGAGCCGCTGCACGGCTGGGATTTCGGCTGGCTGGACGGGCGTGCCGTCACCACCGAGCCGTCCTGGCACTACGCGGAGCTCGCCGCGGAGTTGCTCCGTGACGGCGGCCCGGTGCTGGACATCGACACCGGCGGCGGCGAGCTCCTGGCCATGCTCGCCCCTCCGGCCGGCCGGACCTGGGCGGTGGAAGGCTGGCCGCCGAACGTTCCCGTCGCGGCGGACCGGTTGGCGCCGTTGGGAGTCGAGGTTGTGGGCACCGAGGGGCTGCCCTTCGCGGACAAGAGCTTCTCCCTGGTGCTCAACCGTCACGGCCGCTTCGACGCCGCCGGCATCGCCCGGGTGTTGGCGGACGGCAGGACGGTGCTGACCCAGCAGGTCGGCAGCGACGACTGCGTTGACCTCAACCACGCCCTCGGCGCTCCGGTCACCGATCGCCGCTGGAACCTCGGCGTGGCAACAGAAGCCCTGACCGCCGCCGGGTTGGACATCGTCGATGCCCGTGAGGAGTGGCCGCTGTTGACGTTCCACGACATCGGCGCGGTCGTCTATCAGCTGCGGATGGTTCCTTGGCAGGCGCAGGGCTTCACTGTCGCGCGGTATGACCAGGCGCTGCGCCGGCTGCACGCCCGCATCGAGGCCGAGGGCCCCTTCGCCGTGCGCACCTACCGGTTCCTGGTCAGGGCCGTGAAGCCCGCCTGATCGCGACCGGCAGCCACGAGGCGGAAGGCCCCTCGGGCGAGGGGTCTTCCCTTCCGTTGTCTCAGACCGTGAAGCCGAGGGCGCGCAGCTGGTCGCGCCCGTCGTCGGTGATCTTCTCCGGGCCCCACGGCGGCATCCACACCCAGTTGATGCGGAAGTCGCTGACCACTCCCCCGCCGGGGCCGCCGGTCAGGGCGGCGCGGGTCTGGTCCTCGATCACGTCGGTCAGCGGGCAGGCGGCCGACGTCAGCGTCATGTCCAGCGTCGCGACGTTCTCGTCGTCCAGGTGGATGTCGTACACCAGACCGAGGTCGACCACGTTGATGCCGAGCTCGGGGTCGACCACGTCCCGCATGGCCTCCTCGATGTCCTCCAGCGAAGGCGCATCGGCCTTGGCCGGCGCCTCGGGCAGCGCCTCGGCGGCCCGAGTCTCGTCGATCCGAGTCTCGTCGATCCGGGTCACGTCTTCCGCGGTCATGCCTGTCCTCCATCGACGACGCGGGCGACCGCGTCCTTGAAAGCCATCCAGCCGAGCAGGGCGCACTTCACGCGCGCGGGGTACTTGGCGACACCGGCGAAGGCGACGGCGTCCTCGAGCACGTCCTCGTCGGGCTCGACCTTGCCGCGGCCCTGCATGAGCTCCACGAACACGTCGAGGGTGCCGAAGGCGTCGCCGACGGTGCGGCCGATCACCAGGTCGGTCAGCACCGAGGTGGAGGCCTGGCTGATGGAGCAGCCCTGCCCGTCGTAGGAGACGTCGACGACCTTGGCGTCGGGCCCCTCGCCCTCCAGGTGCACCCGCACGGTGACCTCGTCCCCACAGGTGGGGTTGACGTGGTGCACCTCGGCCTCGAAGGGGTCGCGCAGGCCGCGGTGGTGCGGGTTCTTGTAGTGGTCCAGGATGATCTCCTGGTACATCTGCTGGAGCTGCATCAGGCGTTCACCCCGAAGAACTTCTGCGTCTCGCGCACACCGTCCAGCAGCGCCTGCACGTCGGCGAGGTCGTTGTAGACGTAGAAAGTGGCGCGCACGGTGGCGGCGGCGTCGAGCTTGCGGTGCAGCGGCCACGCGCAGTGGTGCCCGACCCGGACCTCGATGCCGAGGCTGTCGAGGACCTGCCCGGCGTCGTGGGCGTGCACACCGTCGACGACGAACGACACGGCCGAGCCGCGGTCGACGTTGTCGACCGGACCGACGATCCGCACGCCGGGGATCTCCTGCAGACCGGCAAGCGCGGCGCCGGTGAGCTCGTGCTCGTGCGCGGCGACGCGGTCCATGCCCAACAGCCGCAGGTAGTCCACGGCCGCGCCGAGGCCGATGGCCTGCGACGTGTTGGGCACGCCGGCCTCGAACCGCTGCGGCGGCGGCGCGAAGGTCGAGCGCTCCATGAACACCTGCTCGATCATCGATCCGCCGGTGATGAACGGCGGCATCGCGGTCAGCAGCTCGAATCGCCCGTACAGCACGCCGATGCCGGACGGCCCCAGCATCTTGTGCCCGGAGAAGGCGGCGAAGTCCACGCCCAGCGCCCGGAAGTCCACCGGCCCGTGCGGCACCGACTGGCAGGCGTCCAGCACGGTCAACGCCCCGACCGACCGGGCCTTGGCCACGAGCACCGACACCGGGTTCACGGTGCCGAGCACGTTGGACTGATGGGTGAAGGCGACGACCTTGGTGCGCGGCGTGATCAGCTCGTCCATATTGGACAGATCAAGCCGGCCCTCTTCGGTGACGTCGAACCACTTCAAGGTGGCCCCGGTGCGCAGCGCCAGCTGCTGCCACGGCAGCAGGTTGGCGTGGTGCTCCATCTCCGTCACGACGATCTCGTCGCCCGGACCGAGCACGAAGCGCTTGGCCGCCGGGTCGTCGGAGAAGGCCGCGTTGCCGAAGGCGTAGGCGACCAGGTTGATGGACTCGGTGGCGTTCTTGGTGAACACGACCTCGTCCACGCCGACGCCGACGAAGTCCGCGATCTTCTCGCGGGCTTCCTCGTAGAGGTCGGTGGCCTCCTCGGCGAGCTGGTGCGCGCCCCGGTGCACGGCCGCGTTGGACGTCTCGATGTACGCCCGCTCGAAGTCGAGCACCTGCGTCGGCCGCTGCGACGTGGCGCCGGAGTCCAGGTAGACCAGCCGTTTGCCCTCGCGCACCGTGCGAGCCAAGATCGGGAAGTCGGCTTTCAGTGCGGCGACGTCCAAGGGTGCAGCGGTGGTGGTCACTGCCGGCGCCTCCTCGTTCAACTGATACGGGTCAACAGGTGCAACGTCAGCGGACCTGCGCAGCTTCCTGCTTGCCGGTGTACTTCACGTAACCCTCGTCCTCGAGGTGCGCGGCCAGCTCGGCGCCGCCGGACTCGACGATCCGGCCGCCGGCGAACACGTGCACGAAGTCGGGGGTGATGTGCTTGAGGATCCGGGTGTAGTGCGTGATCAGCATGACGCCGGACTCGCCGTTGGCCCGGAACCGGTTCACGCCCTCGGAGACGACCCGCAGCGCGTCCACGTCCAGACCCGAGTCGGTCTCGTCGAGGATGGCGATCTTCGGGTTGAGCAGGGCCAGCTGGAGGATCTCGTGCCGCTTCTTCTCGCCGCCGGAGAAGCCCTCGTTCACGCTGCGCTCGGCGAACGACGGGTCGATCTCCAGGTCGCCCATGGCGGACTTGACTTCCTTGACCCAGTGCCGCACCTGCGGGGCCTCGCCGCGCACGGCGGTGGCGGCGGTGCGCAGGAAGTTCGACATGGACACGCCGGGCACCTCGACCGGGTACTGCATGGCCAGGAAGATGCCGGCGCGGGCGCGCTCGTCGACGGCCATGCCCAGCACGTCCTCGCCGTCGAGCAGGATCTCGCCCGAGGTGACCTGGTACTTGGGGTGGCCCGCGATCGCGTAGGACAGCGTCGACTTGCCGGAGCCGTTGGGCCCCATGATGGCGTGCGTCTCGCCGGCCTTGATCGTCAGGTCGACCCCCTTGAGGATCTCCTTGGGGCCGTCGTCGGTGACGACCGAGACGTGCAGGTCCTTGATCTCCAGGGTGGCCATCGGCTCTTCGTTCTCCTGTGTGGCGGTGCAGTAAGTTTTTTCTCGCTGCCGCGAGGGGCAAAGGTCAGTTGGTGCGGTTGTCCGGGTCGACGAGCACGTCCTCGCCGTCGACGGTCACCGCGTACACGGCCACCGGCTCGGTGGCGGGCGGCGATGACGGGGCGCCGGTGCGCAGGTCGAAGCACGAGCCGTGCAGCCAGCACTCCAGGCCCTTGCGGGTCAGCTCGCCCTCGGCCAGGGCGATCTCGGCGTGCGTGCACTCGTCGCGCAGCGCGTGCACCTCGTCGCCCCGGCGCACGAGCACGATGGGCGTGTCCGCCAGCTCGACCGGGAACGGCTTGCCGTCCTCCAGCTCGGCCAGCGAACACGCCCTCAGCATCGTCACACGCCCACGGCCTGCAGCTCGGCCTCGATCGCGGCCTCGAGCCGGTCACGCACCTCGGGCACGGCGATCTTCTGCAGCACCTCGTGGAAGAAACCGCGCACCACGAGCCGCCGCGCCTGGTCCACCGGGATGCCCCTGGCCTGCAGGTAGAACAGCTGCTCGTCGTCGAACCGGCCGGTGGCGCTGGCGTGGCCGGCGCCCTCGATCTCGCCGGTCTCGATCTCCAGGTTGGGCACCGAGTCGGCGCGGGCGCCGTCGGTGAGCACCAGGTTCCGGTTGAGCTCGTAGGTGTTCGTGCCCTCGGCCGCGGCCCGGATCAGCACGTCGCCGATCCACACCGTGTGCGCCCCGTTGCCCTGCAGCGCGCCCTTGTAGACCACGTTGCTGCGGCAGTTGGACACCGCGTGGTCGACGAAGGTGCGGTGCTCGAGGTGCTGGTCGGCGTCGGCGAAGTACAGGCCGGCCAGGTCGGCGTCGCCGCCCTTGTCGGCGTAGGTGACGGTCGGGCTGACCCGCACCAGGCTGCCGCCGATGGTGACGACCGTGTGCTTGAGCGTCGCGTCCCGGCCGACCTTGGCCAGGTGCGCGCCCACGTGCACGGCGTCGTCGCTCCAGTCGTGCACGACGACGACCGTGAGCTTCGAGCCGTCGAGGGCGACGATCTCCAGGTTGTCGGCGTAGGTGCCGGAGCCGCGGTAGTCGACGACCACCACGGCCTCGGCGAACGCCTCGGCGCGCAGCTGCACGTGCCCGAAGGCCACGCCGCCCTCGCCGGGGCCGGTGACCGTGACGACCGTCGGCCGGGACGCCTTCGTCTCCTTGGGGAAGGTGACGACGGTGGCCTGGGTGAACGCCGACCAGGCCTGCGCGGACACGCGGTCGGCCGGCACGCCGCCCTCGCCGATGCGCTGGTCGTCGCGGGCGAC
This sequence comes from Kutzneria sp., assembly GCA_036403095.1. Classification (GTDB taxonomy): domain Bacteria; phylum Actinomycetota; class Actinomycetes; order Mycobacteriales; family Pseudonocardiaceae; genus Kutzneria. The sequence continues at coordinate 934 of DASWRQ010000367.1, read as the reverse complement.
GCGCTCGACGCGCACCTCCGGCGACTCGTCCACGTCGACGGCGGCCGTGCCGCTGGCCACCGCGGTGCCGTTGTGCAGGCCGTTCAGCCGCTTGAGCGGGGTGAACCGCCAGTCCTCCTCGCGCCCGCCCGGAACCTCGAAGGCGTCCACGTCGTAGGAGGTGAACCGGTCGCCGCGCGAGCTCTGGGGAATCACCGCTCCAGCCTTGGGAGCTGCCCCGTGAGAATGCTCGGTCAACCCGTGCTGCGTAGTTGGGGTGGCCATGTCAGCCGACGGCCCCTTCCATCTGGAGTTCGATCAGGCGGTTCAGCTCGAGCGCGTACTCCATCGGCAGCTCGCGCGCGATCGGCTCGACGAAGCCGCGCACCACCATGGCCATCGCCTCGTCCTCGGTGAGGCCGCGGGACATCAGGTAGAACAGCTGGTCCGCGCTCACCTTGGAGACGGTGGCCTCGTGGCCCATGGACACGTCGTCCTCGCGGACGTCCACATACGGGTAGGTGTCCGACCGGCTGATCTGGTCGACCAGCAGCGCGTCGCACTTCACCGTGGAGGCGGAGTGGTGCGCGCCCTTGTTCACCCGGACCAGGCCGCGGTAGGAGGTGCGGCCGCCGCCACGCGCCACCGACTTCGACACGATGGTCGAGGAGGTGTGAGGGGCCAGGTGCACCATCTTCGCGCCGGCATCCTGGTGCTGGCCCTCGCCGGCGAAGGCGATCGACAGCACCTCGCCCTTGGCGTGCTCGCCCATCAGGAACACCGAGGGGTACTTCATGGTGACCTTGGAGCCGATGTTGCCGTCGATCCACTCCATGGTCGCGCCCTCTTCGGCCTTGGCGCGCTTGGTGACCAGGTTGTAGACGTTGTTCGACCAGTTCTGGATCGTCGTGTAGCGGCAGCGGCCGCCCTTCTTGACGATGATCTCCACGACCGC
>DASWRQ010000366.1:0-7693 GCA_036403095.1 Kutzneria sp. | reverse complement strand
CGCGTCGTTTTTTTCCAGATGGCGACCAGATCGCCGGGCGCTACTTGCGTTTCCCTACTTGATGCCGGCGGTGAGGATCTTGGCCGTGTCCGGCGAGCCGATGCCGGTCACGAGGTCGAAACCCGTGCCCGCCTTGTAGGCGCCGTTGCTGCCGCTGGCGATGTCGTGGAAGTTGGTCTTGGCCAGCGCGTACAGCTTGGCATTGGCCGAGCCCAGTCCGGTCTTGCCCGCCGCCGCTGCCGCCTGGTTGTAGACCGCGGCGACGCCGGCCCAGATCGGGGCCGCGCCGGACGTGCCGTACACGGAGGTCCACTGCCCCGAGGTGTAGACGGAGATGCCCGTAGGTCCACCCTGCGCCGAAACATCTGGCACCTGGCGCTTGTTGGTGGTGCCGATCTTCACGCCACTCTGGAACGAGGGCAGCGCGAACACCGTGGAATAGCCGCCGCCCGAGCCGTTCCAGCCGGTCTCGCTCTTCCACGTGGTGGTGGTCGACGTGGACAGGTTCGTGCCGCCGACCCCGGTCACGTTCGGGTCGCTGGCCGGGAAGTCCACGGTGGTGCTGCCGTCGCCGTTGTCGTCCGAGCCGTCGTCACCCGAGGCCGCGAAGAAGCTCTGTCCCTGGGCCGCGCCCTGCTTCAGCACGTTGTCCACGGCCTGGATGCCCGAGGTGGTGCGGCCCTTCTCCGACAGGCCCCAGCTGATCGAGGTGACGGAGATCTTGCTGGCGACGATGGCATTGGCCAGGTCGACCTCGCCCTGGTCGGTGTTGGGCGCCTCGAACACCGTGATGGCAGCCTTGGGCGCGATCGCTTGGATCGCTTCGATGTCCAGCTCCACCTCGACCTGGCCGTCGCCGACCGGCCCGGAGCCGCCGGACACCTTCTGCACCTTGGGCGTGGGCGAGCCGGTGGCGTAGTAGCTGTCGTACTTGGTGATGTTGGTCTGCTGGAAGCCGTCGAACTCCCACAGTGCCACCGTTTGGCCGGATCCGTTGTACGTGGCCGAGACGTCGTAGGCGCCCTTGAGCTGAGTGGGCGTGAAGCCGCCGCCCGGGCCCGCGTGCGGGTCGACCTTCGTGTGGTGCACGCGGACCTGTCGGTTGTTCAGGCCGGCGATGTCGAGCACCGTGCCGGCCAGGTCGGCCGGCAGCGTGGGGGCCGCGGTGTTGGCGTAGAAGGGCCGATTGGTCTTGCCGTCACGGTAGTTGGCCAGCGTCGTGCCGAACGCCTTCTGCACCGCCGTCGCCGGGCCGCTGGCGTCGACCGTGAGGTGGTTGGCGCTGACCGAGTCCACCGACAGGCCCTGCCCGCGCAGGTATTCCTTGACCCGGTTGACCTGGTCGTCGGTCGGGCCGAAGCGGGCCGTGAACTGCTCCGGGGTGAGGAAGTGGCCGTACTGCGACGAATGCGGGTCGTTCACCGCGGCGATCGTGCGGTCCAGCTCCGCGCCGTTGCGCAGGTTCAGGCTGACCGCCACCGAAACCCGCTGCGCCGCCGGCATCTCGCCCAGTGACCGGGCCTGGTTTAGGCCACTCACCGCATCGGACTGGAGCGCCACGCGCGGCTGCGGCGCGGCCAGCGCGACCGGGGCCGCCACGGCGGCGATGGCAAGCGGCGCAACCAGCGCGCCGATGATCCTCAACGTCTTCACTGTGGTCTCCCAGGGGCAGGATCGGGACTCACCAAACGCTATTGACCCGACACACTCCGTGAAACCGAGGAAACCCTTGCCGTGCCCCGCCCCCACATGCCGCGATCACACGGCTTGGCTGCGTAGCTCTGGTTCGGGTTGGCGGGCGGCTGGCACGGGGACGTCCATGGCGCGGACCAACTCGGTGCGTGAGCGGACGCCTACTTTGCGATAGATCCTCGACAAGGTGGCCTCGACCGTCTTCACGCTGATGAACAGCACGGCCGCCACCTCGCGGTTGGTGGAGCCGGCACGAACCAGCTCGGCAACTCGTTGCTCGGCAACGGTGAGCGCCACGGTGTGGTCGGCCCGGGACTGCGCGCCGGCCCGGTCGAGCTCGTCACGGACCCGGTCGGCCCACGGGGTGGCGGAGATCGCCGCGCAGATCTCGTACGCCTCGGACAGTGCGGCCCGGGCGGCGGCCCGCCGGCGGCAACGCCGTTCGACGCCGGCGAGGGCGACGAGCGTGCGGGCCCGGTCCAGACCGACCTGGCCATCGGCGATGTCGCGCAGCCGAGCGACGCCGTCGCTGGGCAGACCGGAGGCGACGGCCAGCAGCGCGGCCGACCGCTCCAGGTTGGCCAGCACCGTGTGCCGGCCGAAGTCGAGGGCCTGCTTGGAAGTCTGGTCGATCAGCTCGCGGGCGTCCTCGAGCGCCCCGGTCGCCACGAGCGCCTCGGCCAGATCGGCCTGCCAGCGCACGACGGCCGGATCGCGGATGTCCATGCGGCGGCCGATCTCGCCGACCCGGCACAGGGTCTCGACCGCGGCCGGGGCATCGCCGGTGGTGAGCTGAACCTGGCCCAGCACGGCCAAGTTGCGCATGAGGTAGAGCTGATCGCCGACCGCCGCCGACTCCCGGGCGCCGCGCTCGGCGTACTCGGCGGCGGCCTCGGCGCTGCCGCCGTTGGCCTCGGCCAGCGCGGCCACGTACAGCGCGGGCGGACAGCTGACGCCGGCCTCGGAGAACAGGGTCATGGCCCGCCGCGCGGTCTCCACGGCCCGGCGGCACTGCCCGGCCCGTGACTGCACCTCGGCCAGCGTGACCATGATCGCGACGGTGTCCTCGACCGCCGCGGTCTCCTCCACCTTGCGCAGCAAGGACAACAGCCGCCGCTCGGCCCGCGGGTGGTCGTCGTCGTTCAGCTCGACCACGGCCTGGTGCCGTTCCAACTCCCACGATTCGGCATGCGGATCGTGTTCGACGATTTCGATCGCCCGGGCCACGGTCTCGCGCGCGGCCGGATCTCCACGCAGGGACTGCAGATGAGCCAACCGAGTCAGCGCGCGCACGGCGGTCGCCGCGTCGCCGGCCGTCGTGGCCAGCTCGGCCGAGCGGGCCGCCTGCACCGCCGCCTCCACGGTGTCGCCGCCGAGCAGCGCCCGGCCGGCCAGCCACATCCGCAGCGGCGCCTCCAGCCCGGGATCGCCGGCGGCGTCGGCCAGCCCGTCGTCGATCAGCGGGCCGAGATCGTGCAGCGCCTGCCCGGCGTTGCGCAGCAACACAAGCCGGGCCCGGACCCGCAGCCGCGGGCTGCGCGCGTCGGCCAGCACCGACTCGGCGGCGGTCCGCGCCTCGGTCCGGAGCCCGGCATCGCAGGCGTGCTCGGCGGCGACCAGTCGTCGCTCGGCGCGGATCTGCTGGCTGTCCCACGGGGTTCGGTCCGCAGCCATCGCCGCCAGCTCGGCCGCGGTCACGGGGGCGCCGCGGCGCCGGGCCGAGGCCGCGGCGGCCATCAGGGTCGCGGCGACCGACTCGTCCTCATGGGGCTTGGCCAGCGCGAGGTGCCGGGCCCGCTCGACCGGCTCCGTGACCACGTCGGCCAACCGGGCGTGCGCGTCGATGCGCCGGTGCGAAGGGACCTCGGCGTAGATCGCTGCCCGGATGAGCGGATGTCTGAACCGCACGATGCCGTCGTCGTCGGCCACGGCCAGATCGCAGTGCTCGGCCGCGACCAGATCCGCGGCGGCCTCGGGATGCCCGGCGGCACGCAACAGAGTCAGGCTCGGCCGGGTGGCGGCGCTGGCCAGCAGCAGCGTGGCCTGGGCCCGTTCGCTCAGCTCGCCCAGCCGGTCCAGCAGCAGCGCGCGCAGCCGGCGCGGCACCGGCAGCGGCCGGCCCGGGCTCTCCGGCACGCCCGAACGCAGCGCCGCGCGACCCAGCTCCAAGGCATAGAAGGGATTGCCGTCGGCCAGCTGGTGGATCTGCAACACCGAGCCGTGCGGCAGCAGAACCCCGTTGTCCCGCAGCAGCAACCGGGCCACGTCGCGCGGAGTCAGCGGCGGCACCGGCAGCTCGGTCACGTCCGGCGGGCACAGGCTGCGGTGCAGCGGCTGCTCCCCGTCCGGCACCCGCTCCGCCGCCAGCACCCGCAGCCGGTCGCCGGTCAGCCGGCGGGCCACGAAGGCCAGCACCTCGGCGCTCGGGCGGTCCACCCACTGGAGGTCGTCGATCACCAGCAGGATCGGGCCCCCACGCGACAGCGATCGGTCGGACAGCAGCTGCAACACCTGGAGCACGGCCAGCCGCACGCCCAGCCGGCTCTGGTCGGAGGTCGGATGCTCACCGCGCAGCAACGCCGCGTCCAGCGCCGCCCGCAACGGCGCGGGCAGCGTCGCGAGCACGTCGTCGGAGACGTCCGCGAGCAGGTCGATCAGGCAGACGAACGGAAGTCTTCGGTCCGACTCGGCCGGCGCGCAGCGCAGCACCGTCCCGCCGTGGGCGGCGAGCTCGTCGGCGAGCACGCCCAGCAGCGTCGACTTGCCGATGCCGGCGGGGCCGCAGAACAGCACGCTGCCACCCGCCAGCAGGTCCCGTGCCGAGCGCAGGAGCTCGCCACGTCCAACCGGGCCAGGTTCATTCATGATGTGGTACCTCAACCGCAGGGCAGAGTTGGTACTCCACCATTCTGATCGGCCACACACCGGTATTCCAACCGCGTATTCGTGTGAGCCGCTAGGCAGTACGGCCTACGACTTTCGTCGGTAGTCCACCAATTCGGGCGCGCCTCGTGCCTGGTCAGACGGTCAGCACGGACAAGGCAACACGCCGGACACAACGCCGTCACACAAGCGGTTCGCGATGGCCGTCATGGCTCAACAACACCGAACCGGTCTCCATTTGTCAACGCGGTCCCACTTACCGGAAGGCTCATTTCCGGACAGCGCCGACCGCCAACGACTGCCAGCGGACGGGTCGGGCACCCACCGAACGCGCCAAGCGGGTGTGCCGTCCCGCTGTCGGTCCGTGACCAGTAGTGACCGGATTTCCGGCGTCTCACCCGGTTCACCGCCCATCGACCACGTTGCGTGATCATGGTCACGCACCCGTTTGCGCCTCCCGAGTGATGCGGGAACAAGACCAAGACCCGTACCGTTGTAAGGAGCGGTTGGCCAGTACGTGTCCCCCGGGCCGCATCTGAAACCACGGGTACGGAATACCGTTCGGCTGGAGCCGTACTGCGTAACTCGCCGAGAGGCGACCTACTGGTCGGCCGCTAACGTGACGGGCGGGCGCTCGATGAGCGCCCGCCCGTTCGCACGTCTGGCGCGGCGCGTCCACCATGATCGCGTGACCCAAGCCGAGATGCCCGCCTGGCGCCGGGAGACGCAGACCGAGCAGCGCTGGTCGGTGGCCGGCGCCATCGCGGTGGCCCTGGCCCTCCAGCTGCCGTTGCCGCAGACCATGACCTTCCTGCCGATCTGGCTGCTGCCCGCGCTGACGTTCGCGCTGCTGGTGGCGCTGCTGATCGCCAACCCCGGCCGGATCAGCAAGCACAGCGCGCTCGAGCGGCGGGTGGGGCTGACGGTCGGCTTCCTGGTCAGCGCGGCCAACGCGGTCAACGGCGTGCAGCTGATCCGGCACATCCTGGACGGCGCCATCGGCGACGACGCGGTCGAGCTGCTCACCACCGGCGCGGACATCTACGTCACCAACATCATCGTGTTCGCGCTCTGGTACTGGGAGTTCGACCGCGGCGGGCCGGGACTGCGGGCGATGGGCGCGCGCGAGTACCCGGACTTCCTGTTCCCGCAGATGGCCAGCCCGGACATGGCGCCGAAGGACTGGGAGCCCTGGTACGTGGACTATCTCTACCTGTCGTTCACCAACGCCACCGCGTTCAGCCCGACCGACGTGCTGCCGATGCGGCCGTGGGCCAAGCTGGCGATGATGGCCCAGTCGATCGTGTCGCTGGTGATCGTGGTGCTGGTGGTGGCCCGCGCGGTCAACGTTCTGCACTGATCCCGAAAAGCCCTGGCCCAGCAAGCACTGATACCCGGAAAGCACGGAGCCCCCGTCAAGGACGGGGGCTCCGGTTTCCCGTCACCAGGGGGGAGGGGTGACGGGAGGTCTGTGTTGTTCGATCTGGGACCAGCCTAGGGCATCCGGCGCAGAGAGCAACCCCCGGGGCCGGGAATCCTGACGATCGGCCACCGAAAAGCTACCCGGAGGGCACCTCGGCTGCGCGCAAGTGCGCGGAAAGGCTTTGTTTCGACGCGCACCATGCACATCTCTCATAGGGCGGCCGACGTTAGCCGATTGTGATCAAGACCACAGTAGATCTCCACTGCGTGCCACTTCGTGGGGATGCCCCAACATGGGTAATCCGTACAATGTGGGGTATGGGCATCCCGGACCGGACCGACCAGCTGGCGCTACCGGAACGGATGCTGCGGCTACCCAGTTTCCTGCTCGTGCATCTGGCCAAGCAATGGCGCCGACTGGCCGGCGCGCATTTCGAGCACGATCTGCGCGCGCAGCACCTGATGATCCTGGCCTCGCTCGAGGACCACGGGGCGTCGTCGCAGAAGGAGATCAGCGAGCGGCTGGGCATCGACGCCAGCGATCTCGTGGCGCTGCTGGACGACCTGGAGAAGGCCGGGCTGGCCAATCGCAAGCGGGACGAGCGGGACCGGCGCCGCTACGCCGTGATGCCGACCCCGGCCGGCGCGAAGGCGCTGCGGCAGCGGCTGGTCGACGTGGAGCGGATGAACGCGGAGATGCTCTCGCCGCTGACGGCCGAGGAACAGGACGAGCTGCATCGGCTGCTGCTCAAGCTGTTCGAGAGCTATCGCTGAGAAACCGAGCGAGGGAAACGGCCGGAAACGGCCGTGAGAGACAAGGATGGGCTGGCACGGTCCCTGCCACCGCGCCAGCCCACCGGTCAGGCAACCGGCGTGGTCCCTGCCACCACACCGGACACCTGGTCCTGGGGAACTTGTCGTTCCATGGGGTCTACGCACGGCGCACCGCCGGGCTCACCAAACGTCACCCGAAAGGGTGAGCAAGCGGCCGGACCGACCAGTTGTCACGTGACGTAGATAACGGCCTACCGGCAGTGACAGCAAACGTTGTTACACCGTAGACACAAGCCAGGCGCACAGTGCCGTGTGCCACGGGAGATTTTTTCGCGAAGCTAAATGAATTCGCAACTTCTTCCTGTTGTGCCTACGAAAGGACGGCAATGCGACAGCACCCACCGGGCCAGACCGCAGAGGTCCCGGCCCGGTTCTGGGAGGAGTGCGCCAAGGTCCGACCGCAGCTGGTCGGGATCGCGGCACGGCACACCGCGGGCAGCGGGCAGGCGGAGGACATAGTCCACGACGCCCTGCTGCGCGCCGCGCACTTCTCCGAGCTGGACCTGGACCGCCTGCACCCCTTCCTGGTCACCGTCGTGAAGCGGCTGTGCGTCGACGAAGCCCGCCGCCGCACCACGGCCACCAGGGCCCACTCGCACACCAGGCTCGACCCGCTGGCCGACGCCGACCCGGCCGAGCTCACCTGCGACCGGGCCGAGGCCGACTGGGTCGCCTCCACCCTCCCCCGGCTCACCGCCTACGAGCGCGAGTTGGTGGCCCTGGTCGCCAGCGGCCACCCGCACAGCGATATCGCCCGCATGCTCGGCACCACTCCCCGGGCCACCCAGACCGCCATCACCCGGGTCCGCGGCAAGATCAAGTCCTGGGCCCGGTGACCCACGCCGAAACGCCACATGTGGCG
>DASWRQ010000365.1:0-20180 GCA_036403095.1 Kutzneria sp. | reverse complement strand
CGGCCGCGACCAGCACCCGGGTCATGCGGCCACCTCGGTCCGGCGGGCGATGCGGTACAGCGCCCCGGCGCTGCCCACGAGCAGCAGCGACATCCCGGCCATCTGCGGGAAGGCCAGCCCGTCGTAGGTGCCGAAGCTGATCACGCACACCAGCAGGGCCACCGCGACGGCCCAGGCCGCGTCCCGCACCTGCGGCGGCGAGTCGATCGTCCTGGAGCGCCAGAGCCGGAAGGCCCACCACAACGGCACGGCCAGCAGCACGACAAAACCGACCAGTCCGGGCAGTCCCGACTCGACCGTGGTCAGCAGGTACTGGTTGTCCAGGTACGGCTGCACCGGCGCGACATAGGTGCCGAGTCCCTGCCCGCCCAGCGGTTTGGCCAGGAAGTGGGTCCACACGTAGTCGTACTTGGTCAGCCGGGACCAGATGCTGGAGTCCTTGCTGGACCCGGCCACCGTGTTGATCAGGACGTCCAGCAGCCGCGGCCAGATGACGCCGGCCGCGAACACGGCGCTGCTGAGCAGGCCGGCGACCAGCAGCCAGCGCACCAGGCCGTAGCGGGGCAGCAGGAAGACGCCGATCACGACCAGGCCGAGCAGGCCGGTGCGGGAGATCGACACCAAGGGGCCGCCGATCAGCAGCACGGCGCAGGTCCACCAGAGCGGCTTGAACCGCCCGTACCGCGCGAGATGCAGGGCCAGCGGCAGCATCGCCACCGTGGTGGCGGCCAGCTCGATGGGGTGGCCGGCGAAGCCGATGGACCGCTCGAGACCGCCGCGGCCCAGGGCGAGGTCGCCGAGCGGCTGCGCGGCCAGCCCGGGAAAGACGGTCAGCTTGCGCAGGTCGACGCCGGCGCCGAACTGGGCGATCGCGGCGACGGCCGAGCAGGTGAAGCCGACGACGGCGCCGGCGAACACCGCGCGCAGCGCCCGGGTGCTGCTCAGTCCGTCGCACACCAGCAGCGCGGCGCCGACGGCCAGCACGAACAGCATCGCGCCGCGGTCGGCGTTGGCGATCCGCGAGTCCTGCACGCCGCCGATGAAGGCGATCGCGTCCGCGGCGGTGAACAGGGCCAGCGCCAGCAGCAGCACCCGGCGGACCGGGTTGGTCCCGACCGCGAGACGGAAGCCGCCGGCGAAGCGCGCGACCAGCCACCACAGCAGGCAGCCGCCGGCCACCACGCGGGCCGGCGTGATGCCGCCACCGCCGCCGGCGAGCACGTTGTTCTGCGGCAACGCCAACAGCAGCGCGTAACCGCCCAGGATGACGTGCGGAGAGACCCGGAAGAGCGCCTGGGCCGCGACAGTGGTGCCCGGCGTGCGTCTGCCGGCCGCGGCCACCGTCATCGGCGGCTCCCTCCGCCTTGCTTCTCATCGCTGCGCACCGGCGAGAACTTGATCGTCGGCGGCTCGTTGACCGGGAGCTTCGCGGGGGCGCGCAACTCGGGCAGCACCCCCTGGCGGTGCTCGCCGTTGGCCTTCCCGTTGACCTTCTCGGGCGTCTGCTCCGGCCCGTCCTTGTCCTCGGCCGTCTCCCGCTTGGCCCGCCGGGTGATGAACCGGTCGGCGATGACCACGCCCAGCACGCCCAGCACCAGCCCGAGCGCGGCGACCAGGCCGATGGCCCGGTACTGGGAGGCCCGGGTGGTGGTGGGGTTGGCCGCCGGCAGCACGTCGGTGAGGATCAGCCGCTGCGCGTCGGTGACCTTGGCCGCGTCCTGGCGGTTCTTCAGCTCGTCCAGAGCCCGCTGCCGGACCAACTGCGCGCCCTGCACCGCGCCGTCGGCCGACCTGTCGGTCACCGTGATCGTGATGAACGGGCTGTCGGTCGTCGCGCTGTCGGAGGAGCCGTTGGCGTTGGTGACCTCGATGCTGCCGGTGGCGCCCTTGGACGCGTAGCCCTCGGTCACGGCGGGCGAGGTCAGCACCGTGACCAGCAGCGCGGCCATCTGGGACTGGGCCTGGCCGGCGACGCTGTACGGGTTCTGCACGTCCTGGCTGCTGGCCGGCGTGACCAGGCTGATCGCCGTCACCTTGTACTGCTTGGGCACCAGGAACACCACGGCGCCGACCAGGACGACGAGCACGGCGCCGGCCAGCGCGGTGAACTTCCACCGCCGTCGCAGCACCCGCAGGATGTCCAACGCGTCCACGTGTTCCCTTTCGCCTGACTCGGTCTCACTTGCGGGGCAGTGCCGCCGACGCCGCCATCCTGGCCCCGTCGACCGCCGCCCGCGCCACGTTGCGCGCCATCGGGACCGCGTTCTGCCGGATCCACGGCCGCAGCGCCAACAGTGCCAGCACCCGCTGCTGCCGCTTGAGGGGAGCCCCCGCGATGGCCTTCAGGTACCAGCCCGCTTCCTCGACATTGGGCATGACCAGCCGCTTGCCGTCGCTGCGCTGGGTGCGGTACCAGTCCCGCTGGGACACCGACTGGGTCAGCCGGCGGTCGTGCAGGCGGTGCAGCAGCAACCCCTCGCGGACCTCCGCGAACCGGCCGTACAGGGCCAGCTCGGCGATCAGTATCCGGTCGTTGTTCTTCACCGGCGGCAGCAGGTGGGTCCTGGTCAGGATGTCCCGCCGGTACAGGCCGTAGCAGTGGTAGTTCTCGTGCTCACGGCCGATCAGGTCGCGCAGGCGGACCACCGGGTCGTAGTGCTCGGTCCGGCAGGGGTTGTCCCAGTGCCCGACGGTCGCGCCGGTGGAGTCGATCTCCCGGGCCGAGGTGAACGACAGCGCCGCGTCGGGGCGGTCGGCCAGCGCGTCGAGCATCTTGCGCAGCCGGTCCGGCTCGTAGGCGTCGTCCGACGCCGCCCACGTGAAGTAGCGGGCCTTCGTCTCGTGCACCAGGCGGTTGTGGTTGTCGGTGGAGCCGACGTTGCGCTCCCGGCGGCGGTACCGGATGCGGTTGTCCTGTTTGGCCGCCTCGCGGCAGATCTCCTCGGTGCCGTCGGTCGAGCAGTTGTCGCCGATCCACAGCTCGAAGTCCACGTCCCGCTGCGCCCGCAGGCTGGCCAGCGCGGTGGCCAGGTAGGGCTCGCCGTTGTACACCGGCAGCCCGACCGCGATGGGCGCCGCGGCGACGCCGATCAGCGGCGCGACCTTCCTGTTCACCTGGCCTCCATGGGTGGCGGCGGAATCACCGGTACAGCCTCGGCCACCACCCACGTCGAGGCAAGGTCCGGTGTCCTGTGCGCGTCTCATGCCCGCTCCCACAGCATCCACGGCCGATCGCCGGACCGGTACGCGTGCTCCAGCGCGACGCGTTCCTTCACGGTGTCGGCCGGCTGCCAGAAACCCCGGTACGGGTAGGCCTTCAGCCGGCCGCGCTTGGCCAGGTCGCCGCACGCGTCCTCGACCAGGTCGCCGCCGGGCGGCAGGTGGTCGAAGATCTCCGGCCGCAGCACGAAGTAGCCACCGTTCTCCCACAGCGGCAGCTTGCTCACCGGCGTGATACCCGTCGCGTCGCCGTGCTCACCCAGCTCCACGCAGTGGAACGAGGACTGCGGCGGCACGACCATCATCGACGCGACGGCGTCGCTGGCCTCGAACCGCTCGACCATGTCGGTCAGCGGGGCGTCGGTGAGCACGTCGGCGTAGTTGGCCAGGAACATGTCCTCGCCGTCGACCAGGTGCCGCACCCGCCGCAGGCGCTCGCCGATCGGCGCGTCGACGCCGGTGTGCGCGAAGGTGATCGTCCAGTCGGAAATGTCCGAGGAGAGCAGTTCGACCTTGCCGTCGCACAGCACGAAGTCGTTGGACGCCGTCTCGCGGTAGTCGAGGAAGAAGTCCTTGATGTGGTGGCTGCCGTAGCCGAGGCACAGCACGAAGTCGGTGTGTCCGAAATGGGCGTAGTAGCGCATCACGTGCCACAGCAGGGGCCGCGGCCCGACCTGCTGCATGGGCTTGGGGATGTCGTCGGCGGCGCCGTCCCGCATGCGCATGCCGTAACCGCCACAGAACAGCACGACCTTCACGAGGACACCTCGGTCCGTTCACGTCGGGACAAGATCAGTAGGCCCCTTGGCCCCGGACGACCGCGCGCACCGTCTTCCAGAGGATCAGCGCGTCGAGGGCGAGCGACCAGTCCTCGACGTAGCGCAGGTCCAGCCGCACGGCCTCGTCCCACGGCAGGTCGCTGCGCCCGCTGACCTGCCACAGGCCGGTCAGGCCCGGTTTCACCAGCAGCCGCCGCAGCATGTCCGGCCCGTAGGCCTCGACCTCCTCGGGCAGCGGCGGTCGCGGCCCGACGAGCGACATCGTGCCGCGCAGCACGTTCACCAGCTGGGGCAGCTCGTCGATGGAGAACCGCCGCAGCACCGCGCCGAGCGGCGTGATCCGCGGGTCGCGGCGCATCTTGAACAGCGGCCCGGCCGCCTCGTTGCCGGCCATCAGCTTGTCCCGGCGGCGGTCGGCGTCGACCACCATCGTCCGGAACTTGAGGATGGTGAACGGCTTGCCGTCCTTGCCGACGCGCTGCTGCCGGTAGAGGGCGGGGCCGCGGTCGCCGAGCCGGATCGCGGCGGCGATGGCGATCAGGGCCGGAGCGAGCAGGGTCAGCAGCAGCAGCGCGCCGATCTTGTCGACGATCTCCTTGACCACGCGGCGGGCGCCGGTGAAGGTCGGCGCGCTCACGCGCAGCAGCGGCAGGCCGAGCACACCCGTGACGTGCACGCGGGGGCCGGCCACCTCCATCAGCACCGGGGCGACGACCATCTCGGCCGATGTTCCCTCCAGTTGCCAGGCCAGGCGCTGCAACCGGAGCGGGGTCCAGTACGGGTCCGGGGTGATGGCGACGACGCGGTAGCCGCCGCGGCGGACGTGGTCGGCGAGTTCGTCGAGCTGGCCGACCACCGGCACGCCTTCGATGTTGCCGCACGGGTCGCCGGCGCAGACCGCCTCGACGCGCCAGCCGTTGTGCGGCTCGCGGCGGGTGCGGGCGATCAGGTCCGTCGCCGTCTCCACGCTGCCGGCGACGAGCACCGGGAGCAGGCAGCGTCCGGCGCGACGGCGGCGGTGCAGCAGTTGGCGCAGGATGTAGCGCAGCGGGAAGGCGACGACCGCGATCGTCGGCACCACCAGGAAGATCCAGCCGCGCACACCCGGCAGGCCCAGGCCCAGGCTCACCACCGCCAGCACAACGGCCGCCGCGACAACGGCTTTGCCGAGGCGGCGGAACTCTTCGGCCTCCTGGCCGAGGACCGCGGTGCTCCAGGCCCGGCAGGCGGTGAGCGAGGCGAGCACCGTGACGACGGTGGCGATGGCCAGCAGCGCCGGCGGGAAGTCGCCGGCCGTGGCGGAGTTCGCGACAACAGCGCCGAGCAGCACGACAACCGCGAGGATGGAGCCGAGGTCGCTGGCGATCACCACGCGCCGGTACTTGACCTCCCAGGTGGCCACCGGCCGGGCCGGCCGGTCCTCGACCAGCCTGCCCTCGGACGGTCGACCTTCGAACAACCGGTCTTCAATTGACGGGCCTTCGACCAGCCGGCCGTCGATCGGTCGGTCCTCTGTCAGTCGGTCCTCTGTCAGTCGACCCTCAGTCAGTCGCCCCTCAGACCGTCGGCCGTCGAACACCCGGTCTTCGATCGGTCGGTCCTCGACCAGCCGGCCCTTGAACGGTCGGTCCTCGATCGACCGGTCTTCGGCCAGTCGGCCTTCGGTCGGTCGGTCCTCGATCGGCCGGCGCAGCGGGACACCCAGGGGGGCCGGGATCGACACCGCACCCGCGGCGTCGCCCCGTCTGAGCTGTCTCACCCGAACCCGCATCCCGTCTCCCAAGATCAACTGATTCGGGGCGTGGAGCCACCGATGACCTGCGGCCGTGCTCGAAGGGCGGGCCGGGGTCGGCGTGGACGATATCCGACTCTCCACCACGACGATTCGCCAGTCAGGTTATTCCGTAGGCCGCCGAACGGTTCCACCGGCATGACCGAATATCCCCCAGTTGAGTGACACGTAACTCGTTAGGGGCGTTGATACGGGAAAGTTACGGCGTTTGTTGAACCCAGCGTGACCCCGATCCGTGGGCAGACCAGCGCCCCCACACGGACGAGCAGCGCATCACAACTAAGCGAAGAAACCCACCGGGGCCAAACAACACAAAAGGCGCAGAACATCAAAGATGTTCCACGCCTCAGACAGACGGCCGCACCCCCTCGCCGGGCGAAGCCCGGCCTCCGGGGGTCTGGGGGTCGCCCCCCAGAACAAAAAACGAGCGACATGGTCCATGCTCTCCATGGACACACGTCGCCCGAGCTCGTGGCCAGGGGCGGGGTCGAACCGCCGACCTACCGCTTTTCAGGCGGTCGCTCGTACCAACTGAGCTACCTGGCCAGAGATGACCGGAAGCCCGATCGAACTCCTGCGACCCAGACGGGACTTGAACCCGCGACCTTCGCCGTGACAGGGCGACGCGCTAACCAACTGCGCCACTGGGCCTTGATGCACTGCCTCTTGCTTGCTGCGTCTTGCTTGTCACTGTACTGCCTGTGCTGCCGTGCCCCCAACGGGATTCGAACCCGTGCTACCGCCTTGAAAGGGCGGGGTCCTAGGCCGCTAGACGATGAGGACTCCGTCTTCCTTGGATCCCGCTACGAGGGACCTTGGCATCCGGGCCCTCCAACGGCTGTCCGCTGGAAGCACGAGTAGCATAGAACGGGTCGGGGACAACTTCCAAATCCGGGGCCCCGAAACCCTCTCACCTGCACTTTCCCCGCGCCCCACGGCTCGAGACAGTCGATCAAGGCCTGTTCAGGGCCTGGCCGGGGCCGCCGACCGGGTCGCACCAGTTGACGTGGGCTGCGCCACACTCCACGACGGCCGGCCTCGACAATTTTGCGATTCTTCCCGGCGTCCGCGTTCACAAATTCACAGCCGGCAGAAGCGGACCGGACAAGCGCCGGACAATTTCCCGTCGGCAAGCGACCGAATGGACCATCGGCGTAGCCACTTGTCGTCACGGCACATTTGGCCGGGACTGCCCGATCTTGTTCTCGGTGATCGACTTCGCGAGGACACCTCACGAAGCCGGAGGTGACGAAGTCTCGCGTCTGTCGGATTGAAGGAAGACCGACCGTCGGGCGACGCCCCGAACGCCGTTGACCCCGACGACCGGTCCTGGTCGATCGCGGTTGCTTGCCCGAGTGGCTATCGGCGGACCGGCGGCACGCCGTCGTCGCCCGGCGACAGGCCGAGCATGTCCAGCAGCTGGCGGCAGTCGTCCACATCGAGCGCGCCCCGGGCCACCGCGAGACGGGCACGGTGCACCTGGTCGGCCGAGATCTTGGACGGTTCGTCGCTGCGCTGCGCGGGCACGCCGTTGGTCGAGCCTCGCGGCATCGCGTCGTCGTGCTGCAAGAGGAACTTTCGGACTTCAAGGGACCCGCTCATGTGGTGCCTCCCCGACTCAGCTCGTGGCGGCGAGGCTAAGCGAGCCGCGCCACGCCTTGCAGCCCCCCGGAGAGTGATTCCCCTCAGACGCAGAGTAACCGTGAGTTATGCACCAGACCGGGTACTGATCAACTGCGCCAACGCCTGCATCGGTCCAGCCCCTGCTCGCGCCCGAGGTCCGGAGCTCATACGACTACCTCGCGGGGGTAGTTGGTCTTGCCCGGCCCGCTGCGGTGGCCCCGGGGCCGTTGCCCGTTGATACGCGCCCGGATCCGACAATCAGTCAGTTCTGCCGCCGGTAGCCGGGCGGGCGAAGGCGGCGGTCGCTCGGCATTACGTGCAGTAAGGCGGCTGTGGCCGCCAGGCGGCCGCTCCGTCCTATAGATCAGCCACATCGGATCGGCCATCCAGAACGGCCACATCCACGTCGGCCACACCCAGAACGGCCACAGTCAGATCGGCCACATCCACATGGGCCACATCGGCCGCCGGTCAGCGCCGCCCCGCCCCGCAGCCATCCGGTGCGAGCACCCGGCGCGACCGCCCCGTCCGCCACGCCGTCGGTCGACCACCGAAGCCGCGTGCGCCGGCCGTCCCACCACAGCGGCCTCGGCCCGACCAAGGGCGGCCACCAGCCGTCCCCGGTCCACGGCAAAGCGGCTCGGAACAACGTTGAAATGACGCGGTCGTGCGGCCGAACGCCCGATCGGGAACGCGGTCGCGTCCGAGGTTTACCCCGATCGTTCTCGCATTGTGGAAACAGGGAACGCGCCAGGCTTCCTCGGGTTACGCGTATACCCCACGCAGTCGACGATCTTTCGAGCCGAGCTCAAGCCGGCCTCCCACCACGGCCGGCCGACGAGCGCCGAGCCCTTCGGGAAGGACGCGGGCAACTAATGCCAATGGCGGCGGCTTCGGCGACGCTCACCGAGGGCAACCGGTGCGCTGTTCGGTTCGCCAGCTGGAGAGAACACGGTTCACCGCCGAGTGCGCCGGGCGACAACTCGCTGCCCGATCGCGCACGTCTGCGCAGGCCAGGAGGGGCCGACGGCGTCCGGAACCGGTGCCGGGCCCACGGCCGGGAGCAATGCCCGTCGTTTGCGTCACCAGCGGCGATCAATCCAGTTACCGATAGTCGCGATACCACGCGAAAGCGACGAAGAGTAACGAGTCACGGTTGCGGTCACACTCCGTGCACTCATGACAGTTTCACACTTAACCGTTTCAAGGCCGTACCGGTCGAACGCGGTCGAACGCAAGCGCTGTCCGGAGCAGCCGCGCTCAGCCGGGCCGAGCAATGATCGTCATGGGGTCCGCCGGAACTACCTGGTTTTCAAGCGAGAAATTCAGGAACGAATCCCGGCGATACCCTCGCACGCGGCAACGAGCCATGTCACAATCCTCTTAGCTGACATACCCCCGGTCAGCGCCTGTGGAGATCCCCTCCGGCCCCCGCGTTCCTCCCCCTGGCGCGGGGGCCTCTCCATGCCCCCGGTGTGGCAGGGGACACACCTGTCACCCGCCCGCAACCGAACCGTTATCCTCGTCGGCGTGCCTCTTCCCTCGCTTGGACGGAAAAAAGACGGTAGACACCGCGAGCCCGCCCGTGAGCAGCAGGAAGCCGCTCCGGACCACGAGCTGGAGAACTACCTGGCCGCGCTGGCGCCCGAGGGCGACGTCGAGACCACCGGGTCCGGCCGCCGCTTCGGCAACGCGCAGGTCTACCAGCTGCGGCTGACGCTGACCGCGAACGAGCAGCTCCGCGAGCTCGCCGCCATGCACCAGACCTCCCCGCAGGCCCTGGCCCAGGAGTGGATCACCCAGCGCCTGGCCTGGGAGTCCCAGAACAACCAGCAGAACCACTACTGACTGGTCCCCGTCGGCCGGCGCGGCCGATGGCCCCGGACCCCGCTGATCAGCCTCCCGCGGCCACTCGGCCCAGCTGACCAGCCGGTCCCCCCTCTCCACTGACCAGCCCGGTCCGGCCCATCGGCCGCACCCCCGGCCAACCCGGCCCCCGCTGGTCAGGCGATGGACCTCACGCACCGACCAGCCCGGCGCGGACACCCGTGCCCGCTGGTCGGTAGGCGGCCACCCGTGGACCGAACCGCCGAAGGGCCTTCCGACCCCGCGAACCGGCCCACCGTCCGACGCCGCTCGCATACGATCAAGAGGTGCCGACGCTCCAGCTCCGTAGGAACGACCGGCGTCGGCATCTGGTGGTGTGCGGGGACAGTCCGCTGGCCTTCCGACTGGTCGACGAGCTGATCAATCGGTACGACGAGGACGTCACCGTCATCCTGCCGTCCAAGCAGGCCAACTACGGGCCGCGGATCGCGCAGCTCAGCCGGGTCAAGGTGATCGAGGCCGCGGATCCGGACAACGCGGCCTTTCAGGCGGCGAAGCTGTCCACGGCCCGGGCGCTGGCGTTGCTGGGCTCGGACGACGCCGGCAACATCCACGCGGCGCTGCTGGCCCAGGACATCAATCCGGACCTGCGGCTGGTGCTGCGCCAGTTCAACATGAGCCTGGGCCACCGGGTCCGCACACTGTTCGCGGACTGCGCGGTGCTGTCGGACGCGGCGATGGCCGCCCCGTCGTTCGTGGCGGCGGCGCTGGGCCGCGAGGGCCCGACCCACATCCGGGTGTCCGGCCGCACCTTGTATGTGGTGCGCCGCGACGAGGTGGACGCGTCGCGGATCATCTGCGGCCTGGCCGACACGACCGACCAGACCAACGCCGACCTGCTGCCGGTGGACGAGCACGCCAGCGACCTGGTGCTGGCCTTCACCAACGGCCCGGCCCTCGAGCGGGCGGTGAGCCGCCGGCGCGGACGGGTGCTGGCCGCGGTCCGGCGCAACTTCGGCTCGGTGCTCAACCGCAAGGTCGGGGTGGCGGCGCTGTCGCTGTTCGTGCTGCTGGCCATCGGCACCACCATGTTCGCCATGTTCGGCGGCTACACCTGGTGGAACGCGATCTACGAGACCGCGCTGGACGTCGCCGGCGCGGCCCAGCCGCTGGACAGCCTGCCGGTGATCAACAAGATCACCCAGGTGATGGTGACGATCGTCGGCATCTCGATCATCCCGATCATCACCGCGGTGGCGCTGGACGCCGTGGTCGGCGCCCGCCTGGCCGCCGCCGGCGGACCGCAGGGGCCGTTCCGGGACCACGTGGTCGTCATCGGGCTGGGCCAGGTCGGCGTCCGGGTGGTCGCCCAGCTGCACGACCTGGGCGTGCCCGTGGTGTGCATCGACCGCAACGAGAACGCCCGTGGCATCCCGCTGGCCAAGCGGCTGGGCCTGCCGGTGATCATCGGCGACGCCAGCCGGGACGACACGCTGCGCGCGGCCTACATCGGCACCAGCCGGGCGCTGGTCACGCTGAGCTCGCACGACGTGGTCAACCTGGAGGCGGCGCTGACCGCCAAGGCCATCCGCGACGACCTGCTGGTGGTCCTGCGCCTGTTCGACAACGACTTCGCCCGGCTGGTCGAGCGCCGCTTCGGCATCAACGTGTCGCGCAGCGTGTCCTTCCTGGCCGCGCCGGCCTTCGCCGCCGCGATGGTGGAACGGCAGGTGATCGGCACCATCCCGGTCGGCCGCCGGGTGCTGCTGATCGCCGAGGTGCCGGTCGGCGACGGCACCGGCCTCAACCGGCTGACCGTGCGCGAGGTCGAGCGGCGCTTCGAGGTCCGGGTGATCGGCCTGCAGCGGCGCACCGAGCAGCGCCTGGACTGGCAGCCCTCGACCGACCACCAGCTGGTGCCGCGGGACCGGCTGATGGTGGTCGCCACCCGCAGCGGCCTTGGCCAGATCCTGGCCGGGAGCATCTCGGCCGGACCGTAGCCGCGACCCTTCCCGGGACCATCTCTTGATCAGATTGAGAGCGTTCTCGGCCGCGCCCGGCGGTACCGTTCAAGGACCCCTCGACAACATCACCCGATCGTGTGATGCGTATCACGTTTGCGGCGCTCAACGTGGGCGGTACCTGCGGCGTCGATGGGGGTGCAGGGGATTACAGCGGGGCTTTCGGGGGAAGGGGTGGCCGTGCGTCGGACCGTTGGAGGAACTCGCTGGGTTGTGACGTTAGGCGTGTTCGCCACCGTCCTCGGCCTGACCGCGTGCGGCTCGACCGCCGCGCCGGAGACCAAGCCGACGCCGACCGAGCAGAAGGTGTCGCCGGCGGCCGTGTCCAAGCCGGCCAAGGTCACGCAGATCCCCGGTGACACCGCGCAGAACGTCTCGCCGGCCGACCCGGTGCAGGTGGTCGTGGCCGACGGCGGGATCACCGAGGTGCACCTGGTCAACGACCAGGGCCGCGAGGTGAACGGCCTGGTGTCGCCGGACAAGCACAGCTGGACCGCGACCGAGTCGCTCGGCTACGACCGGACCTACTCCTGGTCCGGCTCGGCGCTGGGGGCCGACGGCAAGAAGGTGCCGCTGGCCGGCACGTTCCACACACTGCGTCCGGGTCGGACGATCAGCGCGCAGATCAACGTGGCCGACGGGGCCACCGTGGGCGTCGGCGAGCCGATCGTGCTGAACTTCAGCTCGCCGGTGCAGGACAAGGCGACCGTCGAGCGGGCGTTGACCGTGCAGACCTCGAACCAGACCACCGGCGGCTCGTGGGCCTGGCTGGACGACGAGACCGCGCACTACCGCACCAAGGACTACTGGCCGGCCAACACCAAGGTCACGCTGCTGGCCAAGCTGTACGGCACCGCGTTCGGCAACGGCGCGGACGGCGCCGAGGACATGTCGGTGTCGTTCACCGTCGGCCGCAGCCTGATCATGCGCGGCAACACGCAGACCCACCGCCTCCAGGTCTTCCAGGACGGCAAGCAGATCGCCGACTACCCGGCCAGCTACGGCCTGGACTCCGACCCGGGCCGCGTCACCAACAGCGGCACGCATCTGGTGATGTCCAAGAGCGCCACCTTCGCCATGACCAACCCGAAGTACCACTACGAGAACGTGGTCGTGCCGTGGGCGGTCCGGATCTCCAACAACGGCGAGTTCGTGCACGGCTACGCGCCCAGCATCTGGGCCCAGGGCAACACCAACGTCTCGCACGGCTGCGCCAACCTGGCGCCGGACAACGCCAAGGCGGTCTATGACGAGGTGATCCCGGGCGACCCGGTGGAGATCACCGGCTCGACCCAGCAGCTCGGCCCGGAGGACGGCGACTACTACGACTGGGCCGTCGGCTGGGACCAGTGGCTGGCCAAGTCCGCCCTGCACGGCTGACGCAGACGAGAACAGCGCCCCCGGAGCCCTCGGGCTCCGGGGGCGTCGCTGTCCGTGGCCTATCTCACGGTGCCGGTCAGGGCAGTTCAACCACGCCGCGCGCCGGCCGTTGCGTCAACTTTGCTGTCATCCGGTATCGCGCTGGGTACCGTCCTGTCTGCCGATCAGAGGGGCGAGGATGACCGATTCGGAGCAGATGGCGGAGCTGCTGGCGCGCAACGCCGCGATGTTGGACTCGATGAGCCAGCTGCTGGCCAGCGCGCGGGGGCAGCTGGCCGACGCGCAGCGGCTCAACCGCGATCTGCGGGATCGCACGAGCCTGGCGCAGTCGCCGGACCGGATGGTGACGGTTGTCGTCGACGGCGTGGGCGGTCTGCGCCAGCTCTCGTTCGACCGCGACGCGTTCGAGCACCACACGCCGGCCAGCCTGGCCGACGCGGTGGCGGGTGCGGTGCGCGAGGCGATGCGGCAGTCGACGGCGGCGCCCGAGGACGAGGCCGTGGAGCCGGCCGCACCGCCGCCGATCCTGGAGTCGACCGAGCCGGCCCCGCTGCCCGAGTTCGATGAGCCGCCGACGGCCGAGATCGTGCCGGACGAGATCCCGGCGGACCTCTCCGCCGGCTCGCCCGAGCCCGAGCCCGCACTCGAACCGGAGCCGGTCCCGATGCCGGTGGCCATCCAGGACCCGGCGCCGCCGGCCGCCGACCAGGCGCCCGAGGGCGGCAGCCAGATCGAGCACGTGGTGAGCGCGCTGAGCAAGCTCCCGTCCTACACCGGCGTGGTGACCCGGGTGCTGGGCGTGCGCGATCCCGAGCGGGCGGCCGACATCGCGGCCGAGTACCAGCTCGGCGACACCATCGTCGAGCGGACCTTCCTGAGCACCTCGGCCAATCCGGCCTACACCGGGGACGGCCTGGTCCGCTACACCATCGACGCCCGCGGCGGCGGCAAGCTGATCGGGGCCATCTCCGAGGACGGCGAGCAGTTCGGCGAGGTCGTCTTCGGGCCGGGCGCGGCCTTCCGGGTCACCGGGAAGCGGTACTACCCGAGCATCAAGGGCTGGGACATCGCGCTGGAGGAACTGGACTGACATGGCGATGAGCGAGTGGGAGTGGGCCGCGGGGGTCGGCCAGGAGCACATCGACCGGATCACCCGGTTCCACCTGGACAGCCTGGCCGTGCCGGTCGAGCAGCGACTGCGGCCGTCGGACCCGGGCCGGCACGACTTCCCGATCGGCCTCGACGAGCACGGCCGCAAGTTCCCGGTGCCGACGCAGCCGCCGACCTGGGCCGACCGGGTGCTCGGCTGTGTGCTGGCCGGCGCGGTCGGGGACGCGCTGGGCGCGCCGATCGAGTTCCTGCCGATCGACATGATCCGGCGTCAGCACGGCGAGCGGGGCGTGGCCGGCTTCGGGCCGGGCGGCCCGGACGGCGCGATCACCGACGACACCCAGATGACCCTGTTCACGCTGGAGGGCCTGATCCGGGCGCACGTGCGGGACCGCGTGTCGGGCTCCGGCGATCCGGTGCCGGTCGTGCAGCACGCGCTCCAGCGCTGGCTGCACACCCAGGGCTTCGACTGGGCGCAGGCCGGCGGACCGTTCGCCGATGGCCGGTCGCAGCCCGACGGCTGGCTGGTCACCGAGCGGGCCCTGTTCGCGCGCCGGTCCCCCGGCAACACCTGCGTGACGGCGCTGCGGGTGTTCGCCGCCGGCAATCCGGCCGGCTCGATGGCCAATCCGCCCAACGACTCGAAGGGCTGCGGCGGCGTCATGCGGGCCGCGCCGGTGGCGCTGTGGTCCAGCGATCCCGAGGTGGTCTTCGCGCTCGGGGCCGCCACCGCCGCGCTCACACATGGTCATCCCAGCGGCTATCTGTCGGCGGCTGCTTTGGCGTTCCTGGTCCACGGCCTGCTGCGGGGCACCTCGCTGCCGGAGTGCATCGCCGCGCTGACGCCCGTGCTGACGAGGTGGCCCGGGCACGAGGAGCAGCTGGCCCGGCTGACCACGGCCGTGCGGCTGGCCGACGAGGGGCCGGTCAGCGCCGAGCGGATGGCCGAAGAGCTGGGCGGGGGCTGGGTCGGCGAGGAGGCGCTGGCCATCGCGGTCTACGCGATGCTGGTGACCGACGAGCTGCCGGAGGCGCTGCGCATCTCGGTCAACCACTCCGGCGACAGCGACTCGACCGGGTCGGTCTGCGGCAACCTCGCCGGGGCGTGGCACGGCGTGGCCGCGATCCCGGCCGACTGGCTGGAGCGGCTGGAGCTTCGCCCGGCGATCACCGCGCTGGCCGGGGACGCGCTGGCCGAGTTCGGGCCGAACCCGCCGACCGACGACGCCTGGCTGCAGCGCTATCCGGGCTGGTGATTAAAAGCGGTCCGACCCGGCGCGACAGCTGCGCCGGGTCGGACTGACTCGATATCGGTCAACCGGACCTTTATCGGTCTTCGAGCACATGGCCGTGCTCAGCCGATCGCGTCGAGCAGCGCCTGGCGCTGCCGGTCGCCGAGGCCGGCGGCGCGGCGGTCGGCGTCGATGCCGGTCTCCTCGAGCAGCTTGGCCACCTTGACGGCGCCGAGCCCGGGGACGGCCTTCAGCAGCTGGGCCACCTTGGTCTTGCCGACGGTCTTGTCGTCCTTGGCCCGCTTGAGCACCTCACCGAAGGTCGTCTCACCGGACTTGATCGAAGCAAGCAGCGCGGTGCGGGCCTTGCGGGCTTCCGCAGCCTTCGCCAGCGCTTCCGCACGCTGCTCAGGGGTCAGTGTGGGCAGAGCCAACTTCATGGTCCTTTCTAGCGACGAGAGGGGTTGCTCGACCGCCATCATGCACGCTGACCACGACTTTCGTCAGCGTTCGCGCCTGTTGGCGCGTCGTGGCAACCCCGTGGGTGACGCTACGCCAGCCTTAGGAGTGACACCGGACGAGCGGGATAAGTTCATCAGGGTGAACCGGGGCTCACGCGGAGTTCACTCCGGGTGGACCCGCAGGTCGGCGGCCCTTCGTCCTGCAAGCACCCCGCCTGTACTGCGGAAACGTCCCGACTCGGGGCATTCGGCCAGGTCAGCGGCACCGTCCGGAACCGATCCAGCCCAGCAACCCGCCGTGACCGGCGCGGCCGCGGCCCCGCCGGCCGGGACCACCCCATCCGGGGACCACGAGAGTGTCGTACGCCACCTGATCGACTTGCCCCGCTGACCTGGCCGAACCCGTTCGCCTGCCCGATCGACGGCAAGGCGGGGCGGAAAAGGGCCCGATCGAGGGGGTGGCGGGCGCGGCCGGGGCGGAAAGGCGGCGGAATCTCGGCGTGTCGGACCCGCCCGGCCGCGAGAGGCCGACCAGCGGTGAGGGCCGACCGCCCCCGGCTGCGGCGACACGCGGTTCGGGCACCCGGCGACACCCTTCCCCATGCGTCCGACGAGCGGCTATCGGCCCGGGCGTGTCGGGCGGCGTTGTTTGATCCACATCGCTGCCCGAAATGGCGGGTTCCATCGCCGTGGCAGCAATCTCTGAGCCAACTTTCAGCAAATACTCCATTGGCACGCAGCGTGATCGCCCACACGGCGCAATAACGCCCGTTCCGGCGATAGGGTATGGGGTGGAACGGGGTGGCGGGGGCACTGTGGGGACCAAAGGTCACCGAATCGCGGGTCGCTCCGTGGAACGAGGCAACGTCGGGGCCCCCACCACGTCTTATCCGTTGTAAGGCCGCCGCCTACCCTTCGAGTGGGGCGAGATCGGCCACGAATGGGTCTGGGCTGATCCGGGACACGGGCCGTGAGTGAAGAGGGTTGCATGCTTGTCGCAGGAAGCACGGGGCGCCGTCGGCGCCTGGGGTCCGCGGGGGTCGTCGGACTCGCCGTGGCGGCGCTGGCGCTGAGCGCCTGCTCGTCCAGCACGGACGGCTCGGCGGTGGCGACCACATCGGTCAAGCCCCCCGCGCCGGCCGCGAAGGTGGCGATCTCTCCTGGCGACCAGATCAGTCCGACCGTGCCGATCACGGTCAAGGTGACCGACGGCAAGATCAAGACGGTCACGGTGACCAACGCGGCCAAGGGCAACACGGTCAAGGGCGACGTCTCGGCCGACGGCCTGACCTGGACCTCGAGCGAGCCGCTCGGCTACGGCGCCAGCTACAACGTGGTGGCCGACGCGACCAACGCGGACGGCAAGCAGACCGAGCAGAAGAGCACGGTCACCACGGTCACGCCCACCGCGCAGGCCTACCCGGCGCTCACCCCGGCGCCCCCCGGCCAGGGCCAGACCTTCGGTGTCGGCCAGATCTTCGGCGTCTCCTTCGACGTGGCGGTCACCGACAAGGCCGCGGCGGAGAAGGCGCTGACCGTCACCTCGACCCCGGCCCAGACGGGCTCCTGGTACTGGCTCGACGCCAAGACCGTGCACTACCGGCCGCAGAAGTACTGGCAGGCCGGCACGACGGTCAAGCTCGACGCCAACCTGTACGGCGTGAACCTGGGCGGCGGCGTGTACGGCAAGACCGACCGGTCGGTGACCTACACCATCCACGACTCCTGGGTCGCGCAGGCCGACGGCAACACCAAGCAGATGGCGATCCTGCACAACGGCGCGGTGGTCAACACCATGCCGATCAGCCTGGGCAAGGACCAGACGCCGACCCACGACGGCCCGCATGTCGTCTCGGACAAGCAGCAGCAGGTCGTGATGGACTCGGCGACCTACGGCGTGATGCCCGGCCAGCCCGGCTACTACAAGTCGACCGAGTACTGGGACCTGCGGATCTCCAACGACGGCGAGTTCGTGCACGAGAACCCGAACACCGTCAACCAGCAGGGCAGCTCCAACGTCTCGCACGGCTGCGTCAACCTCAGCCCGGACAACGCCAAGTGGTTCTTCGACCACTTCAACCTGGGCGACGTGGTCGAGGTGACCAACGCCGGCGGCGGCAAGCTGCCGCTGTGGGACACCTTCGGCGACTGGGAGCTGAGCTGGGCCGACTGGCAGAAGGGCAGCGCCGCCAAGGGCTGATCCACCACGACCACCGAGGGGCGCGCTCCCGTCCGGGGCGCGGCCCTCGCGCTTCTCTGCCCGAACGGTGATCCAGGGACTTATCGCTGCTCAACGGCCGTTCGCTACGTAGTCACGCGATCCTGCCCGATTTCGGGCAGGATCGTTGTCTTTCACCGTCAAGACCGGCAGAGTCGCTGCTCGTGCCCGCCGCCAATCACCCGTTCGGGGAGCTCGTCTCGCACCTGATGCGCACCACCGCGCTCGGTCCGGGCGAGGCCGCGCGGGTGGTCGCCGACGTGCTGGCCTACTTCGACGAGCCGGTGGAGGCGGTCGTGCGCCGCCGCCACGGCGAGCTCAAGTCGGCCGGGCTGACCAACGACCAGATCTTCGAGCGCATCGCGGCCGAGCTGCCGCAGCGCCGCGTCGCGGCGCCGGAGCTGTCCGTTCGACAGCTGCGCCGCATCGTCTACACGTGAGGGAACGACCATGTGCGGAATCGTGGGATACGTGGGGTCGCGGGACTGCGTCCCGATCCTGCTGGAGGGCCTGGCCCGGCTGGAGTACCGCGGCTACGACTCGGCCGGCGTCGCCGTCGTCGGCAAGGGCAAGCTGCGGGTGCGCAAGGTCAAGGGCCGCGTCGGGCAGCTGACCCAGGACGTGCCGGCCCGGCTGTCCGGCCCGGTCGGCATCGGCCACACCCGGTGGGCCACCCACGGCGTGCCGAGCGAGCAGAACGCGCACCCGCACGTCGACGGCTCGGGCCGGGTCGCGGTGGTGCACAACGGCGTGATCGAGAACGCCGAGGAGCTGCGGGCCAAGCTGACCGCCAACGGAGTGGTGCTGGTCTCCGAGACCGACACCGAGGTGCTGGCCCACCTGATCGCCGCCGTCGACGTGGACGACATCGAGGAGGCGGTCCGGCGGGTGCTGCCGGACATCGTCGGCACCTACGGCATCGCGGTGGTCGACACCCGCCAGCCCGACCGCATCATCGCCGCCCGCAACGGCAGCCCGGTGATCCTCGGCGTCGGCGACAAGGAGCTCTTCGTCGCCTCCGACGTGATGGCGCTGGTCCGGCACACCTCGCAGGTCGTGCACCTGGAGGACGGCGAGGTCGCGGTGCTCACCGCCGACGGCTTCAGCACCAGGACCCTGGACGCAACGGTCACCACTCGGCCGCCGACGACGGTGGACGTCGAGGACGACGACTACCAGGCCGAGGGCTACGGCCACTTCATGCGCAAGGAGATCCACGACCAGCCGACGGCGGTCGAGCGGACCCTGCGCGGCCGGCTCGACGACCGGTTCGGCACCGCCCACCTGGGCGGGCTCAACCTCACGCCGCGCGAGTCCCGTGAGTTCAAGCGGGTCAAGATTCTCGGCTGCGGCTCGGCCCACTACGCCGGGCAGATCGGCGCGCAGCTGATCGAGGAGCTGGCCCGGGTGCCGGCGGACTCCGAGCCGGCGTCGGAGTTCCGTTACCGCAACCCGCTGATCGACCCGGACACGCTGTACGTGGCGGTGAGCCAGTCCGGCGAGACCTACGACACGCTGGCCACGGTGCAGGAGATCCAGCGCAAGGGCGGCCGGGTGCTCGGTGTCGTGAACGCCGTCGGCAGCTCCATCGCGCGGCAGTGCGACGGCGGCATCTACCTGCACGCCGGCCCGGAGATCTCGGTGACGTCGACCAAGGCGTTCACCGTGACCACCGTGGACTTCGCTTTGCTGGCCCTGCATCTGGCCCGGGTCCGCGACCTGTCGACGGCCGACGGCCAGCGGCTGGTCCGCGGCCTGCGCGCGTTGCCGTCCCAGATCGGGGAAATCCTCGAGCTGGAGGACGAGATCGCCGGCCTGGCCCAGGAATACGGCACCTGCCCGAACGTGATGTTCATCGGCCGGGTTCGGGGCTGGCCGGTGGCCCGCGAGGGGGCGTTGAAGCTCAAGGAGGTCTCGTACGTGCACGCCGAGGCGTACCCGGCCTCCGAGCTCAAGCACGGGCCGCTGGCCCTGATCAGCCCGGAGACGCCGACCGTGGCGATCGTGCCGGACGACGAGCTGTACGACAAGAACCTGACCACGCTGGGCGAGATCAAGGCTCGCGGCGGCCGCATCCTGGCGCTGGCCCACCGGGAGCTGCCGAGCGCACTGGCCGATCACACGATCGTCGTGCCGCGGGCCGAACCGGAGCTGGACCCGATCCTGCTCGGCATCCCGCTGCAGATGCTGGCCTACCACGCCGCGGTCCTGCTGGGACACGACGTGGACCACCCCAGGAACCTGGCGAAGAGCGTGACAGTGGAGTGAACACGCGGTGACTCCGGGTTCGGTCGCTACCCTCTTGCGGTGGGAAGTTCCGACCGGGCCCGGCGCGCCGCGAAGCAGCAGGCGCGCGCCCGACACACGCAGCGGATGACCGGTGGCGTCGACGCGGGGTCGCTCGACGCCAACGGCATCGCCACGCGACTGTGGGCCACGGCGAACGACTACTCGTACGGGCAGAAGCAGTCCGCGGCGGCCGATGCCGCGTACCTGGCCGACGCCGACGACCGGCAGC
>DASWRQ010000364.1:0-19494 GCA_036403095.1 Kutzneria sp. | reverse complement strand
AACGGCCCGTCGACGACGTCCGCCGACGGGCCGTTCTGCTGTCAGGCCCAATTCGAAGTCAATCTGGCTTTGGCAGTGGACGATGTGCTGCGGCGCTTCGTACGGTTCACACGCGATCAAGAGGCGCTGACGGGCACCATGCGAGCCGGGAGAGTTCCTGAGCGTCGGACGCGGTGAAGAGGATCTTCGTGCGGGCGTTGGTGGCGATGCCGTCCTTGAGCTCCCGCGGGAGCTGGCCGAGGTTGTGGTAGGCCAGCAGCAATCCGAGGTGGTGCCCGCGAGTCTCGGCCAGCAGGTCCTCGATCCCATACGCCAGTCGGGAGCTCTGTGCCTCATCGATGTACAGGGTCAGGCTCTACCTGGAACCGTACCGGGGCCCATCCCCGTCGAGGAACTCTCCGACATGTTCGATCTGATCGAAGAATTCAACTCGCGCATCGCCGAGATGCGGGCGAGCAAGGACCCGGAGCCGCGGCTCATGGCGCGGTGTCGGCGGCCGGTTGGCGTGACGTCGATGTACCGCATACTGGCGACGCTGCGGAAGGCCCTCAACGACCTGATCAGGACGGGGTTGATCACGTTCAATTCGGCAAAGTACGTCGAGTTGCCGGTGCGGCGCACGCCCATCAAGCTCAGTGAACGCCAACCCTGTGTTCTGCTAGCCCTCAGCGGCCACCCGGCGCTCAACCCGCAGCTGCACCAGATGCTCGACGAGCACCTGAACCGGTTCCCGCGTCGAGCGCGACCGTTGCCACGCTGTGCTCTGTCTTCGCGGCATTCGTCGATCACGGTGCCGGCGGACATGTTCACGTCGGTGTTGCCGGAGGTGGCGGGCGGCGGCGGAGGCGGCGGCGCGGATGGTGCCGCGCAAGACGATGGAGTACCAGGTCGTGTCAGAGCATGGTCGTGTGACACTCGGGCTCCCCTCGGACCAGCATGCGTCCACAATGGACAACGGAGGAGAAGTGGCCGAAATGAAAAACACCCAGGCCGACACGAATGTCGATCTGGGTGTGTGAAGTGCGGCGCCAGGGACTCGAACCCCGAACCCGCTGATTAAGAGTCAGCTGCTCTGCCAGTTGAGCTAGCGCCGCTCGACGAGGGTTTCCCGTGGGGGTTTCCCTCGCTGACGGAGAAAGATTAGCACAGCGGTCGCGGCGATTTCCAATCGGCTGGTCAGGGGTGGTTCGCGCAGGTCAGGGCGTGGATGGGGGTCGGGCGGGCGGTGGTGATCCGCGTCACTGGACTAAGGTTGAGAGTCGGTCCGGGGGAGGAGTGGCGGTGGGTCACGGAAGGTCGCCGAGGACGCGCCCGAATCGGCGGTCGGGGGCGGAGCCCACGCGCACGACGGTCCGTTTCGGCGAGGCGGAACTGGCGCGGGACCCAGATCGGGACAGCGGCTGGCTGCTGTCGGTGAACGGGGTGGCGCAGTCCTATGTGGACCTGGCCGACCCGACGCACCTGGAGTTCGACTACGTGCGGCGCATCGGCGACGTGGTGGATCTGGCCCACCCGGCGGGAACGCCGCTGGAGGTGCTGCACATCGGCGGCGGGGCGTGCACGATCCCGAGGTACGTGGCGGCGACCCGGAAGGGCTCCCGGCAGCTGGTGATCGAGGCGGACGGCCCGCTGGTCGACCTGGTCCGCGAGCGGCTGGACCTGAGATCGGTGCCGCAGCTGAAGGTCCGGGTCGGCGACGGCCGTCGGGAGACGGCGACGAGGCGGGACGACACGGCGGATCTGGTGATCGTCGACGCGTTCGAGAGCGCGCTGATGCCGGGCCCGCTGGCGACCGGGGAGTACACCCGAGAAGTGCGCCGGGTGCTGCGGCCGCAGGGCACGTACGTGGCGAACCTGGCCGACGGCGGCGCGTTGAGCTTCGCCCGGCGGTTCGTGGCGACGCTGGGCGAGGTGTTCGACCACGTGCTGGTGATGGCCGAGCCGGGAGTGTTCCGCGGCCGCCGGTTCGGCAACATCGTGGCGGCGGCCTCGGGCGCGCAGCTGCCGACGGCCGAGCTGACCCGGCGCACCGCCGGATCGGCCTTTCCGGCCCGCTGTGTCGCAGGTCAGGAGTTCGCACGCAACGCGAAAGCCCTGTCCGACGATGAACCGGTCATCCCACCGCAGCCGCCACCGGACGCGCTGGGGCGAACCTGACCGATCACTTTCACACGTTCGGGGGAGCGTTTCCACCACTCAGACCGAGTAGACACTGCCACGGTACGTCCGCTCGGACGCTTGTGACCCGATCCCCGACCAAAGGAGCGAGCCGACCGGCGTGAACGATCACCCGCAGCGAGGTCCCGTCGACGACAGCTGGCGGACCGACCTGGCGCGCACCTGGGCGGCGGAGATCGCGAAGACGGTCTTCATCCCCATGTCGCACGCCAAGATCGTGCGGCTGCTGGCTCGGATGACCGGCACGCTCGTGGACGCCGTGTGCGCGGACTCGCCGGACACGGCCCAGGTCACGGAGATCGGCACGGCCCTGGTCAACCGGGCCATCTCGGGCAAGGCGACGCTGTCCACCAGCCTGGCCGTGCTCGGCCACGGCCTGCTGGCGATGCCGGCCGCCCCACCCGACCTGCCCAAACGCGTGGTCAACGTGCTGAGCGTGCTGGCCGCGGGCTACGCCGACGCGCTGCGGGAACGCACCTACATCAGCCAGGAGGCGCTGAAGCGCTCGCTGATCAAGGCCAAGCGCGACACCGAGCGCAGCCTGGCCGACAGCGACGCCCGGCTGCGCGCGATCTTCTCCTCGTCCGCGGTCGGCATCGCGATCAGCGAGCCCAGCGGCAAGTTCGCCCAGACCAACGCCGCGCTCACCGAGATCCTCGGTTACGGGCCGCCGGATCTGGCCGGCATGAGCGTGCAGGAGCTGGCCCACGAGGACGCGGCCGGCTGGCTCGCGGAGAGCATCGCCGACCTGCTTGCCGGCCGCCGGGCCAACTTCCGCGAGCGCTGCCGGCTGGTGCACGCCGACGGCGAGTCCGTGTGGGCCTATCTCGCCGTGTCGCTGCTGCGCGACGACCACGACCAGCCGGCCTACCTGGTCACCATGGTCGAGGACGTCACCGAGCTGCACCTGCTGGGCGACCGCCTCGGCCACCAGTCGCTGCACGACATGCTGACCGGGCTGCCGAACCGGCAGTACTTCGTGTCCACTCTGGAGAGCACGCTCGGCCGGTCGTCGGCCGGCAGCCGGATCACGTTGTTCCACTTCGGACTCGACCGGTTCACGGTGGTCAACGACGGCCTGGGCCAGCACGTCGGCGACCAGCTGCTGCGGGCCGTCGGGCAGCGGCTGGAGAGCGTGTTCGCCGGCGAGACGGCGATGGTCGCCCGGCTCGGTGGCGACGAGTTCGCGGTGTTGTTGGAGGGCAAGGAAAGCACGCCCGGTGTCGGCGAGTACGCGGCGCTGGTGCTGGACGCGCTGGCCGACCCGATGTTCATCGGCGGCGACGGCATCGCCGTCTCGACCTGCATGGGCATCGTCGACCGGGTCGGCGCCGGCGCCGACCCGGCCGAGCTGTTGCGGGCCGCCGACATGACGCTGCACCGGGCCAAGCGCCGCGGCGCCGGCCAGTGGGACCTGTTCGACGCCAGGCAGGACGCCGCCGACCGGTCCCGATTCCGGTTGGCCGCAACCATTCCCGGCGCGCTACAGGCCGAGCAGCTGGATGTGGTCTACCAGCCGTTGCTGCGCTTCGCCGACGAGGCGATGATCGGCATCACCGCCCGGCTGGCCTGGCGGCCGCCGGCGCAGCAGCCGCAGGCGCACTGCGAGGTGCTGGCGCTGGCCGAGGAAACGGGCGTCGTGCTGCCGGTCGGCCGGTGGTCCATCCGCAAGGCCTGCCAGCAGGCCGCGCTGTGGTGGCGTGAGCACGGTACCGCCACGCCGGCCGTGATCGTCGACCTCTCGGCCGGCCAGGCCCGCGACCCCGACCTGGTCGGCGTGGTCCGCCGCGAGCTGGACGCCGTCGAGCTGCCGGCCGACCAGCTGCGCCTCGGCGTGGCCCTGGGCACGCCCGCGCAGAACGACGAGATCATCGACAACATCCTGGTGCTGGCCGAGATGGGCGTGTCGTCGTCCCTTGTGGACTATGGCACCGAGCATGCGGAGTTGTTGCTACGCGGCGAGTTCACGCTGCGCGACGTCGTGCTCGATAGCCGTCTCGGCGACTCACTGGCCGACGAGCGCACCGCCGAGATCACCGAGCCGGTGGTCCGCAGCCTCGTCGACTTCGCCCACAGTGTCGGCCTACCGGTGGCGGTCGCCGGCATCCGACACGAGGACCACCTGCGCCGGCTGCGTGCCGTTGGCGTGGACGCCGGGCAGGGCGAGCCCCTGTCGCCGTCGGTGCGCGCGGACCGGATCAGGATTCCCCGGTAGGAGCAGAACGAGGAAACGAGGAGCCATGTCAGGAGCGGTGGACTGGGTGCCGGCCGAGGTCGACATCGACGTTCCCAGCTCGGCCCGGATCTACGACTACGTCCTGGGCGGGGCGCACAACTTCGAGCGCGACCGCCTGATCGGCGACCAGCTGGCGCAGGTCGTGCCGGTGCGGGAGATGGCGCGGCTGAACCGCTCCTTCCTGCGCCGGGCCGTGCTGTTCCTGATCGACAACGGCGTCCGCCAGTTCCTGGACATCGGCTCCGGCATTCCCACCGTCGGCAACGTGCACGAGATCGCCCACGAGGCCGACCCGTCCTGTCGCGTGGTGTACGTCGACTACGAGCCGGTGGCCGTCGCGCACAGCCGGCTCATCCTGCGTGACGATCCGCAGGCCGTGATGGTCCAGTCCGACCTGCGCGAGCCCGAGCGGGTGCTCAACGACCCGGAGACCCGCCGGATGCTGGACTTCGACCAGCCCATCGGGCTGCTCATGGTCGGCGTGCTCCAGTTCGTCTCCGACGCCGACGACCCGGCCGGCGTGATCGCCCGCTACCGCGACGCCCTGCCGTCGGGCAGCTACCTGGCGCTGTCCCACTTCACGCCGGACAACATGGAGGAGGGCATGGCCAAGGCCGTCGGCGTGTTCTCGCAGAGCGCCGAGCCCATCCACCCCCGCACGCACGCCCGGGTCACCGCCCTGTTCGACGGCTTCGACCTGGTCGACCCGGGCGTGGTGTTCACCGCCAACTGGCGCCCCGAGTCCGCCGCCGACCAGGGGGACGACCCGGAGCACTCCGGCATCTACGCGGGCGTGGCCCGCAAGCCCTGATCAGAGCAGCCGCGCAGCCGCCAGCATCCGCTCACGCCGGACATCCGGCTCCTGGTGTGGGCAGCTGGCGCACGCCGCGAACCCGGCGTGGTCGATGAGGCAGCAGGAAACCCGTCGCACCAACGGTTTCCCCGCCAGCTCCACGAACCGGGCCGGCGGCAGCGCCGAGCCCATGCCGGCCACCAGCCACGACGCCTGCTCCACGCCGCGAGCCGGTTGGCCCTGCTCCCGCCACGCCCGGAGCAGGGCATTGGCCACGGCGTCGGTCGTGATGGCCCACAGCGGCGGCATTCGTACGCCCGACGCCTCGGACAACGTTGCCAGTACAGGAGTCAGCGCGGCCCGCAACGCCGCCGGCAGTTCGGCGACGTCGGCCAGCAGCCCGCCGGGATAGGCGTTGACGACCCGGCCGTCCTCGCCTACGTGCACGCGCAGCCGGTCCAGACCGGGATCGGCGGCGAGGTCGATCTCGGCCAGCCGGGTCAGCAACGCGGTCAGGATGACGCTGCTGGTGCTGTACCACCACAGCGTGCCGGCAACCCGGTCATCAGTGGTCGACCACCGGCGCCGGCAGTCGGCCACGAACTCGGCCATCACGGCCGGGTCCGTCAACGCCGTGCCGGGCAGGATCCGCTCAGCCATGGTGGAACTCGGACCGGGTCGGTGGGAAGTCCCGCATCTGCCGCGCCTGTTCGTCGTCGGCCGCGTCGCGGCGAAGTGCTCCGAGGACAGCGGTCGCTTGCCCCGCGGCAATCTTAGTGGAACACCCTGACCGCGGTCGCCGGCCGCGGACGCCGTTAGCAGAACTCGGAGAGTCCGCACCGCCCAGAAGATTTCATCACCCGGGCGGGTGGTCCCGTCGACAAGATACGCGGCCGGAGTGGCCACCGTGTCGGTGACCGGCAGTGACACCGGCCCAGCACCGCCCCGGCCAGCAGAGTCATGATCAGAACGGCGCACAGCCGGGCGAGCAGGCCCGTGCATCGCCAACGGTGCGGCACCGCGCGTAGGCATCGACGGCCGGCCCTCCAGCACCTCGTGGACGCGCGTTGAAGTGCCACAGCCGGTCTGCTGGTCGACGCGCGCCGCGTGCGGCGAACGGCCTTCCCAGCCGGCGAAACGGCCAGTGGCCCATGCGTGTTCGCGCACATCCCGAGCACAGTGGTGAGGGCCGCTCCGGTCCGGCGCCGGATTCCCGTCACCGCGGCGCGGTCACGGAAGGCAGCGCCCGACAACGCTGTCAACGTGACCTGGTCGGGGGACGCTCAGGTTGACAGCGCTGCGGTCGGCCGAGAGCATTCGCGCAGGCGAGTCGGGGAGTGAGCGGTGACCCAGCTGCGTCAAGCCGAGGTGGTGCTGCCGGTGGCCGAGTGCGGGCCGAGCGGCCCGGTGTCGGCTCTTGGTGCGATCGGAGCGGTGCCGTGGCCGCGGCGGACGGCCCGGCCTCGGGACCCACGGCCGGTGCCGGCCGTGGTGCTGGAGAACGACCGGCTGATCGCGACCGTCCTCATCGGACGCGGCGGTCGGCTGCATTCGTTGTGGCACAAGCGAGAACATCGCCCGGTGCCGTTCTCCGTGCCGGCCTTCCAGCCGGCCAGCGGCGGCCCGGTGTTCGCCGCGCCGGTCGGCGAGCACACGCTGCGGGTGTGGGAGTGGGACACCGCGCGCGACCTGCCGTACCAGATCGACTTCGTGCTGCCTGAGGGCGAGGCCCTCCAGGTCGACACCAAGATCCGTGATCCGCGCGGGCACACCGAGTGGGACGAGCAGACGCCCGGCGACCTGATCGCCACCGGCTCCGGTTGGGGCGCGCTTGAGCTCACCCGGCTCGGCGTCCGGCTGCCCGGAACTCCGTTCGCCGGCCTGGGTCCCGAGCAGCGGCCATGGCTGGAGTTGTTGCGGGGCAACATGACCGCCACCGATCCCGAGCTGCCGCCCGGGCGCAGCCTGGTGTCCGCCCCGTGGCGGGCGATGCTCGAGTCCGCGCCCGAGAACTGGCTCACCACCTACCATCTCGGCGTCGCCCGCTGGCAGGCCAGGGAGAACGAGGCGGCCATCGCCGCGTGGCAGCGGTCCATCGAGCTGGACGTGTCACCCTGGGCGCTGCGCAACTTGGCGGTCGCGGAGTTCGGATGTGGTCACGTTCGCGAGGCCGCCGAGCTGCTGACCGCCGCCGCTTGGTCCACGCCCGCGGTGCCGGACCTGTCGGTCGAAGCCGTCGACCTCCTGTTGGCCGCCGGCCAGGCCGACGAGGCCGCCACCCTGCTACGCAGAGTGCCCAGCTAGCGCCGCCAACGCCGCGTGAAAGCGCCTTTCCTCCACTCCGAGTGGAGGAATGGTCCCTTCCGAACTTCGGGGTGGTTGCTGAGCGGAGTCGGTCAGGCGGCGAAGGGGGCCAGGGTCAGGCCGGCTTCGAGTAGGCCGGCGCGGACGCGGCGGGCGATCTCCACCGCGCCGGGGGTGTCGCCGTGCACGCACAACGACTGTGGCGCAACGGAAACGACCGTGCCGTCGACGGCGGTGACGGTGCCCTCCACGGCCATCCGCACGCAGCGGACGACGATTTCCTCGACGTCGTGCAGGACGGCGCCGTCCAGCCGACGCGAGACCAGCTCGCCGGACGGCGTGTACGCGCGATCGGCGAACGCCTCGCGCACGGGTGTGAGACCGGCGGATTCGGCCTGGCGCAAGGATTCCGAGCCCGGCAGCCCGAGCACCGGGAGTGTCGGATCGTACCGGCGCACGGCGTCCACCACGGCCGCCGCCTGCGCCGCATTCGTCACGATCGCGTTGTACAGCGCCCCATGCGGCTTCACGTACCGCACGCGCGTGCCGGCGATGCGGGCGAAGCCGTCCAGCGCGGCGATCTGGTAGATGACGTCGTTGACCAGTTCCGCCGGGTCCACGTCGATGAACCGCCGGCCGAAGCCGGGCAGGTCCCGGTAGCCGACCTGGGCCCCGATCGTGACGCCCCGCGCGGCCGCCCGCTCGGTCACCCGGCGCAACACCGTCGGATCGCCGGCGTGGAAGCCGCAGGCGACGTTCGCGCTGGTCACGACGTCGAGCAGGGCGTCGTCGTCGCCGAGTTGCCAGGCCCCGAAGCCCTCGCCCAGATCGCTGTTCAAGTCGATGACCGTCATGGCCACCAACCTAGGGCAGCAGCCCGTGCCGCCGGGCGGCCACCACCGCGGCCAGCCGCGAATGCACGTCCAGCTTCCGCATCGCGCTGCGCAGGTAGCCCTTGACGGTCTCCGGCCGCACCCCGAGCCGCCGCGCCACCTCGGCATTGGTCTGCCCCATCGCGATGCCGGCCAACACGTCCAGCTCCCGGGCCGACACCGACGGCGCCGGCCCGTCCGGCGGCGCCCAAGACGCGGCCAGGCGGGCACAGACATCGTGCACCCGCTGCCGTAACGCCTCATCCGTTACCTCGGCGGCCAGCTGTCGGAGCTCCGCGTGCGCGGCCCGGACCTCCTCCCAGCCGCGAGGGGCCTTCACGTCCTCGATACGGCTGCGCTGTGCGTCGCGCACCGCCAGGCCCTGCTCCAGGTCCCGCGCGACCTCCCGGGCGGCGGTCAGAACCCGGTCGCCCAGCGGCAGCGCCTGCCGCAGTGCCCCGTACAACACGGCCCGCACCACCCGGTTGACCACGACCGGCACGGCCACGATGGAGCGCAGTCCCTCGGCCGTCACCGGCTGGTCGTACTGGTGGCTGATGCCGGCGGCGTGCGAGTAGTCGGTCACGGCCAACGGCTTGGCCAGGGCCAGCGCCTTGCCACCGAGGCCGTTGCCCCGGACCACGATCAGGTTGGACAGCGCGTTCGTACTGGTGCCGAGCAGTTCGGACAGCTTCACGCCGCCCGGTCCCGCCGGCCCGCCGAAGGCGACCGGCAGCCCGGTGGCGGTCCGCATGGTGGCCAGGGCACGGCGGACTTCGGCCCCGTCGTCCTGCATCGGTCCCCCTTTCCGGGGGTGGCGGACCGAGTCGTCGCCCACCACCATCGCCTGCGTGACCGATACCGCATTTCGGGCGGCCCGCGACCTGCTGCTCGCCCACCGGGAAGAATACGCCGCCGCGCGGGACCATTTCCGCTGGCCAGAGCTCGGCGAGTTCAACTGGGCGCTGGACTGGTTCGACCCGATGGCCGCCGGCAACGAGCGGCCGGCGTTGTGGATCGTCGAGCAGGACGGCAGCGAGCAGCGGGTCTCGTTCGCCGAGATGTCGCGGCGGTCGAACCAGGTGGCGAGTTGGTTGCGTGGGCACGGCGTGCGGCGCGGCGACCGGATCATCCTCATGCTGGGCAACCAGGTCGAGCTGTGGGAGACGATCCTGGCGGCGATGAAGCTGGGGGCCGTGCTGATCCCGGCCAGCACCCTGCTCGGGCCGGCCGACCTGCGGGACCGGGTGGCGCGTGGGCAGGCGCGGCACGTCGTCACGATCCTGCCCGGCAGTTACTCGGACGTGCCGGGCGACTACACCCGGATCGCCGTCGGCGGGCCGGCCGAGGGTTGGCTGGACTACGCGGATTCGGTGAACGCGTCAGTGCAGTTCGAGCCCGACGGCGTGACCCGGGCCGAGGACACGCTGTTGCTGTACTTCACCTCCGGCACCACGGCCCAGCCGAAGCTGGTCGAGCACACGCACGCCTCGTATCCCGTCGGACATCTGTCCACCATGTACTGGATCGGGCTGGAGCCCGGCGACGTGCACCTGAACATCTCCTCCCCGGGCTGGGCGAAACACGCGTGGAGCAACGTGTTCGCGCCATGGAACGCCGAAGCGACGGTGTTCATCTACAACTACACACGGTTCGACCCCGCCCGGCTGATGGCCGAGATGCAGCGCTGCGGCGTGACGAGCTTCTGCGCCCCGCCAACGGTGTGGCGGATGCTGATCCAGGCCGACCTGACCGCGCTGACCGCACCGCCGCGCAAGGTCGTCGGCGCGGGTGAACCGCTGAACCCCGAGGTGATCGAGCAGGTCCGCAAGGCCTGGGGCGTCACGGTTCGGGACGGGTTCGGCCAGACCGAGACGACCGTGATGGTGGCCAACACGCCCGGGCAGCCGATCAAGCCGGGCGCGATGGGCCGCCCGGTGCCCGGCTACGAGATCGTGCTGGTCGACCCGGCCACCGGCGAGCTCGGCGACGAGGGCGAGATCTGCGTCGACCTGTCGCAGCGCCCGCTCGGGCTGATGGTCGGGTATCACGGCGACGACGAGCGCAACGCCGAGGCGATGCGGGACGGGTACTACCACACCGGGGACGTCGGTTCCCGCGATGTGGACGGCTATCTGACCTACGTCGGCCGCGCCGACGACGTGTTCAAGGCTTCGGACTACCGGATCTCGCCGTTCGAACTGGAGAGCGTGCTGCTGCAGCACGACGCCGTCGCGGAGGCCGCGGTCGTGCCGTCGCCGGACCCGGTGCGGCTGGCCGTGCCCAAGGCGTACATCGTGCTTGCCGCAGGCTGGGCCGCCGATGCGGCCACCGCCGAGGCGATCTTCGCGCATTCCCGTGAGCAGCTCGCGCCGTACCAGCGGATTCGCCGGCTGGAGTTCGCCGAGCTGCCCAAGACGATCTCCGGCAAGATCCGCCGGGTCGAGCTGCGCGGCGCCGAGAAGGACAAGCACTCGCGCGCCGAGCGTCCACATGGTGAACATCGTGAGGAGGACTTCCCCGCACTTCGTCAGCGCTGAGTTCTCACTGCTTAGGATTCGTTGACGCGTCGGTGGGCGCGCTGTTCGGATGGGTCGCGTGACCCTGTCCGTTCCGCGCCCCACCGCGTCGGCGCCCGACGACACCGCCGACCTCCGCGTGGTGCCCGCCCGCTATCCGCTGCGGTGGGCCGGCATCGCCGTCGTGCTCGTGCTGCTCGCGCAGTTCGCGCACGGCCTGGCCACCAATCCCGGTTGGGACTGGCCGACCTTCGCCGCCTTCTTCGCCAGCGGCGCCGTTGTCACCGCCCTCGGCGTGACGCTCCAGCTCACCGCGTACGCCACCGTGCTCGGCTTCGCCGTCGGTGCGGTGCTGGCGCTGATGCGCCTGTCGCACAGCAGGTTCCTGCGCACGGTGTCGTGGGCCTACGTGTGGGCGTTCCGCTCCATCCCGCTGATCGTGCAGATCATCTTCTGGTTCAACGTCTCCTACCTGTATCCGAAGCTGGGCTTCGGCATCCCGTTCGGGCCGGTGGTGTTCACCGTGCCGACCCAGGACCTGTTCTCGCCCCTGGGCGCGGCCGTCGTCGGGTTGACGCTGCACCAGGCCGCCTACTCCGCCGAGATCATCCGCTCCGGCGTGCTGGCCGTCGACGGCGGCCAGCTCCAGGCCGCCGCCGCGCTGGGCATCCCGCGCGGCCGCCAGTTCCGGCGAATCGTGCTGCCGCAGGCGATGCGCTCGATCCTGCCCAACGCCGCCAACGAGGTGATCGGGCTGCTCAAGGGCACGTCGATCGTGTCGGTGGTGGCGATCAACGAGCTGTTCTACCAGGTTCAGGTGATCTACGGCCGCAACGCGCGGGTGGTGGCCCTGCTGATGGTCGCCACCGTCTGGTACGTGGTGCTGACTTCGGTGCTCTCGCTCGTGCAGCACTACGTGGAACGCCACTACGCCAGGGGATCGCGATGATCGAGATTCGCGACGTGCACAAGAGCTTCGGCCAGCACGAGGTGCTCAAGGGCGTCAGCCTGCGCGTCGGCGCGGGCGAGGTGGCCGTGGTGCTCGGGCCGTCCGGTTCCGGCAAGTCCACGCTGCTGCGCAGCGTGAACCATCTGGAGAAGCTCGACCGGGGGCAGATCCGGGTCGACGGCGAGCTGATCGGCTACCGCCGGCGCGGCAACAAGCTCTACGAGCTCAAGGAACGCGATGTGCTCAAGCAGCGCAGCGCCATCGGCTTCGTGTTCCAGAACTTCAACCTGTTCCCGCATCTGACCGTTCTCGACAACATCGCCGAGGCCCCCGTCGCGACCGGCCGCTTGACCCGGGATCTGGCCCGTGCCAAGGCTCTGGAGCTGCTGGGCCGGGTCGGGCTCGTCGAGAAGGCCGCCGCCTATCCTCGCCAGCTGTCCGGCGGGCAGCAGCAGCGGGTGGCCATCGCCCGCGCGCTTGCCTTGGATCCCAAGGTGGTCCTGTTCGACGAGCCCACCTCCGCGCTGGACCCCGAGCTCGTCGGCGAGGTGCTGGACGTGATGTTGGACCTGGCCCGCAGCGGCACCACGATGATCGTTGTCACGCACGAGATCGGCTTCGCCCGCGAGGTCGCCGACAACGTCGTGTTCATGGACGACGGCCGCGTGCTCGAACAGGGTGCACCGGCCGACGTGCTGGACCGGCCGTCCCACGAGCGCACCAGATCGTTCCTTTCCAAGGTACTGTAGGAGGAAAGCCTTGTACAGCAAGGTAGTTGCACTGCTCTTGGCGACGGCGACGCTGACCGCCTGCGGCGCCGCGGCCGGCGAGCAGAGCCAGCAGCAGCCGCGGATCACCACCGCCAAAGTCGATCGCATCGCGGCCGAAGTGCCCCAGGCGATCCGGGGCCGCGGCGCCCTCGAGGTGATCAGCAGCGTCGGCACCGTGCCGCCGCTCACCTTCTACGACACCGACAACAAGACGCCCATCGGCGTCGAGGAGGACATCGCCGCCCTCGTCGCCGATGTGTTGGGGCTCAAGACCCACGTCAACGTCGCCTCGTGGGAGAACGTCTTCGTGGGGCTCGATTCCGGCAAGTACGACGCCGGTTTCACCAACATCACCGTGACCGAGGAGCGCAAGGAGAAGTACGACTTCGCCACCTACCGCCTCGACAATGTCTCCTTCGAGGCGCGCAAGGGCGGCAACTGGAAGGTTTCCGCCGCCCCCGACGTCGCCGGCCGGACCATCGCCGTCAGCTCCGGCACCAACCAGGAGAAGCTGCTGCTCGACTGGAACGCCCAGAACGTGGCCCACGGTCTCAAACCCGTCGACGTCAAGTACTTCCAGAACTCCACCGACTACTACCTGGCGCTGCAGTCGGGCCGCATCGACGCCTACCTCGGGCCCAACCCCACCGCCGCCTACCACGCCAAGTCCTCCGGCCAGACCGAGATCATCGGCACCGTGTCGGGGGGCGGCCCCACCCTGCAGGGAGAAATCGCCGCCACGACGAAGAAGGGCAACGGCTTGGTCCAGGCCCTGTCCGACGCGTTGAACCAGATCATCGCCGACGGCAGCTACCGCAAGGTCCTCGACCGCTGGGGCCTTGGCAACGAGGCCGTGCCCAAGTCGGTGATCAACCCGCCCGGCCTGCCCAGGACCTGACGGCCGACCCCAATGACCTCTCCCGCCGGCGCCGTCCCGACCGCTTTAATGCTGCCATGGTGGAGTTGGTGATCCTGGGGCTGCTCGCCGCCGGCCCGGCGCACGGATACGAGCTCCGCCTGCGAATTCCGGAGCTCACCGGCCATGGCCGCCCGGTCGCGGACGGCACGCTGTACCCGGCGATCAAGCGGCTCGCGGCGGCCGGGCTGCTCAGTCGGCAGGCCCGGCCGGGCCGGGTGGCCGCGCCGAGGCAGGTGCTGACCCTTACGCCGGCCGGCCACACCGAGCTAACCCGTCGACTGGCCCTGACCGACGTGGCCGACGACGCGACCTGGCTGACCGCCCTGGCCTTTCTCGCCGTCCTGCCCGACCCGGCCGAACTCCTGCGCCGCCGGCTCGAGGTGGTGCAGGCCCGCGCCCTGCCGGCGGCGGCCGACCCGTACCAGCAGTGCCGGCTGGACGTGCTGTCCGCCGGCCGGACGGCGGAACTGGCCTGGCTGCGGGCCCACGTGGCCTGACCGGTGTACTGAACCGACTGGTTTCGTTCACGGTGACGCGCGCTGCGCCCAGGCGGTCAGGCCCGGTCGAACACCTTGCCGTCGACCACCTCGAGGCGACGGGTGGTCTGCACGGCCGCCAGCATCCGACGGTCGTGCGTGACCAGCAGCAACGTGCCCGGGTAGTCGGCCAGGGCCGACTCCAGCTGCTCGATCGCCGGCAGGTCCAGGTGGTTGGTGGGCTCGTCCAGCACCAGCAGATTCACGCCGCGGGCCTGCAACAACGCCAGCGCGGCCCGGGTCCGCTCGCCGGGGGAGAGGGTGACGGCCGGCCGTAGCACATGGTTGGCGCCAAGGCCGAACTTGGCCAGCAGGGTGCGGACCTCGGCCGGCGCCAGCTCGGGCACGGCCGCCTCGAAGGCCTCCAGCAGCTTCGCGTCGCCGAAGAACAGCTGCCGGGCCTGGTCGACCTCGCCGACGACGACACCGTGACCGAGCGCCGCGTTGCCCTCGTCCAGCTCGAGACGACCGAGCAGGGCGGCCAGCAACGTGGACTTGCCCGCGCCGTTGGCCCCGGTGATGGCGACCTTGTCGGCCCAGTCGATCTGGAGATCCACCGGTCCCAGGGTGAAGTCGCCGCGCCGCACCACGGCACCGCGCAGCGTCGCCACCACCGACCCGGAGCGGGGCGCGGCGGCGATCTCCATCCGCAGCTCCCACTCCTTGCGCGGCTCGTCCACGACGTCCAGCCGCTCGAGCATCCGGTCGGTCTGCCGGGCCTTGGCCGCCTGCTTCTCGCTGGACGCGACGCGGGCCGCGCGGATGTTCTTGTCGTTGTCCGGCGACTTCTTCATGGCGTTGCGCACGCCCTTGTCGGCCCAGCCGCGCTGCATCCGGGCCCGGGCCTCCAGCGACTGCCTGGTGTCGGCGTACTCCTCGTACTCCTCACGGGCGTGCCGCCGG
The DNA here is from genome assembly GCA_036403095.1 of Kutzneria sp. Lineage (GTDB taxonomy): Bacteria > Actinomycetota > Actinomycetes > Mycobacteriales > Pseudonocardiaceae > Kutzneria. The sequence goes on along the minus strand of DASWRQ010000364.1, from coordinate 4,515 downwards.
GCGGTGGCCCGCTCCTCCAGGTACGACTCGTAGCCGCCGCCGTAGGTGTTGACCTGCTGCTGGGCCAGGTCCAGCTCGACAACGCGGGTCACCGTGCGGGCGAGGAACTCGCGGTCGTGGCTGATCACCACGGCGCCGGCGCGCAGCTCGGCGACGAACCGCTCCAACCGGTGCAGGCCGTCCAGGTCCAGGTCGTTGGTCGGCTCGTCGAGCAGGAAGATGTCGTACCGGCTGAGCAGCAGCGACGCCATGCCGGTGCGGGCCGCCTGGCCGCCCGACAGCGAGGTCATCGCCTGGTCGAGGCCGATGGACAGGCCGAGGTCGGCGAGCACCTCGTCGATCCGCTCGTCCAGGTCGGCCCCGCCCAGCGCCAGCCAGCGGTCCAGGCCCGCCGCGTACGCGTCGTCGGCGCCGGGCCGGCCCTCGGTCAGCGCCTCGGTGGCCGCGTCCAGGTCGAGCTGGGCCTGGGTGACGCCGGTGCGGCGGCCCAGGAACTCCCGGACGGTCTCGCCCGGGCGGCGCTCCGGCTCCTGCGGCAGGTGCCCGACGGTGGCGGTCGGCGGGTTCAGCCGGATCGACCCCTGCTCGGGCCGGAGCAGCCCGGCCAGCGTCTGCAGCAGGGTCGACTTGCCCGCGCCGTTCGCCCCGACCAGCCCGATCACGTCGCCCGGGGCGACGACCAGGTTCAGCCCGGTGAACAGCACACGGTCCCCATGCCCGGCGGCAAGGTCCTTGGCTACGAGTGTCGCGCTCATCAGAGCGGGAATTCTACTGGAGGGCTGAATCGAGCCCCGCCCGGTTTTCCCTGCCCGGTTTCCTGTCCGGTTCCCCTTTTGGAGCCCCAGCGGTTGACCGGTCAGCGGTTGGACGACGGGAACCGGCCGTCGCTGCGGCCGATCGCGATCAGGTCGGTGTACTGGTCCTGCCACGACCGCTCGGTGGCCAGCAGGTCGGCCAGCCGCTGCACCCAGAGCTCGTCGACCGGCGGCGACGCGGTGGTCAGGTGCCGCACGGTCTCGTCGCGCGCCTTGATCCATTCGTCCAGCGTCGGGCCGATCACGGGGCCCCCTGCTTGTTCGGGCATGCGACGACCGTACTGCGCTGTTTCTCCGCTGTCCGCCCCCGCTGGGGTACAGTCAGCTGGTCAGGGCGTCAGTGGCCGGCAGTCAGCCGGCACGATGCCCGGGCCCAACCCGGCTCGGTGGTCACCGGCCGGAGACGGGAGTACCGGCTTGCAGCCGGAATGCCTGCTCGAACCTCGTTTTTCGCCTTCTTCTTCGACGTTGGGGTGCCAGTCATGAGGCGCATCGCGCGGACGGACCGCTCCCGCAGCATGTCCGGTGGAATCGGCCAGCAGCGCGCCGACGCGGCCGAGGTGGTGCGCGTCGACCAGCAGGCCCGGGCCACCATCACCGTCGCGGGCAACGCGCTCGACGCCGGTGACTGCCGGGAGCTGCTCTGCATGCTCGGGCTCGACGATCACCCGACCCGGGCCGTGCGCCTGCACGTCTGACGGGCCGGCCGGGCTCGCGTTCCCCGACCGTGGCCGATCCCGGCCACGGCGTCGGGTCCTTGAGCGCGCCCGGCCTCCACTACGAGGAAGAGGACCCGTATGACTCAGGGAACAATGAAGTGGTTCAGCGGCGCCAAGGGATTCGGGTTCATCGCGCCCGCGGCGGGCGGTCCTGACCTGTTCGTGCACCACACCGAGATCGAGGGCTACGACTTCGGCGGCATCCCCGACGACCAGGCGGTGGAGTTCGAGGTCGGTGAGGGACGCAAGGGGCCGCAGGCCGTCAGCGTCCGAATGCTCTGAGCGCTGCCCGCTCGGTCCGTGCGGGTCACGGGCCGAGCGTCAGCCAGCTGTCGATCGCCGCGTGCAACGCCGCTTTGCTCGCGTCCGGCGCGAACGAGGCGTCCACGCCGGCCCGGGCCAGCGCGGCCAGCGCCGCGTCGTCGAAGCCGAAGTGCGAACGGATCCGCGAGTACTCGGTGACCAGGTCGGTGCCGACCGCGGCCGGCACATCCGTGTTCACGGTGACCAGCAGCCCGGCCTTGACCAGCCGCGGCAGCGGGTGAGCCGGCCACGACGGCACCAGCCCGAGACCGACGTTCGAGGACGGGCACACCTCCAGCGGCACGGCCTCCTCCCGTAGCCGCGCCACCAGGCCGGGTGACTCCAGGCAACGGATGCCGTGCCCGATGCGGGCGGCGTGGCCAACGTCCAGCGCCTCGACGATGCTGGCCGGCCCGGCGTCCTCGCCGGCGTGGTGCACCAGCCGGACGCCGGCATCCCTTGCGGCGTCGAGAAGTTCGGCGAACGGCGCGAGCGGGTGCCGCTCCTCGCCGGCCATCCCGATCGCCACCACCCGGTCGTGCTTGCGGGCCAGGTCGAGCGTCTTGGCGAAGCGCTCCGGCGAACGTCGCCGGGAGTGGTCCAGGATCACCGTGAACTCCGGCCCGAGGCCGGCCAGCACCGCCTCGAGTGGCATCTCCGGATCGCCCAGCCGCTCGCCGTGCGCGGCAGCCGTGAAGGTCACCTCGCCGTAGTGAACCCCTTGCGCCCGTTGGTCTTCGCTGAACTCGGCGGCGATCCGGGTGAAGTGCTCCGGTGCCCGCAGACACTGCCGCACCAGCGAGTTGTGGTCGGCGAACGACCGGAACCCGTCGAACTCCGTGGTGTCCGAGGCGAAGCCGAGCTCGGCCAGTGTGGACGGCCGGATCGTGCTCTCCAGGTGGACGTGCAGGTGCGCCTTGGGCAGCGCGGCCAGGTCACGCATGCGAGTACTGGTCGGCGTAGCGGCGGGCCAGCCAGGCGCAGACCATCAGCTGCATCTGGTGGAACAGCATCAGCGGCAACACGATCAGGCCGACCGAGGCCGCCGGGAACAGCACGCTGGCCATCGGCAGGCCGCTGGCCAGCGACTTCTTCGAGCCGCAGAACACGATCGCGATCTCGTCGGCCCGGCCGAACCGGAGCCGGCGGGCCAGCACCGTCGTCGTCACGAGCACGAACGCCAGCAGAGCGGCGTTGAAGGCCAGGAGCAGGGCTAGCGAGACGACGGAGAGCCGGCCCCAGATGCCGGCGACCACACCCTCGCTGAATGCGACGTACACGACCAACAGGATGGATCCCCGGTCCACGTAGCCCAACACCTTTTTGTGGCGGGTCAGAAACGACGTGATCCAGCGCCGCAGCACCTGCCCGGCCAGGAACGGGGCCAGCAGTTGCAGCAGGATGTCCCGGATCGAGTCGAAGGAGACGCCGCCGCTGCCGTTCACGATGAACACCGTGACCAGCAGCGGGGTCAGCACGATTCCGATCAGGTTGGAGAACGAGGCGCTGCAGATGGCCGCGGCCACGTTGCCGCGGGCGATCGAGGTGAAGGCGATCGAGGACTGCACCGTCGACGGCAGGCAGCACAGGAACATCACGCCGGTGTACAGCTCCGGGGTGAGCACGGTCGGCACCAGCAGCCGGGACAGCAGGCCCAGCACCGGGAACAGCACGAAAGTGCAGGCCAGGACCAACGTGTGCAGCCGCCAGTGCCTGAGGCCGTCCAGCGCCTCCCGGGTCGACAGCCGCGCGCCGTACAGGAAGAACAGCAGGCCGATGGCGACCGTCGTGACGTGGCCCAATCCGGTGGCGGCAATGCCCCGCGCGGGCAGGACGGAGGCCAGACCGACCGTGACCAGCAGCGCGAGGATGTACGGATCTATCCGCAGCCGGGACATCAGGGGAGCATAAGCACGGGATTGACCTGGAGCGCGCTCCAGCGCATAGCGTTGTGGCGACACTCACGACCGAATGGGAGAGACGACCGTGCGAGTCGGCGTCCACATCACCAAGTTCGACAACCCGGCGGGCTCCTCCGCCGTCGCCACGGAGCTGGCCACCGTCGCGCGCAACGCGGAGGCCGCCGGCGTCGGCTGGATCTCCGTGATGGACCACTACTTCCAGATGGAGCACAACGGCGGCGCGGCCGACGACATGCTGGAGGGCTACACCACGCTCGGCTTCCTGGCCGCGCACACCTCGACCGCCGAGCTCAGCCTGCTCGTCACCGGCGTCACCTACCGCAACCCCGGGCTGTTGGCCAAGATCGTCACCACCTTGGACGTGCTGTCCAACGGCCGCGGCACGCTGGGCATCGGGGCCGCCTGGTACGACCGTGAGCACGCGGGCCTCGGCGTCAACTTCCCGCCGCTCAAGGAGCGTTTCGAGCGGCTGGAGGAGACGCTCCAGATCTGTCACCAGATGTTCGACCAGGGCAACGACGGTCCGTACGAGGGCAAGCACTACCAGCTGGCCGAGACCATCAACCACCCGCCGGCCGTGCGCTCCCCTCGCCCGCGCATCCTGATCGGCGGTGGCGGCGAGAAGAAGACGCTGCGCCTGGTCGCCCAGTACGCCGACGCGTGCAACCTGTTCCCGAGCTCCGTCGAGGAGATCGCCCACAAGCTCGACGTGATCAAGGGCCACTGCGACACCGTCGGCCGGGACTTCGCCGAGAT
>DASWRQ010000363.1:0-58500 GCA_036403095.1 Kutzneria sp. | reverse complement strand
GCGCGACGGCGTCGAAGGCGATGTCCCTGCTGTACAACAGGATCTCGCCCGGCCGCAGGATCAGCCAGGCGTCCGGCGCCGGCTGGGGAGCGGCGTCGCGCTGGAAGGTGAAGCCGACGGCCAGCGCGCCGGAGCCGCGAGACCGGCCGAGCCGCGGCCGACGGCCGCTCGGGGCCAGCGCGGCGCGGCAGGCATTGGTGCTGGATTGCATGAGGGGCCTCGCAAGAACTGTGCGCGCGATCACACGTGTTGATCGTCCTGGTGAGGAATCTACGCCGCCGGAAGCCGGCGGTCGGCCAATCCTGGTCTGTCGGTCGGTGATTACTGCCTCATCGGTGAATTGTGTATCTGGCGGGAATTTCCTCCCACCTGTAGAGGTTGTTCGCTGGACGCGCCGGCCGGGCCGGTGCCGGCCTGTTCTACGCTGGCCGGGTGGTGAACCTGCGCTTGCTCGTCGTGCCCGCCGCCGCACTGCTCCTGGTGGCCGCCGGGTGCAGCCGGGAGGCCGGCCCGAGCGGGCCGCCGGTGGCCAAGTACGGCCCGTCCGTGGCCGACCTGAGCGTGAAGGTCGACGCGCTCGAAGCCGACCAGTGTCAGACCGTGGACCCGGCCAAGGTCTATCCGGAATGCGAGCGGTACGCGACGCAGGCGATCAACTTCGGTAACAGCGTGGTCTCGGAGACGGCGGGCAGCAAGCAGGCCGACGCGCTCAAGGCCGTTGTGGACAAGTTGCAGGCCGCGGTGGCCGACTACGAGAAGCGCACGTGCGGCGTCGGCACCCAGAATCCGGGCGTGAACAACGCCGATCCGAGCACCGCCGGCCCCGACGCCGCGCCCTGCGCCGCCGCGCTGACAACTGTCAGGGAGCAGATCGACGCCATCGGCAAGCAGCTCAAGCAAGTCGGCTGAACCTGAATTAGTTTCACTTCAATTCCCGGCCGTGTCCGTTGGGGCAGCAAGGACGGGACGATATGCTCCCGCTGCTCGTTGCATCGATCACCTGGTGCGATTGTGGACGGGTAGCGGTGTTTTCGCAGGCCGGAGGGGGTCCTGCCGGTGATGTCGAGCGGTACGGTGACAACGGGAGCTGTGCATCCCGACGGGGTGCCGGGTGACCGGCTGCTGGACGACGGCATCCACCAGCTGCTCGACCGGATGAATCCCCGTAAGCACAGCGCCTCGGCGCTGGGCGCGCTGGTGGCGGCCCTGCCGCGCAACGGCCGCCTGCCCGCGGTGGTGCGCACGGCGGCCAAGCACACCGCCAAGCGATGTGAGCGGGAGTCGATGGTCCTACCGGGACTGCACTTCGGCCAGTCGGGGGCGGTGTGGGCGCTGCTGGACGCCGCGCGAGCGCTGCCCGACCCGAAGCTGATGGCCCGGGCGGCCAAGCTGGCCACCGAGATCCCCGTGATGAGCACGAATCCGGACGTCTGCGACGGCTCGGCCGGCGCCGGCCTGACGCTGCTGCACGCGTGGCGGGCCACCGGGGACGAGCAGTTCCTGGCCCGCGCCGCGGACTGCGCCCGGCATCAGGACACCGAGCAGGACAAGTACGGCTTCGGTCACGGCATCGCCGGCATCGCGGCGTTCCTGCTGGACTACGCCCTGGTCACGGGGGACAAGCTGGTTCGGATCAAGGCGATCCGGCTGGCCGACGCGCTGTGCGACGGGGCGATGTGGGACCGGACGGCCGCGCGGTGGCCGTCGGGGCCGGGGGAGAGCGTGCCGCTCGGCGGCTGGTGCGGTGATGCCGCCGGCGTGGGCAGCTTCCTGGTCCGAGCCTGGCTCGCGACCGGCGACGAGCGCTATCGCAAGGTCGCCGACGCGGCCGCGGCGGCGGTTCGGGCCGACCAGTGGACGATGGCCACCGCTTCCTGCCACGGCGTGGTGGAGAACGTGGAGTTTCTCCTCGACATGGCCGAAGCCACCGGGGACGCGCGGCACCGCGATTGGGCATTCAAGACGATCGGCCGGCTGGCCTGGCCCGACGACGGCGGCCTGCCGGTGCTGGTGGCGGCGTTGGTGCGCATGGTCGTGCCGGGCGCCGAGCGGCTGTGGATGCCGCCCCTGCGCCCGGCCGACGACTGATTTCCCCTTACACGAAGGCGCTCAGGCCGGTGATCGCACGGCCGGTGACCAGCGAGTTGATCTCCCGCGTGCCCTCGTAGGAGTACACGGCCTCGGCGTCGGCGACGAACCGGCCGACGTGGTAGTCGAGCACGATGCCGTTGCCGCCCAGGATCTCCCGGGCCCAGCCGACCGCCTCACGCATCCGTGACGTGCAGAACGCCTTGGCCAGCGAGGAGTGCTCGTCGCGGTAGACGCCCTCGTCCTGCAGCTGCGCCAGCCGGACGACCATGCCCAGCGACGCCGTGACGTTGCCGAGCATCCTGACCAACAGGTCCTGTACGAGTTGGAAGCCGGCGATGGGCTTGCCGAACTGGACCCGCTCCTTGGCGTAGGCCAGCGCCAGGTCGTAGGCGCCCATCATGACGCCGACGGACTGCCAGGCCACGCCGCCACGGGTCTGCCGCAGAATGTCGGCGGTGTCCCGGAAACCGTGCGCGTTCTGCAGCCGATTCGCTTCGGGGACACGGCAATCGGTCAGCGTGATGTCGGCGTTCTGCACGGTCCGCAGGGCCATCTTGTGCTCGATCTTCGTGGCGACAAAGCCGGGCGTGCCCTTCTCCACCACAAAACCCTTGACCTTGTTGTCGGCCTCGTCCCGGGCCCACACGATCACCAGGTCGGCGAAGGTGGCGTTGCCGATCCAGCGCTTGGCCCCGTTGAGGATCCAGTCGTCGCCGTCGCGCCGGGCCGTGGTCTGCAGGCCGCCGGCCACGTCCGAGCCGCCGCCCGGCTCGGTCAGCGCGAACGCGCCGATCTTCTCCATCCGGGCCATCGCCGGCAGCCAGCGCTGCTTCTGGTCATCGGAGCCGCAGCGGTTGATGCTGCCCATGGCCAGTCCACTGTGGACGCCGAAGAAGGTGGCGATGGACGGGTCGACCCGGTTCATCTCCAGCGCCAGGAAGCCGGTGAGCAGGCTGCGCGCGCCCCGGTAGGCCAGGCCGGCGATGTCCAGCTCGGCGAAGCCCTTCACGATCTGGTGCGGGAACTCGGCGTTGGCCCAGGACTCGGTGGCGATCGGCGCGACCTCGGTGCGCAGGAACTCCCGCGTCTTGTCGACGATCGCCTTCTCCTCGTCGGTGAGCAGGCCCTGGAAGTCGTAGAAGTCACCGGACATCGTCGTCACGCTCCTTCAAGCTGATGATCTCGAGCTGTTGACGGTCGCGCTTGGCGGCCCTCGATTCGTTTTCTGCCAACGGATAAACCGCCTCGGCCTGGTCGGCCAGCCGGGCCTGCGCGTCGGCCGGGATGTACGGCATGAGGTGGGCCATCATGTGCCGCAGCCCGCCCGGGCCGCCGCCGAGGTGGAACGCCAGGAACGGGCCGACGGTGGCCCACCGCACGCCGACCGAGTTGGTGACGATGTCGTCCAGCTCGGTCATGGACACCACGCCCTGCTCGACCAGGTTCACGCACTCCTCGAACAGCACGCGCTGCAGGCGATTCGCGACGTGGCCGCGGACCTCCTGGTGCACCACCACCGGCACCTTGCCCAGCGACAGGTAGAACTCCTTGGCCCGGGCCACTTCCGCCTCGTCCGCGCCGACCAACTCCACCAGCGGGATGAGGTGCGGCGGATTGAACGGGTGCCCGACCACGAGCCGTCCCGGGTTGATCATCTTCGACGACATCGACGACGGCGTCAGGCCCGAGGTCGACGACAGGATCAGCGCCTCGGACGGCGCGGCCTGCTCGATGGCGGCGAAGAGATCCTGTTTGAACTCCAGCCGTTCCGGCCCGTTCTCCTGCACCGCCTGGACACCGTCGACGACCTGCTCGACCGAGCCGACGATCTCCACCCGGGACAGCAGCTCCTCGACGTCGCCGGCGAAGCCCGGCACGGTCGGGGCGAATTCCCGGACCGCGTCGCGGACCGCGGAGGCCAGGTCCGGACGGGGATCCGTGACGCGCACGGTGTGTCCCTCGGCCAGCATCAGGGTCGTCCAGGACAGGCCGATGGTGCCAGCGCCGACAACTGCCACAGCCATGATCAGCGTTCCTTGAGGTAGTCGAACACCGGGGTGACGCCGGACAGCGTCAGGTCGGTGATGATGTGGCTGGCCGAGACGACCTCCAGCACCGGCAGGTCGGCCAGCGGGGCCAACACGTGCTGGAACAGCTGGAGCCGGGCGGGACCGGTCCAGGCCGCCTTCACGGTGATGTCGGTGATCTGCGTGCGGACCAGCTCGCACACCCGCGGCGCCCGCTCGTAGCCCGGCACGATCTTGACCATGTACGTGGGCCGGGTCAGCTCGGCTTTCGCCTCGTCCAGGTCCATCGCGTAGTGCTTGTAGCCCATGGTCGCGGTGGCCACCCGCTGCGAGCCGTAGTCCAGCGTGCCCACCAGCGCGCCGGCCTCGGCGAACAGCTGAGGCGAGCCGGTCGACTTGGGGTACGCGCTGATCTCCCGGCCGGCCACGGTCGCGGCCACGTTGTCCAGGTACATCGCGTGCAGGTACTCGCCGCGCTCCTCGCCGAAGCGGACCGGGATCACCTGCCCGGACTCGGTGTACGGGCCGAAGCTGGTGCTGTCGCCCATCTTCATGACCTCGAAGCGCACCAGCGGTTCGTCGAACTCCAGCGGCTCCGGGACCGCGGCCCGCAGCGCCTTGCGGTCGGTGCGGTAGACGATGTTCAGGTACTCGCGGTCGGTGAACCGCGACCGGACCGGGGCCCACGCGGGCGCGGTCAGCGGGGTCGCGAGCCGGCGGGCCACTTCCGATGCCTTCACCATTACCTCCTCACGGTGACGCCGGCCTCGGCCAGCTCACGCAGTTCGTCCTCGGAGTACCCGAGCTCGCCCAACACCTCGTCGTTGTCCTGCCCCAGCCGCGGCGCGTGCCTTCGCACACTCGCAGGCGTGGCCGAGAACCGCACGGGGGAGCCGATCACCCGATAGGTGCCTTCGGTCGGGTGCTCGGCGCACTCCAGCAGGCCGACCTCCTTGACGTAGGGGTCCTCGGTCACGTCGTCCAGGTCCAGCACCGGGGCGAACGGGATGCTCAGCCGGGCGCACGTGGCCTCCCAGTCGGCCGTGGTCCGCTCCGCCGCGTACGTCTCGATGAGGTCGTAGAAGGCGTCGAAGTTGGCGGCCAGGCTGGCCGAGTTCGCGAAGCGCGGGTCTTGGAGCACCTCGGGGTGGCCGACCTCGGCGAAGAAGTCGTCGATGTTGCGGCGGCTGTACGGGAGGATGCAGGCCCAGCCGTCCTTCGTGCGCACGGCGCGGTGGCCGGGGGACAGGCTCCGCGAGAAGCCCATCAGGCCGGCGGCCGGCTCGAACGTGCGGCCGGCGAGGTGCTCGACCAGGTTGAACGCCAGCATGGTGTCGGTCATCGGCACCTCGACGCGCTGGCCCTCGCCGGTGCGCTGCTTGTGCACCAACGCCGCCAGGACACTGTAGACGATCGTCAGACCGCTGACCTTGTCGCCCAGAATGGTCGGCATGTACGTGGGCGTGCCGGTGGCGCGGCGCATCAGGTCGGCCGTGCCGGACGCGGCCTGCACGATCTCGTCGTAGGCGGCGCGGTCGGCCAGCGTCGAGTCGCTGCGGAAGCCCTGCGCGTTGCAGTAGATCAGGGCCGGGTTGACCTCGGCCAGCTGCTCGTAGTCCAGGCCCAGGCGGTGCAGCGCGCCGGGTCGCATGTTGGTCACCAGCACGTCGGCCGTCTTGACCAGGTCGAGAAAGACCTGCTTGCCGCGCGGGTTCTTCAGGTCGATGGAGACCGCTCGCTTGTTGCGGTTGACGTTGAGGGCCAGCGAGCCCATGCCCTCGTTGCGGTACGGCGCGGTCAGCCGGCTCATGTCGCCGGCCGGCGGCTCCACCTTGATCACGTCGGCGCCCAGGTCGCCGAGGATCTGCGTGGCGTACGGCCCCATGACCACGGTCGCGAGGTCGATCACCCTGATGCCGTCCAGAGCCCCCATGCGCTCCGCCTCCTCAATTGTTTGCCTTACATCAACTATCCTGCTCCGCTCGTCGGACTTACGCAATGTGATACGCTTCTATCTATATAGGTAAGGAGCCGATCATGTCGGAGCTGCGGCCGCATCACCGGGCGGTGGACCGGATCGCCGAGATCCTCGAGGCCGTCGTCACCGAGCGATCCGGTCTGACGCTCACCCAGCTCGCGTTGCGCCTTGAGGCCCCGGTGTCTTCCGTGCAGAAGCTGGTCAACGGCCTCGTCGCCGTCGGCTACCTGGAGGAGGACGACAAGCGCTTCCGCCTCGGCGCTGCGCCGTACCTGCTGGCCATGCGCTCCGGTCAGCGGCTCGTCTCCACTGTCGGGCATGCCGACCTGGTCGACCTGCACCAGCGCAGTGGGCTCAGCGCCGTGCTGGCCGTGCGTACCGGGGACACCTCGGTGTACGCCGACTGGGCCGGCACCGACGACCCGTTCAACTACCTGACCGTGCAGCAACTTCGCACCCCGCTGCCCGAGACCGCCGTCGGTCGCGTCCTGCTGGCCTTCATGCCCGACCGCGAACGCCACGAGCTCGTCGCCGCCCGCTTCCCCGACGACCGCTCCGCCGCTTTGGCCCTGCTCACCGAGCTCAGCAGCGTCCGCGAGGCCGGCTACACCATGGGCGACAGCGGCCCCATGCTCCGCGGCATCGCCTCCGTCGCCGCTCCCGTGTGGGAGCAGGGCCTCGTCGTGGGGGCTGTTGCGCTGGCCGGTCCGCACGACAACGCCGTCGGCCGGCTGCCCGAGCTCGTGGACCTCCTGCTCGACGCCCTGCGCAGGTTCAGCCGCCGACGGGTGAACTGACCCAGTCCGCGATGTCCTCGATCACCTGCCGGTCGACGTGGGATCCGTTGTCGCGGAAGAACATGTGGTCCAGGTCGGGGTAGATCCGGGCCTCGGCGCGCGGCACGCGCCGCCAACCGGGTAGGTCGTCGTCGACGGTGACCTGGTAGTCGCGGCCGCCCTGGAGCACGAGCATCGGTCGGTCCACCTCGATGGCGGTCGTGACCTGGTCGTAGTCCCGGAGCTGCAACCAGTACGTCGCCGGCAGGCCGAAGGGGAGGTCGCTGGCCGGCGTGGCGGGGGTGAGGTCGGGGCTTGAGGCCCGGGCGGCGAGGCGGGTCATGGTGTCGACCTCGAGGCCGAAGTGCCGGGCCACGCGCACGGCGGCGGCGGGCATGGGCGAGGTGTCGGCGGCGAGCAGGACCAGGCCGGCGACCGATGGAGCCCACTGGGCGACCTTGGGAGCGATCTTGCCGCCGGCACTGTGTCCGGCGACGTGCACGCGATCGGCGTGCTGGCGGAGCAGTTCGACGCCGGCGACGGCGGCGGGCACGTATTCCTCGACGAGTGTGGGCGCGTCGGTCGGCTTGTCGAAGCGCACGGAGGCCACGCCAAGGGAGCCCAGGCCCCACGCGAGGTCCTTCAGCATCTTCATCGGACCGGCGGTCTCGTCACGGTCGAACGCGCCGGCGCCGCTCAGCAGCACGATGCCCGCGCCGGTTCCGTTGTGCGGCAACACCAACGCCCCGGGCTGGGGGCCGACCAGCACCTCCCGCTCGGTGAAGCGTTCGGGCCGTACGTACGACGGCGGCTGCCACTGCGCGGCCGGCGGTGCCAGCCGGAGCCCGTTCACCCGGCCCTGGTCGTCCATCGACATCCGCAGTTCGACGGTCCCGTTCAGCAGGACGCTGAACCGATTGTCGCCCAAGGGGATCGGCTCGCCGACGTGGCGCACCGCGCCGACCTCCTTGGCCCACGCGATCCGCATGATGTCCGCCGACACCGCCGCCCGCAGCTCCGGCGCGAACAGCTCGGCCAGCTCCTCGAAGCGGCCGGCCGACGCCAGCTCGACTACCGTTCTCAACATATGCGAACGGTAGCACGACGTGAGAACATAGGGGTGTGACTGCGAGGGAACTGTTGGCCCATCCCGTTCGGATGCGGATCGTGCATGCGCTGCGGGGCCGGGAGCTGACCACGGGCCGACTGTGCGAGCTGCTGCCGGACGTGTCGAAGGCGATGGTGTACCGGCACGTCGAGGCGTTGGCGGACGGCGGCGTGATCGAGGTGGCCGAGGAGCGTCGGGTCCGCGGCGCGGTGGAGCGGACGTACCGGCTGCGCCAGGCGACGATCGACACCGAGGACCTGACGGCCGACGACTACCGCCGTGGCTTCGACCTCGCGCTGGCCACCCTACTGGCGGAGTTCACCGCCTACCTGGACCGCGACGGCGTCGACCCCACCAAGGATCTCGTCGGCTTCCGCCAGCACGCGGTGTGGTTGAGCCACGAGGAGCTCGAGGACCTGATCGCCGACATGCGCAAAGTGATCGTCCCCCGGCTGGGCAACGAGCCGAGCGACCACCGGACCCGCTACCTGTTGAGCCCGATCCTGTTTCCCGCCGGGGAATGAAAAACGGCCACTGCCCCGCCCGGGACAGTGGCCGTCGAACAAGTGGAGGATCAGCCCAGGCCGCCGCGCATCGCGGAGGCCAGCTCGCCGTTGCTGGTGTCGCCGTCGGCCGACCAGAAGAACGCGCCGCCGAGGCCCTGGGACTTGGCGTAGCTCATCTTGCTCTTCACGGTCGACACGGTGTCGTAGCTCCACCACTGGCTGCCGCACTTGGCGTACGCGGTGCCGGCGATGGTGCCGGTGGACGGGCAGGACGTCTTGAGCAGCTTGTAGTCCTGGATGCCGGCCTCGTACTTGCCGGGCGCCGCGCCGGTGGCCTTGCCGCCGGGGGTGGCCTGCGTGACGCCGGTCCAGCCACGGCCGTAGAAGCCGATGCCCAGCAGCAGCTTGGCCGAGGAGATGCCCTTGCCCTTGAGCTTCTGGATCGCCGCGTCGGCGAAGAAGTTGGCCGTCGGGATGCCGCTGTAGGTGGTCAGCGGCGAGTGCGGGGCGGTCGGACCGGTCGGGTTGAAGGCCCCGAAGTAGTCGTAGGTCATCACGTTGTACCAGTTCACGTACTGCGCGGCGCCGGCGTAGTCGGCGGCGTCGATCTTGCCGCCGCTGGTGCCGTCGGCGGTGATCGCGGCGGTGACCAAGGCTCCGGAACCGAACTTGGACCGCACGGCCGACAACACGTTCCTGAACGCCGCCGCGCCGCTGGAGTCGCAGCTCAGGCCGCAGGCGTTCGGGTACTCCCAGTCGATGTCGATGCCGTCGAACACGTCCGCCCAGCGCGAGTCCTTGACCATGCTGTAGCAGGAGTTGGCGAAGGCCGACGGGTTCTGGGCGGCCTGGGTGAAGCCGCTGGACAGGGTCCAGCCGCCGACCGAGAACACCACCTTGAGGCCGGGGTGCATCTTCTTCAGCTTGCGCAGCTGGCCGAAGTTGCCGTAGAGCGGCCCGGTGTCGGCCTTGCCGTCCACGCTGCTGCCGGCGTCGAACACCTTCTGGTAGTCGGCGTAGGCGTCGGTCAGCGAGCACTGGCCGTTGGCGGTGCTGCCGAACGCGTAGTTGATCACGTTCAGCTTGGCCGCGGTGCCGCTGGTCTCCAGGTTCTTCACCTGGTAGCCGCGGTCGTAGATGCCCCAGTTGGTGAAGTAGCCGACCATGGTCGAGCCCGCTGCCGGCGCTGCGGTGGACGCGGGTGCGGCGCCGATGAGCGCGGCGGCGACCAGGCCGACCAGTGCGGCCGCGCCTGCCATCAGCCGCCGCTTTCCGAACACTGCCATGCGTTTCTCCCTGAATCCGCAGGAGGGATCCCGGCACGGGGCGGCGGCGGAGGGCCCGTGCGAGGGACCGGTAAAAGGGACAAAGCGTGTGCTGTCTGTCACGGTAGGTGGTCTGGACCACTTCGTCAACGGCACCGCGGCGAATGGCGTTCGGCGAGGTTGGCTAACCTGTGAGCCGACAGTGGTGAACTACGGAATCGACCCAAATCGATTGAGGAGTGCTGTACCCGTGATGCGCACGCACGAGGCCGGGACACTCCGGGCCGAGCAGGCCGGGCAGTCCGTCACCCTGACCGGGTGGGTGGCGCGCCGGCGCGATCACGGCGGCGTCATCTTCATCGACCTGCGGGACGCCTCCGGCGTGGCCCAGGTGGTGTTCCGCGAGGGCGAGATGGCCGAGCGCGCGCACCGGCTGCGCGCCGAGTACTGCCTCAAGGTCACCGGCGAGGTCGTGCGCCGCCCCGAGGGCAACGACAACCCGGACATCGCCACGGGCCAGATCGAGGTCACGGTCACCGAGTTCGACGTGCTGTCCGAGGCCGCGCCGCTGCCGTTCCAGCTCGACGACAACCTGGAGGTCGGCGAGGAGGCGCGGCTGCGCCACCGCTACCTCGACCTGCGCCGCAGCGGCCCGGCCAAGGCCATCCGGATGCGCAGCCACGCCAGCCGGATCGCCCGCCGCGTGCTGGACGAGCGCGACTTCGTCGAGATCGAGACGCCGACGCTGACCCGCTCCACCCCCGAGGGCGCGCGCGACTTCCTGGTGCCGGCCCGGCTGGCCCCCGGCTCCTGGTACGCCCTGCCGCAGTCGCCCCAGCTGTTCAAGCAGCTGCTGATGGTCGCCGGCATGGAGCGCTACTACCAGATCGCCCGCTGCTACCGGGACGAGGACTTCCGGGCCGACCGCCAGCCCGAGTTCACCCAGCTCGACATCGAGATGAGCTTCGTCGAGCAGGACGACGTCATCGAGCTCGGCGAGTCCGTGGTCAAGGCGCTGTGGAGCGAGCTGGCCGGCCACACCATCGAGGGCCCGATCGCCCGCATGTCCTACGCCGACGCGATGGCCCGCTACGGCACCGACAAGCCGGACCTGCGCTTCGACCTCCAGCTCACCGAGCTCACCGACTACTTCAAGGACACCCCGTTCCGGGTGTTCAAGGCCCCGTACGTGGGCGCGGTGGTCATGCCCGGCGGCGCCGACCAGCCCCGCCGCACCCTGGACGCCTGGCAGGACTGGGCCAAGCAGCGCGGCGCCCGGGGCCTGGCCTACGTGCTGGTGGCCGAGGACGGCACGCTCGGCGGCCCGGTGGCCAAGAACCTGTCCGACGCCGAGCGCGAGGGCCTGGCCAAGGCCGTCGGCGCCAACCCCGGCGACTGTGTCTTCTTCGCCGCCGGCGAGCCGTCCGACGCCCGCGCGCTGCTCGGCGCGGCCCGGCTGGAGATCGGCCGCCGCGTCGGCCTGATCGACGAGTCGGCCTGGTCGTTCGTCTGGGTCGTCGACGCCCCGCTGTTCGAGTCGGTCGACAAGATCGGTGACGACGTGGCGGTGGGCAGCGGCAAGTGGACCGCGGTGCACCACGCGTTCACCTCGCCGACGCCGGAGTGGATCGACCGGTTCGAGGAGGACCCGGGCAAGGCCCTGGCCTACGCCTACGACATCGTCTGCAACGGCAACGAGATCGGCGGCGGGTCCATCCGTATCCACCGACCCGACGTGCAGAAGCGCGTGTTCGCGATCATGGGCCTCGACGAGGCCGAGGCCGAGGAGAAGTTCGGCTTCCTGCTGGAGGCGTTCAAGTACGGCGCCCCGCCGCACGGCGGCATCGCCTTCGGCTGGGACCGCATCGTCATGCTGCTGGCCGGCGCCGACTCGATCCGCGAGGTGATCGCCTTCCCGAAGTCCGGGGGCGGCTACGACCCGCTGACCGCCGCGCCCGCGCCCATCACCGCGCAGCAGCGCAAAGAGGCCGGCGTGGACGCCAAGCCGGTCGTCAAGGGCGAGCCGGCGAAGTCCTGACCTCCGCTGCAACCGGGATACCCGATCAGGCGTCCCCCGGCCGCACCAACCCGTTACCAAGCCGTATTCCAGCGCGGTGATGCTCGAACATGACGGGCGCGACGGCTGCTCCGAGTAGCCGATTGTGCCGATCGTGTGGACGTGCTGTGCACTCGAAGGAGTAGGGTCGGAAGGGATGAGCGTGGAGACCACCGCCGGCCCCGCCAACGCCGCCGGGGCAGCGGACAACGAGGTCCTGGCGACCGTTGCGGCCGCCGAAGCAGTGCTCACCAGGCGGTTCGGGGCGTCGATCAGACTGGCCGATCCCGAGGAACTGCGCGGTAGTGGCAAGTCGACCGTGCTGCGGGTACGGGTGGCGTCGACGCCGTTCTCGCTGCCGCGCACGCTGGTGGTGAAGAGCTACACCGAGCCGCCGGCGGGCGACCTGGTCGACCCGTTCCCGCACGAGGCCGTGAGCTATCAGCTGTTCACCGCGCTGGGCCAGGACGACCGCATCTGCCCCGAGCTGATCGCGCACGACGGCGTCAGGCGCGTGATCGTGCTGGAGGACCTGGGACGGGCCCCGACGCTGGCCGACAAACTGCTCGAGCACGACGCCCGCGGCGCCGAGCGGGCGCTGCTGGCCTGGGCGCGGGCGCTGGGCCGGTTGCACGCCACGACGGCCGGCCGCGAGGCCGACTTCGACGCGCTGACCCGGCGGCTCGGCGGCCGTCCGGGCCAGGATCCGCTGGCGCGCAAGGCCAAGGTGGCGCTGGCCGAGCTGCCCGACCTGCTGGCGTCGCTGTTCGGCGTGACCATCGGCGCCGAGGTGCTGCTGCATGCCCGTGAGGGCGGCCGGCTGCTCACCAGCACCCGGCACCGGGCGTTCAGCCCGTCCGACGCGTGCGCCGACAACAACCTCATCACCGGCAAGGGCCTGCGGGTGCTGGACTTCGAGGGCGGCTGCGTGCGCGACGTCGCCCTGGACGCCGCCGCGCTGCGCATCCCGTTCCCGCTCTGCGGCTGCTCGTTCCGGCTGCCCAACGGCATGACCGAGGCGATGGTCGCGGCGTGGCGGGCCGAGGTCAGCCCGGTCTTCCCCGACCTGGACGACGACGAGGTGCTGATGCCCAAGCTGCTGCACGGGCAGCTGCTGTGGGTGTGGCTGTCGACCTGGATGTACCTGCCGCGGCCGGGCGTGCCCGACGGGCCGATCACCACCCGGCTGGCCTCGCCCCGGCGCAGCAGCGCCCTGCACGCCCGCTGGCAGCGCCTACGCGACGACGCCACCCGGATGAAGGTGCCCTCCGTCGCCGAGCACGCCGACCAGGTCGCCTCCGCAATCGCCGAGCGATACGGCGCCGAGACCGTGCACCTCCCGCTGTTCCCCGCCTTCGCCTGACCGGCCTTCGCCGCTGAGCTCCGGCGACCCCGATACCGCTCGGCCCCGCCCCTGCTTCGCCCGGTTGCTGGATTTTTCGAGGTCCGCCACTCAACAAGCCCCGCCACCCAGCCGATGCGGGCCTCGAAAAATTCAGCAAGGGCGAGGCAGGGGTCACGAGGGGCCGAGCCGCCCTGCCGGAGGCGGGGCCATTCAACACAGGGCCGAGCCCCGCGCGGAACGCGCGGCATGGGCACAGCGCCATCCAACACTGTTTTCCGAGCTGTCCCCGTCACGCCATCCGGCCATCACCGGGAGTGATTCTCCGCGGGTGATCGTGGACGGGTGACGGTTCAGGCGATGTCGGAGAGCGTGCCGGCCCGGCGCGCGGTCGGACGGCTCGTGGTGCTCGGGGATTCGACCAGCGTCGGTCTCGGTGATCCGCTGCCCGGTGGCGGCTGGCGTGGCTTCGGCCCGCTGCTGGCCGACGCGCTCGGCGGCTGCGACCTGACGAACCTGTCCCGAACCGGGGCCCGGATCGGCACCGTGCGCCACGAGCAGCTGCCGATGGCGGCTGCGCTACGGCCGGACGCCGTGGTCGTGGTGGCCGGCATGAACGACACCATGCGCTCGGACTTCGACCCGGCCCGATTGCGAGCAGACCTCGACCACGTGGTCGGCAGGCTGCTCGACGTGGGCGCGGTGGTGGTGCTGGCCAGCTATCACGACCACGCCCGGGTGTTCCGGCTGCCATCCCCGCTGCGCCGCGCGCTGCGCCGCCGGGTGGACGAGCTCAACGCGGTGATCCGCTCGGTGGTGGTGACCCGCGGCATCGGCTGCATCGACCTGGACACGCTGCCCGGCGCCTACGACCTCGCGGCCTGGAGCGTGGACCGGCTGCACCCGTCCGAATTGGGGCACCGGATGCTGGCCCGGGCCTTCGCCGACGAGCTGGAGCTGGCCGGCTGCGCGCTCGAGGCGGCGGTGAGTCTGGAGTGCGCCGGTGGCCGGACGGTCGCCGCCTGGCAGCATGTCGCCTGGCTCGTGCTCAAGGGCATTCCGTGGCTGTGGCGGCGTGGTTCGGATCTGGTTCCTTATGCCTTCACTGTCGTGTTCAGGACAGCCGTAGGCGATTCGCGACATTCGTCGTGGGCCACCTGGACGAATTATTCACAAGAGAATTCGGTGAATAGTTGACGTAGGTCCAGATTTCCATTGCGTGGGTACGCTCCCGATGTGGACAGGTTCTTCCATTTCAGGAGGACAAGTGTCGGGAACGTTCATCAGATCAACCCTGTTCGGCGTGAGCGCGGCGGCCGTCGCCGCGCTCACCGCGTTTGTCCCGGTCGCCCAGGCGGCCGGTGATCCACACGCCGTCACGCCGCAGGTCCAGTCGCTGCGCGCGCAGGTCCACAACGGAACCCTGCTGCAGTCCCACGGCACGCTGGCGCCGTGCGCCTTCTGCCAGTCCAAGCTGGTCACCGCCGCGCCCGGGTCGAAAACACCCCTGTCGACCACGGTCCCGGTCGGTTACGGCCCTGCCGACCTGGCCGCCGCCTACCACCTGCCCGACCCCGCCACCGGGGCCAAGGGCACGATCGCGATCATCGACGCCGGCGCGTACCCGAATCTTGAGGCCGACATCAACGTCTACCGGGCCCAGTACGGCCTGCCGGCCTGCACGGCGGCCGGCGGCTGCCTGAAGGTCGCCGGCTTCGACGGCGGCGCGCCGCAGACGCCGGCCACGACCTTCCCGAACACGGCCTACGAGGAGGAGGTCGGCGTCGAGACCGCGCTCGACGTGGACATGGCCTCGGCCGCCTGCCCCTCGTGCAGCATCATCGAGCTGCAGCTGCCGATCACCGACGCCCTCAACGGCACCAAGGAGCACCTCGACGCGGCCATGGCCGACTTCGGCACCGCCGTCAACACCGCGGCGCGGCTGGGCGCGACCGCGGTCAGCATGAGCTACCAGTACCCGAGCGACACCGACGTGGAGTTCGGGCAGGCCGGCCGGGATCTGTTCCACCCGGGCATGGCGGTGCTGGCCTCCTCGGGCGACAGCGGCTACGAGGGCAACGTGCACACCGGCTGGCCGCAGAACCTGCCGTGGGTCGTGTCCGTCGGCGGGACCTCGCTGTTCCAGAACGGCGACAGCTACACCGACGTGGCCTGGGCCGGCGCCGGCAGCGGCTGCGAGACCGACCTGCCCGGCGCCATCGGCGCCCCGACCTCGGTCAGCGCCAACTGCGGCGGCCACCGTGCCGCGTCCGACGTGTCCGCGGTCGCCGACCCCAACACCGGCGTCTCGGTGTTCGACACCTACTCGCCGTTCAGCGGCGTGCCGTACAACTGGATCCTCGTCGGCGGCACCAGCGCCTCGTCGCCGTTCGTGGCCGGCCTGTACGCCCGCGGCGGCCACACCTCGCAGGTGATGGGGCCGAACACGCTCTACACCGCGCCCAAGGGCGCCTTCACCGACGTGACGCTGGGCCAGAACGCGCCGCCGCACGTCTGCCCGACCGCCACGCCGGCGCTGTGCGCCGCGCAGAAGGGCTGGGACGCGCCGACCGGCGTCGGCGTCCCGAACGGACTGGCCGGGTTCTGATTCACCCATGAATAACGGCGGGCGGTTTCGGCCACCGCCCGCCGTTATTCATTCACGGCCGAATAGGTGGCCCGATCGTGAGCGGATTCGCGCATCTGCGGCGGTAGCCTCCCGGTCCCGGTAATTCCTTTCTCGGCGACCCGTGTCCGCCAGAAATTCTCTGTTCATCGTCGGTGTGCCCAACGGCCTGGCCGGCTGCTGCGGTGACAAAGGGCGGGCGGTCCACAATGGACCGCCCGCTCGATTTACTGTCGACAGCCTTGTCAGCTCAGGGTTTTGCCCAGCGCCCGGCCGGCCGCGCGGCCGGAGAAGATGCAGCCGCCGAGGAACGTGCCCTCCAACGCGTTGTAGCCGTGCACACCGCCGCCGCCGAAGCCCGCGACCTCGCCCGCCGCGTACAGGCCCGGGAACGCCTCGCCGTCCGGCCGGATCACCTGCGAGTCCAGGTTGGTCTGCACGCCGCCCAGGGTCTTGCGGGTCAGGATGTTCAGCCGGACCGCGATCAGCGGGCCGTGCGCCGGGTCCAGGATGCGGTGCGGCTTGGCCGTGCGGGCCAGCTTGTCGCCCAGGTAGTGCCGGGCGTTGGCGATGGCCATCAGCTGGAGGTCCTTGCTGTAGCCGTTGCGCAGCTCCTGGTCGCGGGCCCGAATCTGGCGCAGCATGTCCTCATAGGACAGTTGCGGGCCCCGCGACAGCTTGTTCATGCCCGCCACCAGGTCCTGCAGATTGTCCGAGACGACGAAGTCGACGCCGTGCTCCTTGAACGCCTCCACCGGGCCGGGCGCGCCCTTGCCCAGCCGGCCGGTCAGCGTCAGCTTGACGTCCTTGCCGGTGATGTCCGGGTTCTGCTCGGAGCCCGACAGGGCGAACTCCTTCTCGATGATCGACTGTGTCAGCACGAACCACGAGTAGTCGTGGCCGGTGGCCAGGATCGCCTTCATCGTGCCGTTGGTGTCGAAGCCGGGGAAGTTGGGGGAGGGCAGCCGCTTGCCGGTGGCGTCGAACCACATCGACGACGGGCCGGGGATGATCCGGATGGCGTGGTCCGGCCAGATCGGGTCCCAGTTGTTGATGCCCTCGGTGTAGTTCCACATCCGGTCGCGGTTGACGATGTTGGCGCCGGCCGACTCGGTGATCGCGATCATGCGCCCGTCCACGTGCGCCGGCACACCCGAGATCATCGTCTTGGGCGCCGGGCCCATCCGCGCGGTCGGCCAGTTCCGACGGATCAGGTCGTGGTTGTGGCCGATGCCGCCCGAGGACACGATGACCGCCTTGGCCCGCAGCTCGAACTCGCCCACCTTGGTCCGCGAGGACGCCTTGCCCCGCTCCAGGTCGGTCGGCTCCAGCACGGTGCCGCGGACGCCGACCGCGCGGCCGTCCTCGACGATGATGTCGTCCACCTGGTGCCGGAACGCGAACTCCACCAGACCGCGCTTTTCCCCCGCCAGCACGGGTTCCAGGAACACCCGGACCACCTCGGGGCCGGTGCCCCAAGTCAGGTGGAAGCGGGGGACGGAGTTGCCGTGGCCGTCGGCCAGGCCGCCGCCGCGCTCGGCCCAGCCGACCAGCGGCGTGATCTTCAGGCCCAGCGCGCCCAGGTAGTCGCGCTTCTCGGTGGCCGCGAACTTGACGTAGGCGCGAGCCCACTGCCGGCCCCAGTGGTCCTCGTCCTCACGGTCGAAGCCGGCCGAGCCCTGCCAGTCCTGCCAGGCCAGCTCCTCGGAGTCCTTCACGCCCATCCGGCGCTGCTCCGGGCTGTCCACCAGGAACAGACCGCCCAGCGACCAGAACGCCTGGCCGCCGAGGTTGTTGCGGTTCTCCTGGTCCAGCACCAGGACCTTGCGGCCGGCCTTGACCAGCTCGTGCGTGGCGACCAGGCCGGCCAGGCCGGCCCCGACCACGATGACGTCGGGCTCGATTGTCATGACCGTCCTCCGGTTTCGATGCTGTAGGCCGTCAGGACCCGTTCGAACAGGTCGGCGCGGCGCCGCCACACGGCGGGGTTGTCCGGTTCCAGCAGGCACTGCACCGCCGTGCCGTCGTGCACGGCCACCAGCGCCTGGCCCAGCGCCACCTGATCGGGTGTTTCTCGGCCGATTTCCGCCAGCAGCGCCGCCACCACGGGCGTGATCGCCCCGCCGATGGCCTCTTCCCTGGCTTTCATCACCCGGCCCAGGCCCGGGTTGCGCAGCGCGTGCGCGGTGAACTCCGCCGTGACGCGGTACCAGCTGTCGTCCACCGGCACCGCCGGCGTCACCAGCTCGACCACGCCCCGGACGTCGGTCACCCTGGCCTTGTCCATGCTGTGTAGCGCCTCGCGCAGGCCCTCGATCAGCTCGGTCGAGCGCTGCTCCCACATGGCCAGGAACAGGTCGTCGAGCGACGCGAAGTTCGAGTAGAACGCGCCTCTCGTGTAGCCGGCGCGCTCGCACACCTGCTCCACCGTCGAACGGCCGAACCCCTGCTCGGCGAACACGTGCAGGGCGGCGTCCAGCAGCCGCTGGCGCGTCTCGCCGCGGCGCTTGGTCACCCGCTTCGGTGTGGTCTCCATTCGATACGAAAACGTATCGGATACACGCATGAATTGGAAGCGCGGACTTCGGTGGTTGTCCACACACTGATGTCACGCAGAGTGTCCGGAGGTCACCGAATGTTTGCTGTCACCATGGTCGCGGCCCTGTTGGCGTCGTCGCTCGTCTCCGTCTATCCCGACACCACTGCCCTGCACCATCAGGTGCAGGCCGGCACCTTGCTCCAGTCCCACGGGGTCGTCGCGACCTGCGACGTCTGCGACTCCGAGGTCGTCACCGTCGCCCAGGACTCGACGACCCCGCTCGCGACGCCGGTTCCCATTGGCTACAGCGCCGCCGAGCTCGCCGCGGCCTACCACCTGCCCGACTCTGGCGGCGCCACCGGCACCGTCGCCCTCGTCGACGGCGGCGGCTATCCCGACTTCGAGTCCGACCTCGCCAAGTACCGCGCCCAGTTCGCCCTGCCGCCGTGCACGTCGTCGTCCGGGTGTTTGAAGGTCGTCGACTACACCGGCGGCCCGCCGCTGCATCCCGACGGCTCCGACGAGGAGAAGCAGCTGTCCCTGGAGACGGCCCTGGACGCCCAGATGGTCTCCGCCGCCTGTCCCGCGTGCAAGATCCTCCTGGTGCAGGCCCCGACCCGCGACTTCTACCTGTCGTCATTGCACACCTCCACCGACGCGGTCCCGTCCATCAGCAAGGCCGTGTCGACCGCCGTCGCCGCCGGCGCCTCGGCCGTCAGCATGAGCTTCGGCTATCCGTCCACAAAGGACATCAACACCGGCCAGCTCTCGGCCGTCTTCGACCACCCCGGCATCGCTTTTGTCGCCTCGTCCGGCGATTCCGGCTACCACGGCAACGTGCACGGCTACTGGCCGCAGAACCTCCCCAACGTCATCTCGGCCGGCGGCACCGCCCTGTACGAGACCTCGGACGGCTACCTGTCCAACGCGTGGAACCAGGCCGGCAGCGCCTGCGAGACCGACCTCCCGCCGGCCAACGGCCAACCCGCCGCCGTCGCCGCCCTGTGCGGCGGCCATCGGGCCTCCTCGGACATCTCCGCCGTCTCCGATCCCGCCACCGGCGTCGCCGTCTACAACTCCTACGCCCTCGGCGGCTGGCTCACCGCCGGCGGCACCAGCGCTGCCGCCCCCTTCATCGCCGCCCTCTACGTCCGCGGCGGTCATCTGTCCGGTGTGGACGGTCCCAATACCGTCTATGCGGCCCCGGCCGGTGCATTCACCGATGTCGCCCTCGGCCAGAACGCCGCCGCCCATTCGTGCCAGACCAAGTCGCCGCAGCTCTGTGTCGCCGGCCCCGGCTGGGACGGCCCGAGCGGCGTCGGCACCCCCAACGGCCTGGCCGGCTTCTGACCACGGGGGCCTAGCCCTACCCCGGTCGTGGTGCGGGGACCAGTGTTTTCCCCTGGCGTGCCGGCGAAGCTGAGGTCATGCACCGATCAGCCCTTCGAGTTGTCGCCACGCTCGCCGCGGCCGCGCTGGCGGCCGCCCCGCTTCCGGTCGCCGCCCAGGCGACCCCTCAGGCACTGTCGTGGGGCGGGTGCCCGGCCGACGCGCCCGTGCCGGCCGGCGCGCTGCCGCTCGACCAGTACCAGTGCGCCATGCTGGCCGTCCCACTGTCCTATCAGGACACGGATGGAGCCTCGATCCAGATCGCGGTCGGCCGGCTGCCGGCGACCGACCAGGCCCACAAGCTCGGCACGATCTTCTACAACCCGGGCGGCCCGGGCCAGTCCGGCCGGATAGCGCCGGTGCTCACGCCGGAGCTGCACCGGCGGTTCGACATCGTCGGCTTCGACCCGCGCGGCGTCGGCGCGAGCACCACCGCGCACTGCTTCACCTCGCCCGACCAGTTGGCCGTGCTCCAGCGCGTCGGCGCGCAGTTCCCGACCACGCCCGAGGAGACCCGGCAGGAGATCGCCGACGTGTTCACCCTCGACGATCTCTGCGCGCGCAACGCCGGGCCGCTGTACAGCCACCTGTCCACCGCGAACGTCGCCCGCGACCTCGACCGGCTCCGGGCCGCGGTCGGCTCGCCGACGATGTCGTACTACGGCCTGTCGTACGGCACGGTGATCGGCGAGACCTACGCGAACCTGTTCCCGGACCGGATCCGCGCGGTCGTGCTCGACGCCGTCGACGATCCGGTGAACTGGACCACCGGCTACCGCCCGGCCGACGCGACCGTGCCGTTCAGCGTCCGCCTCGGGGCCGACGTCGGCGCGCAGCAGGCGCTGCGGTCCTTCCTCGCCGCCTGCGCCGCCGACACCCGCTGCGTCTTCCGCCAGCCCGGCGCCGATCTGCTGGCCAAGTACAACCAGGTGCTGGACCGACTCGCCGCCGGCCCGGTGACGTTCATCGACCCGGCCACCGGGCAGCCGGCCACGATCCGGTACCCGGACGCCGTCTCACGGATCATCGAGTACCTCACCGACGCCGCCAACTCGCCGGAACTCGCCCGCTTCCTCCAGGCGCTCTCCACCCCGACCGTCGCGGCCGCCGCGCCTTTGGCGACCCCCATCCCGACGGCGTTCGACAGCCTGCTCGCCGGCGCGGCGACCTACTGCGCCGACTCCGTGAACCCCGCCGATCCCGACGTGTGGCCCCGTTTCGCCGCCGCCACCGATCTCCGGGCCCGCGGCTTCGGGCCGCACTACACCTACCTTTCCCTGCCGTGCGTGCGATTCCCGTCCGCCGACGCCGACCATTACGCCGGGCCGTGGGATCGGCACACCGCGCACACCGTGCTGCTGGTCGGCAACAGCCAGGGCGATCCCGCGACGCCGTACGACGGCGCGCAGCGCACCGCCAAGCTGCTCGGCAACGCCCGACTGCTGACCCTGGACACGTTCGGCCATGGCTCGGTGGGCCGCAGCCAGTGCGTCGATGACGCCGTGGACAGCTACTTCCTCCGCCTCCGCCTGCCCGCCGCCGGCACGGTGTGCACGCCGAACCACGAGCCGTTCTCTTCGTGACCGGTGTGGGCCCGAACAACCGTCCGTTGCGCCAGGGGTGCCGGCGACGCACGGGCGTTTTGTGCACACGCGCAGTTGTGGACGGACACGATTGATTGCCAAGGCGTTGCCACGGTGCGAAAGTCACGCCATGACTGCACAGGCGCGGCTGCTTCCGGGACTGGTCGAGCACTGGGCGGAGGCGAAGCCCGATGCCGAGGCGATCAGCTACGAGGGGCAGAGCTTCACGTGGGCGCAGTGGCGGGATCGCATCCGTCGGGTCGCCGGGGCGCTGCGGGCCGCCGGCATCGGGCGCGGCGACCGGGTCGCCTACCTCGACAAGAACAACCTGTCGTGCCTGGAAGTCGTGCTGGCCGCCGGTGCTCTGGGCGCGGCGACCGCCATCCTCAACTGGCGGCTCGCCCCCGACGAGCTCGACTACGTCGTCCGCGACTCGGGCGCTCAGTTGCTGTTCGTGGCCGACGAGCTGCTGCCCGGCGTCGAGGGCATCGTCGACCGGCCGGCGACCGTGCTGCTCAGCGGGTACGAGGAGCTGATCGCCTCGGCCGCTCCCGTCGGCATCGACCCCGAGGCGCAGGCCGACGAGCCCGTGCTGGTTATGTACAGCTCCGGCACCACCGGCCGGCCGAAGGGCGTGCTGCTCAGTCACGCCAACGTGTTGGCCCATGCTCGCAACACCGGCGACGCCATGCCGGTCGACGAGGATTCCCGCAACCTCGTCGCGATGCCGCTGTTCCACGTCGGCGGCTCCTGCTACGCCCTGTCCGGGTTCCGCGAGGGCATCCCGTCCACCCTGCTACGCGAGCCGACCGGGCCCGGGCTGCTCGGCGCCATCGCCCAGGGCTGCACCCACGCCTTCCTGGTGCCGGCCGTCGTCGCCGGCATCATGGCCGCCGGGCCGCCGGCCATCGGCGCCTTCGGGCGTCTCAAGCGCCTGGTCTACGGCGCGTCGCCGATGCCGCTTCCGTTGCTGCGCGCCGCTTTGACGGCGTGGCCGGACATGGAGTTCGTGCAGGTGTACGGCATGACCGAGATGGCCGGCGCGATCACCGTGCTCGGTCCCGCGGACCACCGCGACGCCGACCACCCCGAGCGGCTCACCTCCGCCGGCCGGCCCATCGGCGAGGCCGAGCTGCGGGTCGTCGACCCCGTCACCCTCGAGGACGCGCCCACCGGCGAGCTCTGGTTCCGCACGCCGCAGACCATGCTCGGCTACCACGGCCAGCCCGCCGCCACCGCCGACACCATCACCGCCGAGGGCTGGCTGCGCACCGGCGACGTCGGCCGCCTCGACTCCGGCGGCTACGTCTACATCGTCGACCGGGTCAAGGACATGATCATCACCGGCGGCGAGAACGTCTACTCGCCCGAGGTCGAGCGCGTGCTGGCCGAGCACCCCGCCGTCGCCGACGTCGCCGTCATCGGCGTGCCCGACGACCGCTGGGGCGAGTCCGTCAAGGCCGTCGTCCAGGCCGCCGACGGCCAGGCCGTCGACCCCGACGAGCTCGTCGCCTACGCCCGCGAACGCCTCGCCGGTTACAAGGTCCCCCGCACCGTCGACGTCGTCGCCGAGATGCCCCGCAACGCCACCGGCAAGATCCTCAAGAAGGTGCTGCGCCGCCCGTACTGGCCCGACCGGGTGATCTGAAATCCCGTCGGCCCGGTCGCCGGTCACGGAGTAGAACCGGGCCATGGCCACCCATCGGATCGCGCCCGGGCTGTTCCCGCCGCCCAGCTACTCGCACAGCGTTGTCGTCGAGGCGGGTGAGCGGCTGGTCTTCACCGCCGGCGGCGTCCCGCTGGACCGGGACGGCAACCTGGTCGGCGCCGGCGACCGGATTCGGCAGGCCGAGCAGGTGCTGGCCAACCTGGCCGAGCAGCTCGCGCAGGCCGGCACCGATCTGGCGCACGTCGTCAACACCACGGTGTACGTCGTCCCGGAGCAGCCGTCGGACCTGGTGGCCGTGTGGGACGTCGTGACGGCGTCCGGCCTGGCCGAAGGCCCGCACAGCTCGACGCTGCTCGGCGTGAGCATGCTCGGCTACGGCGGCCAGCTGGTGGAGATCACCGCCGTTGCCGTCGTGCCGGACTAGCAGCGGCAGAAGGCCGGGACGCCGGCGAAGTCCACGCTGTGGTGGCCGGTCTCGGCGCACGGGACGTCGCCGCAGATGTGGACGGCGGGCCAGCCGCCGGCCGAGGCCAACGCCAGATCGGTGCGGCTGTCGCCGGCCAGCAGGCACACCTCGCGGCCGTCCAAGGCCTTGATCAGCGCCTGGGCGAACTCCGGGCTGCCCTTGGGGCGGCCGACCTCGCCGGAGACGAAGACCTGTTCGAACCGGTCCTCGAACCCCGACAGCCGCAGCTTGTTTCGTTGCAGGGGCCGGCATCCGTCGGTGACCAGCCACAGGCTGTGCCCCGCCGCCAGCCGATCCAACGCTGTGACGGCACCGGGAAACGGCACCACCAGCTCAGAGCGGTGCCGTCGGTACGCCGCGTCCAGCTCTGCCGCGTCGGCGCTCGGGCAGGCCGTCCGCCAAACCCGCTCGGCGTGCCCGGAGAGCGCTTCGGTGACCTCCAGCTTCGTGAAGTCCGCCCACAGCGCCTCCCACGAGCTGACCCGCTCGACCGCGCGATGTCCGCGATATGCGTTGGCCCGCCACGTCTCGCGGGCCACGGCCAGCACGTCGTCGACACCCGACGGAAGCGAGAAGTCTTGCAACACAAGGGAAATCGCCGAGCGAGCGGCTGAGACGTCCGGGATCAGCGTGTCGTCGAGATCGACGAGGACCACTGGGCGCACCCGCGCATGATCGCCGACAGCGGCCGTCGACGCCACCGTCGCAGCTGGGGCCGCTCGGTCGGGCCACGGCGTCGACCAACCGAGAAACCCGTGGCTACGAGCTTCCGAGCCGGGCTAGGCGGCCGAGGCCGTCTCGGTGGTCCAGGCGGCCAGCTCGGCGGCGGCGCGGTCGGGAGTGGTGCGGCGCATGCCGGCGTTCAGGCAGCGACGCACGACGGCCGGCTGCTCGCGCCACAGCCGCAGGCCCCGGCGCACCAGCACGGGCAGCGGCTTGCGGGCCTCGGTGACGTCGCGGACGAAGCGGCGTATGAACGTCTTCGCGGCCGAGGGAGCCAACACGAGGGCGTCGGCCAGCACGCCGGCGTCGCGGCAGCCCTGGACCAGGCGGTCGGCGAACAGGCCCTCGGCCAGGAACACCGGGGCGTCGCCGAGCTCGAGCCGGTGACAGCCGGTGCGGCGGTCCTCGCCGAAGGAGTAGACGGGCGCGGACAGCCCGCCCGTCGAGGCCAGCTCGACGATCGCGGCCAGCGCGTCGTCGGCGTGCCAGGAGTTCTCGTGGTCCCAGTCGACCCGGCCGGCCTCGTCCCGCGGCAGCAGCGGATCCGTGCCCTCGCGGTAGAAGTCGTCCAGACGCAGCACGGGCCAGCCCAGGTGGGCGGCGAGGGTGGACTTGCCCGAGCCCGAGGGCCCGGCCAGCAGCACGACGCGCGGATGAACGGAAGCTGACGGCACGGGTAACGAGTATCTCACACGCGCGGGCGTTGTAACGTCGAACTCATGAGCGACCAGTTGTACGACGGCGGGCTGTTCGGCGCCGACGTCGAGGAGCGGAGCAAGGCCCAGCTGGCGGCCAACGCCCCGCTGGCGGTGCGGATGCGTCCGCGGTCGCTGGACGAGGTCGTCGGCCAGGGGCACCTGCTCGGCCCGGGCGCGCCGCTGCGCCGGCTGGTCGAAGGCGCCGCGCCCGCCTCGGTGATGCTGTACGGCCCGCCCGGCACCGGCAAGACGACCCTGGCCACCCTGGTCTCGCGGGCCACCGGCCGCCGGTTCGTCGCCCTGTCCGCGCTGTCGGCCGGCGTCAAGGAGGTCCGCGAGGTCATCAACGAGGCTCGTCGTCGATTGGGCCGGACCGGCGAGGCCACCGTGCTGTTCATCGACGAGGTGCACCGGTTCTCCAAGACCCAGCAGGACGCCCTGCTCGGCGCGGTCGAGGACCGGATCGTGCTGCTGGTCGCCGCCACCACCGAGAACCCGTTCTTCTCGGTCGTCTCCCCGCTGCTGTCGCGATCCCTTGTGCTGCAACTGAAATCCCTCACCGACGAGGACGTGCGCGAGGTCGTGCGCCGGGCCGTCGCCGACGAGCGGGGGCTCGGCGGCTCGCCCACCCTGTCACCCGAGGCCGAGGACCACCTCGTCCGCCTCGCCGGCGGCGACGCCCGCCGGGCCCTGACCGCTTTGGAGGCCGCCGCCGAGTCGGCCCGGTCCACCGGCGCCGCCGTCATCGACCTGGCCACCCTCGAGGCGACCGTCGACAAGGCCGCCGTGCGCTACGACCGTGACGGCGACCAGCACTACGACGTGATCAGCGCCTTCATCAAGTCCATCCGCGGCTCGGACGTCGACGCCACCCTGCACTACCTGGCCCGCATGATCGAGGCCGGCGAGGATCCCCGCTTCATCGCCCGGCGGCTCGTCGTGCACGCGAGCGAGGACGTCGGCATGGCCGATCCCACCGCCATCCAGGTCTGTGTCGCCGCCGCCCAGGCCGTGCAGCTCATCGGCATGCCCGAGGCCCGGATCAACCTCGCCCAGGCCGCCATCCACCTGGCCACCGCGCCCAAGTCCAACTCCGTCGTCGTCGCCATCGACGCCGCCCTGTCCGACGTGCGCCGTGGGTCGGCGGGCACCGTGCCCGCGCACCTTCGCGACGGGCACTACGCCGGCGCCAAGAAGCTCGGCAACGCGCAGGGCTATCGGTATCCGCACGATGTCCCGGAGGGCGTTGTCACCCAGCAGTATCCGCCGGACGACCTGGTCGGCCGCGACTACTACAACCCCACTCCCCGCGGCAACGAACGGGCCTTGTCCGAGCGGGTTCCCAAGCTGCGCAAGGTGATCCGCGGGCAGGAGTAACTCCGGCATCGCAAGATTCCGCTGAGCCGCGCTCCTGCTCAGGAACGGTCAGGCGTTGGTGTCGGCCCAGGCGTTCAGGGCGTCTTCGTACCCGGCCGCACGCGCTTCGAAGTTGAGGTCATGCCCGGCATCGGGCAGCACGGCGGCGGTGAAGCTGGGCGCATTGGCGAAATACGGGCGTTCCTCGGCGGTCAGCGCGGCGGCGGACGAGCAGGAACCGCCGAGCAGATTGCCGCAGAACAACGCGTCCACGCTGCCGTCGACGACATACACCGGCCGGGTGATGCCCAACGACGTCGGCAGGGTGAAACCGATCGCGATCGCGTCGGCCATCTCGGTGGCGGACACGACGCCCTTGGTGGCCTCGTCGTAGGCCAGCATCGCGGGATCAGGATCGGGGCCGTAGAACAAAGCGGCGCGACGACCGGGCACGGTGGTCAGGTAGCCGGGGTCGTACTCCGACGCCAGCGGCCCTGGGTCCACAGTGACCGGACGGACGTCGAAAGCCAGCGCCGCAGCCAAATTCTCCGGCGACAGGCGATGCGTCATCGCCGTCAACGCCACGGCCGAAGCGTCGTTGTACAGAGAGGTCTCGATCAGGGCCACGGCGCTGCCGACGGAATGCCCGACCAACAGCACGTCAGCGAACGAATCCCGCAGCCATGAAACAACTTGGTGCACGGTCAGCGCCTGCGTCGAAGCGGTCAGCAACACACTGGGTTCGCGCGTGCTCGCTCCGTAGCCGACGCGGTCGATGGCCAGCGTCGCCCAGCCGTCACCGAGAGCCCGTCGCACGTACGAGAACCGACCGTCGTCTACGGGCTCGTCCCAGTACCGGCTGTCGTAGGTCGCCCCGTGTACCAACAGTTGCACCCGGTCGGACCCACCCGGCGGCAAACACAGCTGGCCATGGATCTCAGCCGGCAGCAGCACGTCGAGCTGCACGGGCACCGTGACGTCCGAGCATTCGGCGGTGGCGGCCGTCGCGGGCGCGGCCAAGCCGACGATCAGCGCCAGCGCCAGGACCGCAGCCTGCCAGCGCATCACGGCCTCCCGGAAGATCGACGCGGGAGGAGAGTAAGCCTAGAAAGGCTTTTCCGCGTCCGGTCGGCCCAAGTAATTCGGCTCTGCGACCGGTTCCGCCAGCAGCCGCTGGGCCAACAGGGTGCCGCCGGCGGTGGCCGCCGGCATCACGATGATCGCCAGCAGCGGCACCAGGCACAGCAGGTACGCCGGCAGCGCGAAGCCGAACGCCATCGCCCGCCGCTGCCCCAGCAGGTGTCGCCGCGCGGCCAATGGCAGCCCTCGACGCGAGAACGGCACGACGCTGAGCTCCAGCCCGAACATCCAGGCGCTCACGCACACGCCGATCACCGGCCCCGCGGTCTCCCCGACGACCGGCACCAGGTCGATCAGGAACAGCGGAATCGCCAGCAGCGCCGAGGCCCCGACCACCTTGGCGTTGTCCACGGTGTCGGTCAGCCACGACGTGTCGTGCTCGGTCGGCACGCCGCCGAGCCGGTCCTCGACCCGCCGCGCGATCGACTCGTAGAACGGCGCGCCGACGGCCAGCGTGGCCGCGGCGAACACCAGCAGCCCCAGGTACAGCAGCCCGATCACCAGCGCCACGGTCACCAGGTCCCGGAAGATCTGCTGGTAGGTGTGGTCCCAGCCGTCGGCGAACGGCGTGGCCAGCGCGACCAGGTCCGGCGCGAAGATGCCGAGCGTGATCACCAGCCCGAGCAGCAGCCCGCCGGTCAGCACCGCCGGCAGTGCCCCGAGCAGCAGCAGTCGGGGCGTCCGGAAGACGATCCCGAAGCCCCGCAGCAGCAGGCCGACGCCCGCGAAGAAGTCGCTGATCATGAGGGCAGGAGGATAGCCGTTCCGGGCGGCGGCAAAACCCGATCGCCCCTCGGGGCGCCATCGACGGCACCGAGGAGCGGTAATCCCGGGACGGCGGCCCCGTCGCGCCGCTAGCTTCGCCGGATGACCACTCGCCGTGAGCTAATCGACGTCGCGATCCCGCTGATCACCGCCAACTACGTCTTCCCGGACATCGCCGAGAAGGTGGTGGACGTGTTGCGCCGCAACGACTACGACCACCTCGCGGACATCGACGCGTTCGCCGCGGCGGTCACGGCCGACCTCCAGTCGGTCAACGGGGACAAGCACCTGCGGCTGCTGCACGAGGAGCCCAAGCCGCGCGCGCAGAGCGACCATCACGGCTTCGACCGGGTGGAGATCCTCGACGGCAACATCGGCTACCTCGAGAACACGTGGCTGCGCGAGGCCGGCGCGTTCGGGGATCTCGCCGTCGCCGCGATGACGCTGGTCGCCGGCACGGACGCGCTGATCATCGACCTGCGCCGGTGCCGCGGCGGCGACCCGGGCATGGTGTCGCTGATCTGCGCCTATCTGTTCGACGAGTCCACCAACGTCAACGACATCTACAGCCGCCCGGACGATCTCACCGTCCAGTTCTGGACCCCGCCCTACGTGCCGGGCCGGCGCTTCGGCGGCACGAAGCCGATCTGGGTGCTGACCAGCTCGTTCACCTTCTCCGGCGGCGAGGAGCTGGCCTACGACCTCCAGCAGACCGGCCGGGCGACGATCGTCGGCGAGACCACCCGCGGCGGCGCGCACCCCGCCGACCGGCACGAGATCGACCGGCATCTCTACCTCACCGTGCCCGAGGCTCGGGCGATCAACCCGAAGTCCGGCACGAACTGGGAGGCCGTCGGCGTGGTGCCGGACATTGCGTTGCCGGCGGACCAGGCGCTGGACCACGCCGTCGAACTGGCTCGAAATTCCCTCACCGGCCAGGGCAACTGACGGCACCCCAGCGACGTCCTCAATGTGACGGATCACACCTTTTGTCGGGAGAGGTCATGAACAGAACCAAGTCGCTGGTCGCCCTGGTCATCGCCCTGCTGGCGATGCTCGCGGTCGTTCCTTCGGCCGGCGCCGCGCCCAGCGACACCACCGCGTACCTGACCAACATCCGCGTCGGCGCGCACGACACGTACGACCGTGTCGTGCTCGACCTGACCAACCTGCCGGGCTACACCTACACCCCGCAGGACAAGCTCTACTACGACCCGAGCGGCAAGCCGGTGAACATCCCCGGCAACACCTTCGGCGCCCTGTCCCTGCAGTGGGCCACCGAGCACACCGACAGCGGCCAGCTCACCTACCCCGGCCCCCAGACCTTCACCACGCCGCAGCTGAGCAACGTGCGGGCGGTCGCGGTCATCGGCGACTTCGAGAAGGTGCTGACCATCGGTTTCGGCCTCCGGCACGCCGCCAACGTGCACGTCTTCACCCTCACCGCGCCGAACCGCCTCGTGATCGACGTGGACCACTGACCACCGGGACTCCCCAGAAATTGCCGGTGGGCGAAGGCAACGCAGCGGACGATCTTGGCGTCACCTCGGCGTAGCCGACACACACAGGGGGAGAATCCATGATCAAGACGAAGGTGCTGGCGGCCGTGCTGGCCACGGCCCTGGCGATGGTCGTCGCCGCACCGCTGGCCGGTGCGGCGACGCAGGGCGCCGACGGGCCGCAGCTGACCGACATCAAGGTGCAGGCCAACGCCACGTTCGACCGCGTGGAGCTGGACTTCGACACGCTGCCGGTCTACAGCTGGCAGCCGACCGACGAGCTAACCGCCGACCCGAGCGGCAAGCCGTACAGCCTGCCCGGCAACACCTACATCTCGCTGGTGGCCCAGAACTCCAGCAGCGTCCCCACCTACCCGGGCTCCCGCAAGTTCACCACCCCGACGCTGAGCAACGTGCGCGCGGTCGGCATCACCGGCGATTTCGAGCGGGTGCTCAGCTTCGGCATCGGCCTGGACCACACCGCCACGATCCACGTTTCCACCCTCACGGGGCCGAATCGCCTGGTAATCGACGTGGACCACTGATCGCTGGCAGTGATCGCCGCACCACTCCTTTGACCGATGACCTCGCCGCCGCCAGCCCGTAAGTTGGGCGCGTCAGGGTCCCCTAACTGGGAGGTTTCCTATGGAGAGCGGCCTGCTGATCAGCGTCGAGTCACTGGACACCGCGGTCGACCGCGGCAAGGCCAACGGCGCTGTCGCCGACAACGACGGCAACGACTGAGTGACCGGCATTCCTCAACTGGCTGACCTCGTCGCACCGATCGAGGTCAGCCAGTTCTTTGCCACGGTGCAGGGCCGGACGCACCGGCGGTTCGCCGGACACGCCGGCCGGTTCGCCCGGCTGCTGCCGTGGGCGGACCTCAACCGCGCGCTGCGCCAGCACCGCCTTGACTTCCCGCGCCTGCGGCTGGCCCTTGACGGCGCGGTGGTGCCGGTGCACACCTACACCGAGATGGTCGACACCCGCCGCAACGGGCAGGTGCCGCGGCTGCTCAACGCGCCGCTGTCCGAGCAGCTGCGGGCCGGCGCGACCCTGGTCCTCGACTCCGTGCAGGAGATGTTCGAGCCGGTCGGCGACCTGGCCGCCGGGCTCGAGCACGACCTGCGGGAGAAGATCCAGGTCAACCTGTACGCCGGCTGGGGCACCACGCACGGCTTCGACGTGCACTGGGACGACCACGACGCGTTCATCATCCAGATCGCCGGCCGCAAGCGCTGGCGCATCCACGGCGTGAGCCGCCCGTTCCCGCTGATGCGCGACACCGAGCTGCCGCAGCGGCCCGAGGGCGAGCCGGTCGACGACTTCATGATGGAAGACGGCGACGTGCTCTACCTGCCCCGCGGGCACTGGCACGACGTGTCGGCGGTGGGGGAGCAGTCGCTGCACCTGACCATCGGCTTCAACCGGGCGACCGGCGTGGACCTGGTGGCGTGGCTGGCCGACCAGCTGCGGGTGGAGCAGGTGTGCCGCGAGGACCTGCCCCGTTTCGGGTCGGTCGAGGACCGTCACGAGCGCGCTCGGGCGATTCGCAAGCAGCTGGTCGCGCGGCTCACCGACGACGTCGTGGACCGGTTCCTGACCGATCGCGACGCGCAGGCGCCCGCGCACAGCCGGCTCGGCCTGCCGTTCACGGCGACGCCGGGCCTGCTGCCCGAGGGCGACGAGGCCGAGGTGCTGCTGGTCGTCCCACGGGCCGTGCTCGAGCACGGGAACGGCACGGTCGCGCTCGCGGCCGCCGGAAAACGCCTGGTCTTCGCCGCCGCGGCGGGCCCGGTGCTGGAGGCGCTGTTGCCCGCGCAACCGTTGTCCATCAAGACGTTGGTCGAGTTGGCGGCCCCGACCCTCGATCGAGGGACCGTTCGGGCCTTGTTGGGCGAGTTGGCCACACACGGGGTGCTGTCCCCGCGATAGTTGTGTAAGATTAGGTATGCCTAAGGTAACTTCCGAGGATGCCGCACGAGGCTGTGCCTTCGTGACCAGGCTGCTCGGTGGCAACCCGGCCGGGACCGCGGCCCTGATGACCTCGTGGCTGCTCATCGAGCAGCCCGGGCCGTGGCCGGCCGACGCGCTGGAGAACGTGCTGACCGAGGCGTTCCCGGACGGGCGGATGGAGCAGCTGCGGGCCCGTGGCCTGCGCCCGCTGCTCATCCGCACGCCGGGACGCCACCAGCGCGACCGGCAGGCATCGCGAACAGTCTTCGTCGCCAGCGGCGTGCCCGGGGCCCGCTGGCTGGAACGCCTCGTCATCTCCGATCTGTCGGAGCTCGCCGCCATCGACCTCGAAGCCGTCGTGGCCGGGCGTGACGGCCATGGCGAGCCGGTGGCCGCGCCGTTGTTCCTGGCGTGCACCCATGGGGCCAAGGACATGTGCTGCGCCGTGCTCGGCCGGCCCGTCGCCGCCGCGCTGGCCGAGAACCACCCCGGCCTGTCGTGGGAGGTCAGCCACGTCGGCGGCGACCGCTGGGCCGGCAACCTGCTGGTCGTGCCGGACGGCTTCCTGCACGGGCAGCTCACGCCGGCCGAGGCCGTGCTGGTGGCCAAGGACGCCTTGAAGGGGCAGGTGCAGCTGGAGCAGCTGCGTGGGCGGACCGCCTCGCCGACCCAATGGACCCAGTACGCCGAGATCGTCGTCCGCCGGCACGCCGGCCTGCGCGGACTCGACGACGCCGTCGCCACCGGTGAGCGGTTGAACGCCGACGACACCCGCACGGTGACCGTTCGCTGCCCGTACGGGGTGTACGAGGTGACCGTCGGTCGTGAGTCGGCGGAGCGCGCCGGCACCAGCCGCTGCGCCGGCAAGGTCGCCCCCACCGGCTTCCACGCCTCCACCCCTCGCCTCCTCGCGACCGTCTGACCTCGGCCCCTCCCTTTTTCGCTACGTGAGTGGCTCATTTGGCCCTGGACGGCACCTGAGCCACTCAGGTGCCCGAAAATGCGAAGTGAGCCACTCACGTGGCGGGGCGGGGCGGCGCAAGATCAACTTCTGGCATCGGAAAGCCTGGTCGGTGCCGGTGGTCGATGAGGGCGGCGATATGGTGAGCGCCACCCCACGTCTCGCCTAGGAGGATCCGTGTCACCGGAGTGGATCACCGCGCTGGTGGTGGCCGCCGCCGTCGTCGTGCTGGCGGTGGTGGTCGTGTTGGTGATCGTGCTGGTCAAGCTCGGGCGCACGCTGGACGAGGCGACCAGGGCGATCCGCAAGGCGCACGAGAACAGCGAGCCGCTGTTCGTCGAGGCCAACACCACGCTGACCCATGTCAACACCCAGCTGGAACGGGTGGACGGCATCACCGCGAACGCCAGGGCGGTCAGCGGCAACGTCTCGGCGCTCGCGTCGCTGTTCACCGCGACCCTGGGCGGCCCGCTGGTGAAAGCGGCTGCGCTTTCCTACGGGATCAGCAAGGCTGTGCGGGTCCGCCGCGCGAAGACGGCGGCCAAGCAGACCCGGCGACCCAGGCGTGGGAGGCGATGATGCGACGGCTGTTCTGGCTCGGCGTCGGCGTCGCCGCCGGCGTCGTGGTGACGCGTAAAGTCGCTGGTATGACCTTCAAGGCCACCCCCGCCGGCGTCGCCGAGAACCTCGGTGACGCCATGCGCGAGATGGCCGGCGCCATCGGCACCTTCGGGGCCGACGTGCGAGCCGGCATGAGCGAGCGCGAGGACGAGTTGGCCCGCGAGGTGCAGGAGAAGACCGGCCACAGCTACTCGCGTAGCGCGCAGGCGCGAGCGCGCAGGGCGGGCGGCAACTAGTTCCCGCCCGCCGTGCCGGCGCCCACCTTCACCTGAACCCGCAAGGAAAACTGCCGTGCAGACCCACGAGATCATCAAGCGCTTCCGCGAGCACTTCGAGCGCAACGGCCATACCGTCGTGCCCAGTGCCTCGCTCATCCTGGACGACCCGACGCTGCTGTTCGTCAACGCCGGCATGGTGCCGTTCAAGCCGTACTTCCTCGGCGAGGCCCCGGCCCCGTACAAGCGCGCCACCAGCGTGCAGAAGGTCGTGCGCACGCCGGACATCGACGAGGTCGGCAAGACCACCCGGCACAACACGTTCTTCCAGATGGCCGGCAACTTCTCGTTCGGCGACTACTTCAAGGAAGGCGCCATCACGCTGGCCTGGGAGCTGATCACCAAGTCCCAGGACGACGGCGGCTACGGCTTCGACCCGAACCGCATCTGGGTCACCGTCTACCAGGACGACGACGAGGCCATCGAGCTCTGGCAGAAGATCGCCGGCCTGCCCCCGGAGCGCATCCAGCGCCGCGACGGCCTGGACAACTACTGGGACATGGGCGTGCCCGGCCCCGGCGGCCCCTGCTCGGAGATCTACTACGACCGCGGCCCCGAGCACGGCAAGGACGGCGGCCCGGTCGCCGACGAGGACCGGTACCTGGAGATCTGGAACCTGGTCTTCATGCAGGACATCCGCGGCGAGCAGAGCCCCAAGTACGGGCACAAGCCCGTCGGCGAGCTGCCGGCCAAGAACATCGACACCGGCATGGGCGTCGAGCGGGTGGCCATGCTGCTGCAGAACGTCGAGAACGTCTACGAGACCGACCTGATCCGGGCCGTGATCACCAAGGCCGAGCAGCTGTC
Source organism: Kutzneria sp. (assembly GCA_036403095.1). Taxonomy (GTDB): domain Bacteria; phylum Actinomycetota; class Actinomycetes; order Mycobacteriales; family Pseudonocardiaceae; genus Kutzneria. The sequence goes on along the minus strand of DASWRQ010000363.1, from coordinate 24,278 downwards.
CGGCAAGCGCTACGGCGACAACGAGGTCGACGACGTCCGCTTCCGCGTCATCGCCGACCACGCCCGCAGCGGCACGATGATCGTCAACGACGGCGTCAGCCCGGGCAACGAGGGCCGCGGCTACGTGCTGCGCCGCCTGTTGCGCCGCATCGTGCGCTCCTCCCGCCTGCTCGGCATCACCGAGCCGGTGCTGGGCGCCTTCGCCGCCGTCGTGCGGGACGAGATGGGCGAGTCCTACCCCGACCTGGTGGCCAGCTTCGAGCGCGTGGACGCCGTGGTGCGGGCCGAGGAGGACGCCTTTCTCAGCACGCTGACCACCGGCTCCAGGATGTTCGAGACGGCCGCCGACGAGACCCGGTCGGCCGGCGGCTCCACGCTGTCCGGCGACAAGGCCTTCCAGCTGCACGACACGTTCGGCTTCCCGATCGACCTGACCCTGGAGATGGCCGCCGAGCAGGGCCTCAAGGTCGACGAGGACGGCTTCCGCCGGCTCATGGCCGAGCAGCGGCAGCGGGCCAAGGCCGACGCCGCCGCCCGCAAGACCGGCCACGGCGACGCCTCGGCCTACCGGGCCGTGCTCGAGGGCCACGGGCGCACCGACTTCCTCGGCTACAACCAGCTGGGCAGCGAGGCCCGCGTGGTCGGCCTGCTGGTCGACGGCGTCTCCGTGCCGGCCGCCCCGGCCGGCGCCGAGGTCGAGGTCGTGCTCGACCGCACCCCGTTCTACGCCGAGGGCGGCGGCCAGCAGGCCGACTCCGGCCGGATCGTCTCCGACGGCGCCGTGCTCGAGGTGCACGACGTGCAGACGCCGGTGCCGGGCCTGACCGTGCACCGGGCCAAGGTCGTCTCCGGCGAGATCCTGCTCGACGCCCCGGTGCAGGCCGACGTGGACGTCACCCGGCGCACCGCCATCGCCCGTTCGCACTCGGCCACCCACCTGGTGCACGCCGGCGTGCGCAAGGCCATCGGCGAGACGGCTGCCCAGGCCGGCTCGCTCAACGCCCCCGGACGGCTGCGCTTCGACTTCACCTCGCCCGGCGGCGCCGTGCCGGCCAGCGTGCTGGCCGACGTCGAGGACGAGGTCAACGACGTGCTGCTGCACGACTACGACGTGCAGGCCGAGATCATGACCATGGACGCCGCCCGCAGGTCCGGCGCCATGGCCCTGTTCGGCGAGAAGTACGGCGACCAGGTCCGCGTGGTCACCATCGGCGACTACTCCAAGGAGCTGTGCGGCGGCACCCACGTCGGCCGCTCCGGCGAGATCGGCGTGATCAAGCTGCTGTCCGAGGCCTCCATCGGCTCCGGCGTGCGGCGGGTCGAGGCCCTGGTCGGCCTGGACGCCTACCGGTTCCTGGCCCGCGAGCACGTGCTCGTCTCGCAGCTGGCCGAGCAGTTCAAGGCCCGCCCCGAGGAGCTGCCCGAGCGCATCGGGCAGACCGTCGAGCGGCTGCGCGCCGCCGAGAAGGAGCTGGAGAAGCTGCGCGGCGCCCAGCTGCTGTCCTCGGGCGGCGCTCTGGCCGACGGCGCCGAGGACCTGGGCGGCACGTTCCTGGTGGCCGCCGCCGCTCCCGACGGCGTCGCCGGCAACGACCTGCGGGCCCTGGCCATGGATGTGCGCGGCCGCCTCGGCGACAAGCCGGCCGTGGTCGCCCTGTTCTCGGCCGACGGCGAGAAGGTCAGTTTCGTGGTCGCCACCACGGCCGCCGGCCGCGACAAGGGCCTGGCCGCCGGCAAGCTCGTGCCGGTGTTCGGCCCGGCCATCGGCGGCCGCGGCGGCGGCAAGCCCGACCTGGCCCAGGGCGGCGGCACCCGGCCGGGCGGCATTCCGGAGGCCATCGCCGCCCTGCGGACCGAGATCCGGAAGTGAGCGAGCTTGCGAGCTCACCATGCAGCACAGCGGCTGCTGCCGCGGGCCGACGAGCGCTAGCGAGGAGTGCCCGTGGCTCGTAGCAAGGACAAGCGGCGGTCGGCCCCGGACTTTCTGCCGGGGCCGGGCCGCCGTCTCGGCGTGGACGTCGGCTCGGTGCGGGTCGGCGTCGCGCTGAGCGATCCCTCGCCGGTGCTCGCGTCTCCGCTGGTCACGCTGCCGCGCGAGGGCAGCGTGGACGCCCTGGTGGCGCTGGTGCGGGAACACGAGGTCGTCGAGCTGGTCGTCGGGCTGCCGCGGACACTGGCCGGCAGGCACGGCACGGCCGCCGAGATCGCCACCGAGTTCGCCGGCCGGCTGGCTGAACGCCTCGACATGCCGGTGCGTCTAGCCGATGAGAGGCTGACCACGGTCACCGCGACCAGGGTGCTCGCCGATGCCGGCGTGCGCGGTCGGCGGCAGCGTGCCGTCGTCGACCAGGCCGCCGCCGTGGAGATCCTCCAGGCGTGGCTGGACGCGCGGGCCGCCGCACTCGCCAGGGAGGGCAGGCCGTGAACGACGTGAACGACGTCGAGCAGCACGAGGACAGCGATTTCGACCTGTTCGACGGCGGCGAGGAGACCGGCGGGAAGCGGCCCAAGCCGCGCCGCAAGCTGGTGCTGCTGGCCATCCTGCTGGTCGTGCTGATCGGCGGCGGCTGGGGCGTCTACTACGGGGCCGGCGTGTACCTCGGCGTCGGCGGCTACGGCAACTACGGCGGCGACGGCGACTCGGATGTGCTGGTCCAGGTGGACAACGGCGCCACCATCACCGACATCGCCGAGACGCTGAAGTCCAAGGACGTGGTGCGGACCGTGCGGGCGTTCCTCAACGCCTCCGCCGGCAACGCCGAGGTCGGCAACGTGCAGCCCGGCTTCTACGTGATGAAGACGCACATGTCCGGCGAGGCCGCCGCGACCCGGATCGTGTCGGCGGCCAGTCGCGTCGGCAACGTGCAGATCAAGGCCGGCACCCAGCTCGACGACACCAAGAACCCCGACAACTCCACGAAGCCGGGCATCCTGTCCCAGCTGGCCGCGGCCAGCTGCGTGACGCTGAACGGCACGAAGAGCTGCGCGTCGCCCGACGACGTGAAGAAAGCCGCGCAGACCGCCGACCCGACCAAGCTGGGCATCCCGAGCTGGGCCGCGCCGGCCGTGGCCAAGGCCGACCCGGTGCACCGGCTGGAGGGCCTGATCGTCTCCGGCGTGTACGACGTGCGGCCCGGCACCGACGCCGTCACGCTGCTGCGGTCCGTGCTGTCGCAGTCGGCGGCCAAGCTCTCGACGCTGCCGCAGACCTCGCAGGACACCGGCATGACGCCGTACCAGGTGCTGATCATCGCCTCGCTGGTCGAGCGGGAGGCCATCACCTCGGACTTCACCAAGGTGTCGCGGGTGATCTACAACCGGCTGGCCCAGGGCATCCCCATGGGCGACGACTCGACCATCAACTACGTGCTCGACCAGCCGCTGATCACCACCTCGGACGCCGACCGGGGCAAGCCGGGGCCGTACAACACCTACCTCAACACCGGCCTCCCGCCGACGCCGATCTCCTCGCCCAGCCCGGAGGCGATCACCGCCGCGCAGAAGCCGGCCGACGGCCCGTGGATCTTCTTCGTCAAGTGCGACAAGGACGGCAACTCCTGCTTCGCCGTCACCCAGGCCGAGCAGGACGCCAACATCGCCAAGGCGCACGCGGCGGGAGCGTTCTAGGTGGGTCCACGTCAGGCGGCGGTGCTGGGCTCGCCGATCGAGCATTCGCTGTCCCCGGTGCTGCACGGGGCGGCGTACCGGGAGCTGGGGCTGGGCGACTGGACGTTCTCGCGGGTGCTGTGCACCGCCGAGGAGCTGCCCGGGTTCGTCGACGGGCTCGGGCCGGAGTGGGCCGGGCTGGCCGTGACGATGCCCGGCAAGCGGGCCGCGCTGGCGTATGCCAGTGAGCGGACCCGCGTCGCCGAGCTCGTCGGGGCGGCCAACACGTTGGTGCCCCGCGAGGGCGGTTGGCTGGCCGACTGCACGGATGTCGAGGGCATCGTCGGGTCGCTGACCGCCGCCGGGGGAGTGCCGGGCGGTGGCCGGGCCGTCGTGCTCGGGGCCGGCGGGACCGCGACCGCCGCGTTGACCGCGTTGGAGTCCTGCAAGATCCCGGCCGCGACGATCGTCGTGCGGGATCCGGCGCGGGCCGATGAGGCGTTGGCCTGTGCCGAGCGCGTCGGGCTCGAGGTGGACCTGATCCGCTGGGACACGGCGGATTTCGCCTCGCTGTGCGCCGAGGCGGATCTGGTCGTCAGCACCGTGCCGACCGGGGCCGTTGAGCCCGTCGCCGGCGACATCGTCCGTGCCGGCTGCGTTTTCGACGTCATCTACCACCCGTGGCCGACGCCGTTGGCCGCCGCCGCCCAGCAGCGTGGCACCCGGCTCGTCACCGGCCTGGACATGCTGCTGCACCAGGCCTTCGCCCAGGTCCGCTGGTTCACCGGCCAGGACGCCCCCCGTGCCGCCATGCGCGCCGCCCTCCTCACCGCCACCTCCACCACCCTCCCCCTGCCGATCTGACCCCGGCGAGTCACGCTCTCCGGCACACCGAATGTAGGTTTCGGACAGACACGCGCCGTTATTCGGTGGTGCGGTTTCGGTGACGGTCGGGCCAGTCACTTGGGCAGTTCCCTTGGGACGGTTGCCTTCCCGCCTGTCCGGCCTCTTGACTTGCGCGATCACCGGGCGGAGGGTGTGGCCACTAATTGGTGTAGACCAACCAGGGAGCTGGACATGCCCCGCACCAGAGGCAGGGCCGCCATCGTCGCGGCCCTCGTCGCGATGGCCGGCCCGTTGCTGGCGGTACCGGCCGTGGCCGCGCCGGCCAACCACCACCCCCGGCAGGACGACGGCCGCGTCGTGTCGGCCTACTTCGCCGACTGGGACATCTACGGTCGCGGCTACAACGTCAAGGACATCCCGGCCGACAAGCTGAATGTCATCCAGTACGCGTTCGGCGCGCCGACCTTCGACAAGGCCACCGGCGCGGTCGGGTGCTCGATCCTGGACCCGTGGGCCGACTACCAGCGGCCGCTCGACGCGTCGCTGGCCGTCGACGGTGTCGGCGACGTCGCCGGACAGCCGCTGTTCGGCAACTTCAACCAGCTCCTCAAACTGAAGAAGGCCCACCCCGGTCTCAAGGTAGAGATCTCCCTCGGCGGCTGGACGAAGTCGACGTTCTTCAGCGACGTGGCCGCGACCGCGCAGCGCCGGCAGGACTTCGTGAAGTCCTGTGTGGACACGTTCATCGACGGCAACATCCCGGGCCTGGCCCCGGGTGCGGCCAAGGGCGTGTTCGACGGCATCGACATCGACTGGGAGTACCCGACCCAGTTCGCCGGCGGCAACCCCGACGCCGGGCCGGCCGACAAGCACAACGCCACGCTGCTCATGCAGGAGTTCCGTCGCCAGCTCGGCCCGGACCACCTGCTGACGGCCGCGTTCCCGGCGACGTCCAAGGCCGGTGACTACTGGGAGCTGACCGCCGCGATCGCGCCGATGAACTGGGTCAACGTCATGACCTACGACTACAACGTCCCCGCTGGTGGCGTGGCCGCGCCGGACACGCTGTTCACCCACAGCTTCCGTGACCCCAACGCGAACGACCCGTCCTGGAACACCGTCGGCACGGTGCAGTACTACCTGGCCGCCGGCATTGCGCCGAACAAGATCGTTGTCGGCGTTCCCTTCTACGGCAACCAGTACCTGCGTGCCGGTGGTCTGTGGGAGAAGTCCGACAACAGCGGGCTCGACCCGAACAGCCTGGCGCCCGACCAGAAGCCGCAGCCGACGTACCACGACCTGGTCGACACGGCCAAGATCGTCGGCGCCGGCGGCTACACCGCCAACTGGGACGCCCAGGCCGGCGAGCCGTGGCTGTTCAACCCGGCCGGCACGCACAACCTGTGCTCCCTCTTCAACGCCGACGGCACCTGCGCCACTCCTTACGTGGCAACGGTTCCCACCGTGATCGCCTACTCGAACCCGAAGTCCGTCGCCGAGCGCACGACACTCATCAAGGGCTGGGGACTGCGTGGGGCGATGGCGTGGGAGATCAGCCAGGACTCCGACAGCCACGCGCTCATCTCCGCGCTGTCGCCGCTGTTGAAGTGAGCATCGGCTAGGAAGTGGTTGCCCCGCCCGGGATTCTCCCGGGCGGGGCTTCTTGTGTGCCGTGGCGGTGAGATCGACCGATGAGAAGGCGACCGCGCGGTGCGGACGCCGGATGCGGGCGGACCCCCCCGGGCGGGGCTTTCTGCGCGCCGGGGTACGAAGAACCTGCCCGAAACCGTATTTCGGTGTGTCTGAAAGCGTGACTCGCGCGGGGCGTTGGGGTGACACAAAAAGGCCGCACGTGACCGGGGAGAGGTCACGTGCGGCCCGTGTGCGCGAGGGGTCAGGCGTCGTCGTGGTCGGTGGCGATGAGCGCCGCGACCGTCTCGAGAGCCTGGTCCGCACCGGCGCCTTCGGCGGACAGGATCACCTCGTCACCGTGCATCGCGCCCAGCGTCATGAGGCCCAGGACGCTGGCGGCGTCGACCTGCTCGCCACCCTCCTTGCGGATGGCGACGGGCACGGCCTGCCCGGCGGCAGCCTTGGCCAGCAGGGCGGCCGGCCGAGCGTGCAAACCCACCTTGCTGGCCACGGTGACCCGAAGTTCCGGCATGGTCTTCCCTTTCGTGCGGTGCGGCGGTCCGGTCGTGCCTAGCTGGACTGGTGGCGGGAGCTGGTCTCGGGGACGGAGCCGCCCTCGGCGACCTGCTCGTCGGCGTCGTCCTCGCGGCCCGGCGTGCGGAGGTTCCACTTGATGATCACGAAGCGGAACACGAAGTAGTAGATCACGCCGTAGATCACGCCAATGACCAACAGCCACTCGGGCTTGGTGGCGATGCCCCAGTTCAGCACGAAGTCGATGCCGCCGGCGGAGAAGGAGAATCCGTCATGGATGCCCAGCGCGTTGACCAGGGCCAGCGAGGTGCCGGTGAGCACCGCGTGGATGATGTACAACGGCCATGCCACGAACATGAACGAGAACTCGATCGGCTCGGTGATGCCGGTCAGGAACGCGGTCAGCGCGGCGGAGATCATGATGCCGCCGACGATCTTCTTCTGGGACGGCTTCGCGGTCTGCCAGATGGCCAGCGCGGCCGCCGGCAGGGCGAACATGAAGATCGGGAAGAAGCCGGTCATGTAGCCGCCGGCGGTCGGGTCGTGGGCGAAGAACCGCGTCAGGTCGCCGGTGACCTCCTTGCCGTCAGCCCCGGTGAAGTGGCCGGTGAGGAACCACACCACGGAGTTGATGACGTTGTGCAGACCGAACGGGATCAGCAGCCGGTTGACCACGCCGTAGATGCCACCGCCGACGACCGGGTTGTTCGAGACGAAGTTGCCGAACGCGGTCAGGCCGGCGTTGAAGATCGGGTACAGCAGGCCGAAGATGATGCCCAGCACGATCATCACCAGCGAGTTGATGATCGGCACGAATCGGCGGCCGCCGAAGAAGGCCAGGTACGGAGGCAGCTTCGTGCGGTAGAAGCGCTGCCACATCAGGGCGGAGACGATGCCGACGACGATGCCGGCGAGCACGCCGTACGGCCAACCCCCGGGCGGCGTGGGGGCGTCACCGACCTTCTTGGCGACGACCGGCGCGAACACCTGGATCACCTGGGTGAACACCACAAAACCGACGACCGCCGCGACCGCGGTGGAGCCGTCGCCCTTGCGGGCGAAGCCGATCGCGATGCCGACCGCGAACAGCAGCGGCAGGTAGTTGAACAGGCCGCCGCCGGCCGCGGCGAAGATCGCCGCGACCTTCTGCATGAAGTCGTTCTTGAAGCTCCCGAGCAGGTCGTCCTGACCGAGCCGCAGCAACAAGCCGGCGGCGGGCAGCGTCGCGATCGGCAGCATCAGGCTGCGGCCGAGGCGTTGCAGCCCGGCCAGACCCTTGTTGCCGCCGGCCACCGTGGGGGCGCTGGCACTCATCGGTTTCCTCCGTGGGCGGAAAGCGGACCGGAACCCGGGTCGCCCCGGTCCAATTGCATGGTTACCTGGTAGAGGTCGCCCCGGTACCAGGACGTCATGTCCTCGATGGCCTCGCCGTCGGCGGTCGAGATCCGTCGGAACACCAGCACCGGCGAACCGGTGCGCACCCCCAGCAAACGAGCGGTCTCGCGGTCGGCCGCCTCGGCCCACACCGTCTGCCGGCCGTGGCTGAGCTGCACGCCGAAATGCTCGGCCATCAGCGTGTACAGCGACCGGGTCAGGTCCAGGTCGAGCAGGCCGGACAGTCGGCCGGAGTTGTACCAGCCGCGTTCGACCGCGAGCGGCGTGCCGTCGGCCCGGCGCAGCCGGAACAGTCGGTACGCCGAGTCGGTGGGCTCCAACCCCAGCGCGGCGGCCGCGGCCGGCGGCGGCACCTCGTGGGCGCACGAGAGCACCTCGGTGCCCGGCTCGTGCCCGCGTCGCCGCATGTCGTCGGTGAAGGACTCCAGATAGAGCTGGGCCTCCATCCGGCGTTGCGCGGTGAACGTGCCACGGCCACGCGCCCTGGCCAGAAGTCCCTCGGCGACCAGCTGTCCGACCGCGGCCCGCACCGTGAGCCGCGACACGCCGTACTGTTCGGCCAGATCGCGTTCGGACGGGATGGGAGAGCCGGGCGGCAGGTCCTGCTGGGCCAGCCGGCGCAGGATCTCCCGCAGCTGGGCGTGCTTGGGCTTGGGGCCGTCCACGATCCGGTCGCCGGCGCCCGGCGCGCCGTTGAACACGGCCATGGCACCTCCCGCTGCGGTCTCGATTCGGCCCCACCTGTCGATCCTCGCCGCGAACATTGGTACGTTCCGGTCTAGACCAGTGGTGCGGGGAGGATGCGCCGCCGGGCGACCGGGTGTCAACCGCCGTTATTAGTTCGTGCCACTGGCGGCGACCATCCGGCCGACTCGGGTCAGACCGGCGGACGGTCGGCACTCCCGCGGCTGGTCACCAGCACGCGGGCCGCGGGTCCACAACCGACTAGTGAGAGCAGGCGACGAGATGGCAGACGACAGGGCGGCGCAGATCATCGCCGCGATCGGCGGCGCTGACAACATCATCGAGATCGAGCCGTGCATCACGCGGCTGCGGTGCGAGCTCGAGGACGGGTCCAAGGTGGACGAGGTGGCGCTCAAGAAGATCGGCGCGCACGGCGTCATCCGCGCGGGCTCGGTGGTCCAGATCATCGTCGGCCCCGAGGCGGACACGATCGCCAGCGACATCGAGGACCTGTTGTGAGTGTGCAGGTCCTCAGCCCGGTCGACGGGGTGCTCGCGCCGATCACCGAGGTCCCGGACCCGGTGTTCGCGCAGGCGATGGTCGGCCCGGGCGTGGCCGTGCACCCGGAGCTCACGGCCGGTGACGCGGTGTCCCCGGTGGACGGCACGGTCGTCACGTTGCACCCGCACGCGTTCGTGGTCGCGACCGCGGACGGCGTCGCGGTGCTGGTGCACCTGGGCATCGACACGGTCAAGCTCAAGGGCGAGGGCTTCACCCTGCACGTGGCCAAGGGCGACACCGTCCGCGCGGGCCAGCCGGTCATCGGCTGGGACCCGAAGGCGGTCGAGGACGGCGGCAAGTCGCCGATCTGCCCGGTCGTCGCGCTGGACGCGACCGTGGAGAACCTGGTCGACGTGCGCGACCCCGGTCCGGTCAAGGCCGGCGACGCGCTGTTCACCTGGCAGCGTTGACTCGACGAAGGTCAGACCTCAGGCAGCGGTGGTCCTCCCGAACGTGGGAGGACCACCGAGCCGTCCCTTGTGGACGGACCGCGCGAGCGGTCACGGCGTCCCGAGCCGGTTCGCAGCGGCGCCTGAGCCGGGTGTGAAAGGATCCAGGGGTGCTGCGCTGGATCACCGCTGGAGAATCGCACGGACCCGCTCTGGTCGGTGTCCTTGAGGGCATGATCGCCGGAGTGTCCGTCACCACCGAGGACCTCTCGGTGCAACTGGCCCGACGGCGGCTCGGCTTCGGCCGCAGCCCTCGGATGGACTTCGAGACGGACAAGGTCGAGTTCCTCGGCGGCGTGCGCCACGGCCGGACCCAGGGCGGGCCGATCGCCGTGCACATCGACAACGCCGAGTGGCCGAAGTGGCAGAAGGTGATGGCCGCCGACCCGGTCGACCCGGCCGAGCTGGAGGGCTCCGCGCGCAACGCGCCGCTGACCCGCCCCCGCCCCGGCCACGCCGACCTGCCCGGCATGCAGAAGTACGGCTTCGACGAGGCCCGGCCGGTGCTGGAGCGCGCGAGCGCCCGCGAGACGGCCGAGCGGGTGGCGCTGGGCACGGTGGCCCGCAACCTGCTGCGCCAGGTGCTCAACGCCGAGATCGTCAGCCACGTGGTGTCCATCGGCGCCGCCGAGTGCTCGCCGGACGCCCCGCTGCCCAAGCCGGAGGACCTGCCCGCGATCGACGAGAACCCGGTGCGGGCCTTCGACGCGGCCGGCACCGAGGCGATGGTCGCCGAGGTGGAGGCGGCCAAGCGGGACGGCGACACGCTGGGCGGTGTGATCGAGGCGATCGTCTACGGCCTGCCGCCGGGCCTGGGCTCGCACGTGCACTGGGACCGCCGCCTCGACGCCCGGCTGGCCGGCGCGCTGATGGGCATCCAGGCCATGAAGGGCGTGGAGATCGGCGACGGCTTCACCACCGCGCACCGCCGCGGCAGCCAGGCCCACGACGAGATCGACCGCGGCCCGGGCATCACCGGCGTGACGCGGCGGTCGAACCGGGCCGGCGGCCTGGAGGGCGGCATCACCAACGGCGAGCCGCTGCGCGTGCGCGTCGCGATGAAGCCCATCTCCACGGTGCCGCGCGCGCTGGCCACCGTCGACGTGCAGACGGGCGAGCCGGCGGTGGCGATCCACCAGCGCTCGGACATCTGCGCGGTGCCGCGGGCCGGCGTGGTCGTGGAGTCCGTGGTGGCGCTGGTGCTGGCCGACGCGCTGCTGGAGAAGTTCGGCGGCGACTCGCTGGCCGAGACCCGGCACAACGTCGAGGGCTACCTGAAGTCGCTGCAGGACCGCTGGTGAGTCCTCGAGCAGTCGTGGTCGGCCCGCCGGGCGCGGGCAAGACCACCGTCGGCGAGCTGCTGGCCGAGCGGCTGGGGGTGCCGTTCCGCGATGTCGACGCGGACATCGTGGCCCAGGCCGGCAAGCCGATCGCCGACATCTTCACCGACGACGGCGAGCCCGAGTTCCGGCGCATCGAGGGCGAGGCGGTGGCCCGCGCGCTGCTCGACCACGATGGCGTGCTCGCCCTGGGCGGCGGCGCGGTGCTGGCCGAGTCCACCCGCAAGCTGCTGGCCGAGCACACCGTGGTGTTCCTCAACGTCGGCATGGCCGAGGGGGTGCGCCGCACCGGCCTGTCCACGGCGCGCCCGCTGCTGGCCGGCGTGAACCCGCGGGCCACGTTCAAGGCGCTGCTGGACGCCCGGCTGCCGCTGTACCGCGAGGTCGCCACCGTCGAGATCGACACCGACAAGCTGGAGCCGGCGGGCATCGTGGACGAGGTCGTAGTCGCACTGAACGAGGGAAGCTGATGTCCGACCCGACCCGCATCCACGTGGCCGCGGAGCGCCCCTACGACGTGCTCGTCGGGCGGGGGCTGCTCGGCGACCTGGTCGACACGCTCAAGGACGTGCCGACGGTCGCGATCCTGCACCAGCCCACGCTGACCGCGACGGCCGAGGCCGTGCGGGAGGAGCTGGCGGCCGCCGGCATCGACGCGCACCGGGTGGAGATCCCGGACGCCGAGGACGGCAAGGCGCTGGCGGTGGCCGGCTTCGTCTGGGACGTGCTGGGCCGGATCGGCCTGGGCCGCACCGGCGCGGTGATCGGCCTCGGCGGCGGTGCGGTGACCGACCTGGCCGGTTTCGTCGCCGGCACGTGGCTGCGCGGCGTGAAGGTCGTGCACGTGCCGACCACCCTGCTGGGCATGGTGGACGCGGCGGTCGGCGGCAAGGCCGGCATCAACACCGACGCCGGCAAGAACCTGGTCGGCGTGTTCCACGAGCCGACGGCCGTGCTGGTCGACCTGGCCACGCTGGCGACGCTGCCGGCCAACGAGCTGGTCGCCGGCATGGCCGAGGTGGTCAAGGCCGGTTTCCTCAACGACCCGCGGATCCTGGAGCTGATCGAGGCCGACCCGAAGGCCGCGGTCGACCCGACCGGCGAGGTCATCGGCGAGCTGGTCACCCGGGCCATCCGGTACAAGGCCGACGTGGTGTCCAGCGACCTGCGCGAGGCCGGGCAGCGGGAGTTCCTCAACTACGGCCACACGCTGGGCCACGCGATCGAGCGCCGCGAGCGCTACCGCTGGCGTCACGGCGCGGCGGTCAGCGTCGGCCTGGTCTTCGCGGCCGAGCTGTCCCGGCTGGCCGGCCGGCTGGACGACGCGACGGCGGACCGGCACCGCTCGGTGCTGACCTCGCTCGGCCTGCCGGTGAACTACGAGCCGGGGGCGTTGCCGCAGCTCATGGAGGGCATGCGCAACGACAAGAAGACCCGCGCCGGCGTCCTGCGGTTCGTGGTGCTGGACGGGCTGGCCAAGCCGGGCCGGCTGGAGGGCCCGGACCCGAGCCTGATCGCCGCCGCCTACTCCGTGATCGCCGGCGACGACGCGCCGAGCGGGAAGGTGCTGCTGTGATCAGGGTTTTTGTGCTCAACGGCCCGAACCTCGGCCGGCTCGGCGCGCGTGAGCCGCTGATCTACGGCTCGACCACGCACGCCGACCTGGTCGAGCTGTGCGTGGCCGCCGGCAAGGAGTACGGGCTGGACGTCGAGGTGCGGCAGACCGACTCCGAGGGCGAGATGATCGGCTGGCTGCACGAGGCCGCCGACGCCGGCATCCCGGTGGTGCTCAACGGCGCGGCGTGGACGCACTACTCGATCGCCATCCGGGACGCCTGCTCGCAGCTGACCTCGAAGCTGGTCGAGGTGCACATCAGCAACATCCACAAGCGCGAGGAGTTCCGGCACCACAGCGTGATCTCCGCGGTGGCCGACGGGGTGATCGCCGGGCTCGGGGTGGACGGCTACAAGCTGGCCCTGCGGTGGGTGGCCGACCACCGGTAACCCACCCGGGCGACCGGATTCCCTACACTGTGCGGGATTCGCAGTCATCCGATCGTGGAGGTCGTCCCGGCATGCCGAGACCCAGCAGGGCCGTGGCGAGCACGATCAGCCTGGTCGCGGTGGCTGCCGTGCTCGCGGCCTGCGGCAGCGCCGAGGGCACCACCGTGCCGTCGACGACCGCGCCCACGGCGGCGCCGAAGCGCGCCGACCAGCCGCCGCCCGCCGTGGTCGAGACGGTGTTACCCACCGACCGCCCCCGGCAGGGAAGCGGCACGCTGGTGTCCGGCGGGTCGGCCGCGCCGTACAACTACGCGCCGACCGAGATGTTCGACGGTGGCCGGTACCGGATCTGGTGGTGCAGCCAGCTGCCCGACATCGGGGTGCCCGGCGACGACGTGTTGACCTCCTCGGCCGACAGCCTGACGACGCCGTTCCCCGACGGAACCGCCGTGCTGCACGGCTCCGGCACGGGATTCGACGCCGAGCACACCTGCGACCCGTCGGTCATCCGGGTCGATGGCGCCTACTACCTGTACTACACCGGCGCCGCGAGCGACGGCGACCTGGCCAACTCCATCGGCCTGGCCGTCAGCGGCGACGGCGTGCACTGGCAGCGGCGGCCCGATCCGATCGTGTCGGCGTCGATGGACAAGCTGCGGCCCAACACCTACGGCGCCGGGCAGCCGTCCGTGCTGCATCTCGACGGCTGGTTCTACCTGATGTTCACCGACACCACCGGCCTCGCCGCCAACTCGGCCGGCGCCGCGCAGTTCGTGCTGCGGTCGCCCGATCCCGCCTTCGGCGCCGCCGTGCAGGCCTTGACGCCCAACGGTTTCCAGGACGTCGCCAGCACCAAGACCCAGCGCTCGTTGTCGGTGGCCACCGCCTTCACCGCCGACTGGATGTGGGTCGACGCCCTCAACGCCTTCGCCATCGCCCACGACGACGAGGGCAAGGGCACCGTGATCTCGTTCTGGGACCGCAACTTCACCACGCAGCCGTACCAGGACGTCGTGCTCGGCGGGCCGTGGAAGGAAGGCCCCGGGTTCGTTCGGCGGCCCGACGGGCATGCCCCGGTCTCGGCCGAGGACCCCTGCGGTCGGGTGCCGTTCGACGTCGTACGGGCCACCGCCGATGCCGGTCACGGACCCACCGACCTGCGCCTCTTCGGCGTCGATGTCATCAACGCCGACGGGTGCAAGACCCTGGCCACCGCCGAGGGCGTCGCCATGCCCTCGCCCGACCGCATGATGGTCCTGGTCTTCGGCGACCGGCTGGTGAAGATCGAGCGGCGGTCCGTCTCCGCCCAGGTCGCGGTGAAGGTGCTTGACCAGCCCCTGCCCGGGCTCTACACGCTGCCCGTCGTCGCCCTGGTCAAGGCCGGCACCCCCGCGGTGCACGCCCCGAACCGGCCCTACGCGTTCCTGCTCGACGGCAAGCTCTGGCCCGTCGGCGCCGGCGCGGTCCAGGCCAACTCCTCGCCCGTCACCGAGACCACCGACGCCGACTGGGACGTCCGTCCCAAGGGCGGCGACCTGTCAGCCTTCCGCGGGAACTGACAGGCCGACGAGCTTTGTCAGAAACCGGTCGACCTGCTCGCCGGTCGGCGGCCACGGCAGGTCCGGCTCGTTGATGCGCAGCGACAGCATGCCGGTCACGGCCGCGCGCAGGTCCGCCGCGATGGTGGCGGCGTCGCCGGACGGCGCACCGTCCTCGTCGAGGCAGCGCTGCACGGCCGCGGTCGTCCGGTCGCCGATCGCCCGCTTGAACGGCATGCCGACGCCGCGGTTGACGTGGCTCTCGTGCATCACCTTGTAGAGACCGGGATACCGCAACGCGCAGTCGATCAGGCCGCAGATCCAGCCCCTGAGCCTGGCGGGCGCGTCCTCGTGCGCCGCCTCGGCGCGCCCGCCGGCTTCGAGCATCAGCCCGTTGAACCGCTCCATCACCGCGAGCACGAGGGCGTCCCGGTCGGGGAAGTGCAGGTACACCGAGGTGGCGGCGATCTTCACCTCGCGGGCGACGGCCCGCAGCGACAGGGCCTCGTCGTCGCCGAGCTCGTTCAGCATCGCCGACGCCGCCGTGACGATCTCCTCGCGCAGTTGGTCACCGCGACCACGTGCGTTCGGCTTCCTGGTGCCCGTCTCCATGATCCGGCGATTGTATCCGGGCGAACTTCGGACTACGGTTGTAGCGCTACGGCTGTAGCGTAATCAAGGGGAGGACAGGCCATGACTTCAGCGGTGACCACCGGGGACCGGCTCCGTGCGCTCGACCCCGTGTTCGCGCAGATGACGGTGGCCAGCGTCGGGCACGCGCGAGCGGTTCCGGAGCTGACCGACCGGGAGAAGACGTTCCTGAACGTGGTCGCGGACATCTGCCAGGGCAGCCTCGGACTGGCGTTCGAGGCGCACGTGCGGGCCGGCCTCCGGGCCGACGTGACGGTCGAGGACCTTCGTGAGCTGCTGCGCTTCGTCTCCTACGACATCGGCTACGCGGCCGCGGTCGCCGGGTTCGAGGCGCTGGCCGCGCTGGTCGAGGAGCCCGCGTCGGCCTCGTTGCTGGACGAGTCGCTGGTGAGCACCGGACCGGACGCGGCGCCCAGCCCCCTGCCGGAGCCGGTCCGCGAGCAGTTGGCCGGGATGGATCCGCACTTCGCCGAGTACTTCGATCTCCAGTCGCGGATGCGGGTCGGGCACGGGCCCGGTTCGCTGAGCGACCGGGAACGGGGGCTGGTCAGCCTGAGTGTCGACGTGCACTACCAGACGCTCGGCGACACGTTCCGCATCCACGTGAACCGTGCCGTGGGCGGCGGAGCCTCGCCCGATGACGTGCGCGCCGCGCTGCGACTCATTGCCCCGTTCGGCGTGACGCGGGCCTGGGAGGCGTGGCTGGTGCTGAATCCGCTGCTGGGGTAGCGGGCCGGGCCGTCAGGTGGCCGATGAGGAGACCGACGCCGGCGGGGACCAGCACCAGCAAGGCGATGAACGCCGCCCCGCCGGTGATCGCCACCGGCAGCGCCTCCGCGCCGGTGTCGTCCACGAACAGGCCCTGGCCGAGCACGCCGAGCACGCCGCCGACCGGGCCGGCCACCAGCGCCGCCTTGAACCAGGCCATGCCGCGGCCCTCGTGGCCCCGCCAGCCGTCGATGCCGGCCCACACCACCGCGACGCCGACCAGCACGCCCAACGCCGTCGGCCGCAGCCAGCCGATCGCGGTCGGATCGCCGGCGCGCACCCACGCCTCGGCGGTCTGCACCGCGGCGTGCACCACCGCCAACACCAACCCGCGCACCAGCCACACCCGCATGCCACCAGCGTAAACCCGCCGCCAATTCTGGCCGGCCGTGCCCCTTGTCGGTGCGGACGGGCAACGGCCGGTCGGACAAAAGGGTGAACACCATTTCCGGGCGTCGACACTGGATTCATGACGGTTTCCCACGACGAACTGGTCGACTATGTCGATGCCGAGGATCGGTTCGTGCGGACCGGCCCGAGAGGGGGCGCCGGGGAGCACCGGCTGCATTACCGGACGGCCGCGACGGTCCTGGTCACAGGGCGGCGGGACGTGCTGGTGTACCGGCGGCCGGCGGCCGCGAAGGTGTATCCGGGCCACCACAATGTGCTGGTCGGAGGCACTGCCCGGGCCGGGGAGACCTATCGGGCGGCGGCCCGGCGGGAGCTGGCCGAGGAGCTGGGGATCAGCCCGGTGCAGCGTGAGGTGCTGAAGCTGCGACGGGAATCGCCGATCGGGCCATGTCATCTCGCGGTGTATCTGGCCGAGCTGCCGGCGCGATTGGAGCCCGATTCGGCGGAAATCGACCGGTACGAGGTGCTGCCGGTGATTTCGGTGCTCTCGAACCCGCCGCAACCGTTCATTCCGGACGGCCTCGACGTGCTGCGGAGGTTGTTCTCGTGACCGTCGACGAGAGCCGGGAAAGGCTCGCGGACAAGGTGCTGGGGCGGTTGGGGCCTGGCGGCCTGATCCAGGCCCCGAGCACGGCCCGCGTGCTCGAGTCGGCGCTGTTGCTGGCCCTGCTGACCAGGGAGAGCCTGCCGGGGCAGGAGGAAGCGAGGCGTTTCCTCAAGACGGCGCTGGACACCGCCGAAGTGGACGAGCTGCAACAGGCGTTCGCGCACGCGGCGCTGGGCGAGGTCGTGGACGGCGAGGCGATGATGCGCCGGGCCCTGGCCTCGTTCCGGCACTTCAGCTCGTCACGCAAGCTGGTGACCTTCCAGGTCCTGCTGGCCGAGCTCGGGGCCGCCGAAATGCCCCGCGACGTGCCGGAGTTTGACATCGCCAACCAGCAGGCGTGGCTACGCATGCAGCTCACCGCCGTCAACGCGCTGATCGGCCGTGACGCGGACTGGGCCGTGCTGGAGCCGGCGCTGCGACCGGGACCGCCCTGGCAGGGCAACCACCTGGCCCGCCTGATGGCCCTGTTCGCGCTGCGCCGGCGGGTGGACGTGCGAGAGCCCCTGCTGGGGATCGAGCAGCTGCCGGGCGGCGGCCTGCCGTTCGTCACCGGCCTCGACGTCTTCGCCACGGCCATCGCCGGCATCGCGCTGGCCCGGATCCGCCCCGACGACCCGCGCCTGGCGACGATGGCCGACGCCCTGGCCGCGCGGCAGCAGCCCGACGGCGGCTTCGGCTTCACGACCGGCGTGACCCAGACCGATGTCGACGACACGGCTTACACGATCGAGTTCCTCCGGGCGACGAACCGCCACCCCGACACCGTCGCCGCTGCCGAGTGATTCCTGCTGTCCAAGCGCAATGCCGACGGCGGTTTTCCGACCTTCCGGCAGGGCGCGCCGTCCGGATGAGCCTGGCCGCCGAGTCCACTCAGCCGTGGATCGGCGCTATCTCGCCGGCAGCCAGAACCTGGACGGCGGCTGGGGCCACGAGCCCGGTGACGCCAGCGATCCGATCAGCACCGCGTATGCCGTGATCGCGCCGGCTGGCGTCGCCGGCACGGAACCGGGCGCTGGCCTTCCTCGAACACCACCAGCGCCCGGACGGCGGCTACCGGAGCCGTCCCGACCAGGCCGGCCCGCGGCCGCTGCTGTACGACACGCCCGCGCTGGCCGACGTCACGGTCCTGCTGGCGCTCAGCACGGTATGAGGACCCGTCCGGGCGGATGGTCAGCTCGAACCCCGACATACGGGCGTCCGCAGCAGGGCGTGCGCTGGCAATAGGCTGTTCGGCATGGCTGAGGTGCACGGCAGGAGACGGGAAGCGCTGCGCCGGCTGCTCGACGGCCGCGGGCTGGACGCGCTGCTGGTGACCAATCTGCTCAACGTGCGGTATCTCACGGGCTTCACCGGCTCGAACGCGGCGCTGCTGGTGACCGCCGACGGGGCCGTGTTCTGCACGGACAGCCGGTACGAGACGTCATCGCGGACCCAGGTCCCGGACCTGGAGCGGGTGATCGAACGTGACTGCGCCCTGGCGCTGGCCGCGCGGGCCGAGGGCCGTACCGGCTTCGAGAGCGACCACGTCACGGTGGACGGCCTCCAGGACCTGGTCGACGCCACCCAGGCCGAGTTGGCCAGGGCCCCGGGACTCACCGCTGAGCTGCGGATCGTCAAGGACGAGACGGAGATCGAAGCCCTGCGGATGGCCTGTGCCGCGGCCGACCGGGCCCTGGCGGCGTTGATCGAGCACGGCGGCCTGCGCCCCGGCCGCACGGAACGCGAAGTGGCCCGAGCCCTGGACGACGGCATGCGGGACCAGGGGGCCGAGGGGCCGGCGTTCGCGACCATCGTCGCCGCGGGGGAGCACTCGGCCATCCCGCACCACCAGCCCACCGACGCCCAGCTCAAGGTCGGCGACCTGGTCAAGATGGACTTCGGGGCGCTGGTCGACGGCTACCACTCGGACATGACGCGCGTGGTCGTGCTCGGCCGCCCGGCCGATTGGCAGACCGAGATGCACGCCCTGGTGGCGGTCGCGCAGGCCGCCGGCCGCAAGGCGCTGAGGCCGGGCGCGACGTTCGCCGAGGTGGATGACGCGGCCCGCTCGGTGATCGCCGCCGCCGGCCGGTCCGAGCAGTTCATGCACGGTCTCGGACACGGCGTCGGGCTGGAGATCCACGAGGCTCCGGCACTCGGCAGGGCCGGGACCGGTACACTTGCCGCCGGCATGGCGGTCACCGTCGAGCCCGGCGTCTACGTGCCCGGGCAGGGTGGAGTCCGCATCGAGGACACCCTCATCGTGCGCGAGGGTGCGCCCGAGCTGCTCACCCTGACCACGAAGGAACTCGTGGTCCTCTGACGCACGACCCGAAATCCGCGGTCCGCGACTGCGGCCCGTCCGCGACTACAGGAGATTCCAAGACCGTGGCCACCACCAACGACCTCAAGAACGGTCTCGTGCTCAGCCTCGACAACGGGCTGTGGACCGTCGTCGCGTTCCAGCACGTCAAGCCCGGCAAGGGCGGCGCGTTCGTGCGCACCACCCTCAAGCACGTGCTCACCGGCAAGGTGGTCGACCGGACCTTCAACGCCGGCACCAAGGTGGACACGGCCACGGTCGACAAGCGCAACATGACCTACCTGTACAAGGACGGCCCCGACTTCGTGTTCATGGACGGCGACACCTACGACCAGATGACCATCCCGGCGGCCACCGTCGGCGACGCGGCCAACTACATGCTGGAGAACACCGACGCCGTGGTCGCCGTGCACGAGGGCGTGCCGCTGTTCATCGAGCTCCCCACCTCGGTCGAGCTGGTCATCCAGCACACCGACCCGGGCCTGCAGGGCGACCGCTCCACCGGCGGCACCAAGCCGGCCACCCTGGAGACCGGCGCCGAGATCCAGGTGCCGCTGTTCGTGACCACCGGTGAGAAGGTCAAGGTCGACACCCGCGACGGCCGCTACCTGGGCCGGATCAACAACTGATGGGTGCCCGCAGCAAATACCGCAAACGCGCCGTCGACGTCCTCTACGAGGCCGACCTGCGCGCCGCGGACGCCGTGACGCTGCTCGCCGACCGGGTCGGCTCGCCCGACGTGCCCCCGGTCAGCGACTACACGATCGCCCTGGTCGAGGGGGTCACGGCCAACAAGACGCGGATCGACGAGCTGATCTCCGAGCACGCCGAGGGCTGGACCCTGGCCCGGATGCCGGCGGTCGACCGCGCGATCCTGCGGCTGGGCGTGTACGAGCTGCTGTGGGAGGCCGACGTGGACGACCCGGTGGCCATCAACGAGGCGGTCGAGCTGGCCAAGGAGCTGTCCACCGACGACTCGCCGCGCTTTGTCAACGGCGTGCTGGACAGCATCGCCCGTATCGCCGTGCACCTGCGCGCGGCGCTGTAGCCGCGTTCCGCGCGGGCATCGATCGAGCCGAACCCGCGATCTTCGTGGTGCCAGCAGGCCGCGGAACCGGGTAGCACCTAGAAGGCCGCTCCGCCCGATGTTCCGGGTGGAGCGGCCTTCCGCGGTTTGTCCCCAGGCTGTGCGCGCGGTCGCGCTGCGGGTGAGTCAGTCTTCCTTCGAAGGTCGGGCCTCAGGCGGCAGGACGCCCCAGTCGATGAGCTGCTCGGTGAGCTCGCCGGGGGTCATGTCGTAGATGATGGCCAGCGACCGCAGGTCCTCGGTGCGGATGGAGAGCACCTTGCCGTTGTAGTCGCCGCGCTGGCTCTGGATGGTGGCGGCGTAGCGGGCCAGCGGGCCGACCTTCTCCGCCGGCAGCTGCTGGAGCCGCTCCAGGTTTATGACGATCTTCGTGGCCGGCTCGGCCCCCGACGGCACGCGGCCCTCGGGCAGCAGTTCGGCCACGGGCACGCCGTAGAAGTCCGCCAGCTCGGCCAGCTTCTGCACGGTGACCGCTCGGTCGCCGCGCTCGTAGGAGCCGACGACTACCGCCTTCCAGCGACCGCCGGACTTCTGCTCGACGCCATGCAGTGACAATCCCTGCTGCTGGCGGATGGCGCGGAGCTTGGCTCCCAGCGCCTTGGCGTAATCGCCCATGTGGCGGTTCTCCGTTCATTCGCCCCGTCGGCCGGTAGCCATCGCCGCGGGGAGCCTGAGATCAATACGCAGAGTAATGGTCGCTCGCTGTCGTCACCAGGTCAAGCTGACTTCGCTGCGTCATGCGGGGGAGGGGGTCCCAACCACCCGGAAGGGCTACGCAGCGTGGCTGGTAACGTGGCCCCTGAACTCGGCAGATGCCGAGTCGACCCGACGTCCTTTAAGGACCCGTCCAGTGAGGCGGGGAAGGAGGTCCACCGTGGCGCCGCGTGTTCGCGACGCGACGGACCCGGCCGAGCGTGAGCTCCTCTCGGCCGGCGATGTCGCGCGCACCATCGCCCGAATGGCCCATCAGATCATCGAGAAGACCTCGCTCGGTGGCGAGGCGGCCCGGCCCGTCGTCCTGTTGGGGATCCCCAGTAGGGGTGCGCCGCTGGCCCGCCGGCTGGCCGAGCTGATCGCCGAGTTCAGCGGCACGACCGTGCCGGTCGGCACCCTCGACGTCACCCTCTACCGCGACGACCTGCGGCGGCGGCCCAACCGGCCGTTGGAGTCCACCACGCTGCCCGCGGGCGGCATCGACGACAGCCTGGTCGTGCTGGTGGACGACGTGCTGTTCTCCGGCCGCACCATCCGCGCCGCCCTGGACGCCCTGCGCGACGCCGGCCGCCCGGCCGCGGTGCAGCTGGCCGTGCTGGTCGACCGCGGGCATCGCGAGCTGCCCATCCGCGCCGACTACGTGGGCAAGAACGTGCCGACCTCGCGCACCGAGGAGGTGGCCGTCTGCCTCGCCGAGGTGGACGGGCGCGACGGCGTGTACCTGCGACGGGAAGACCACCAGTGAAACACCTGCTCTCCACCGACGGCCTGGACCCGGCGCAGGCCACCGCGGTGCTGGACACCGCGGACACGCTCAAGCGCACGCTGCTCGGCCGCGAGGTGCGCAAGCTGCCGACGCTGCGCGGCCGGACCGTGGTCACGATGTTCTACGAGAACTCCACCCGCACCCGGGTCTCCTTCGAGGTCGCGGGCAAGTGGATGAGCGCCGACGTGATCAACGTGTCGGCCGGCGGCTCCTCGGTGGGCAAGGGCGAGTCGCTGCGCGACACCGCTCTGACGCTGTCCGCCGCCGGCGCCGACCTGGTGATCGTCCGCCACCCCGCCTCCGGCGCGGCCCACCGGCTGGCCGGCTGGCTGGAAGGCACCGGCACCGGCGTGGTCAACGCCGGCGACGGCATGCACGAGCACCCCACGCAGGCCCTGCTCGACGCGGCCACGCTGCGGGAACGCCTCGGCACCATCGCCGGCCGGCGCGTCGCCATCGTCGGCGACGTGCTGCACAGCCGGGTCGCCCGGTCCAACGTCCACCTGCTGACGGCGCTGGGCGCGGAGGTCGTGCTGGTCGCGCCGCCGACGCTGCTGCCGACCGGGGTGGAGAACTGGGGGACGGCCGTCTCGCACGACCTCGACCCGGAGCTGCCGGCGCTGGACGCCGTGATGATGCTGCGGGTGCAGGCCGAACGCATGCACGGCGGTTTCTTCCCGTCGGCGCGGGAATACTCGATCGCCTACGGCCTCAACGAGCGCCGGTTCAACCAACTGCCCGAGCACGCCGTCGTGCTGCATCCCGGGCCCATGCTGCGCGGCATGGAGATCGCGGCGGCCGTCGCGGACTCGCCGCGGGCCGCCATCACCGAGCAAGTCCGCAACGGGGTGCACGTCCGCATGGCCGTGCTGTACCACCTGCTCGCGGGGGAGGAAGAAGCCGCATGATGCTGATCAAGGGAGTCCGTCTCTACGGTGAGGGCGACCCGGTCGACATCCTGGTGCGCGACGGCGTGATCGCCGAGATCGGCCCATGGCTGGACGCCGCCAGCACCCAGGAGCTCGCCGACGTCGAGATCATCGACGCCGACGGCCAGGTGGCGTTGCCCGGCTTCGTCGACCTGCACACGCACCTGCGCGAGCCGGGACGTGAGGACACCGAGACGATCGCCACGGGCTCGGCCGCGGCGGCGCTGGGCGGTTACACCGCCGTGTTCGCCATGGCCAACACGGACCCGGTGGCCGACAACGCCGTCATCGTGGAGCACGTCTGGCGCCGCGGCCGCGAGGTCGGCCTGGTCGACGTGCACCCGGTCGGCGCGGTCACCGTCGGCCTGAAGGGCGAGAAGCTGGCCGAGCTGGGCACGATGGCCCGCAGCCAGGCGAACGTGCGAGTTTTCTCCGACGACGGCCACTGCGTCAGCGACCCGCTGATCATGCGCCGGGCGCTGGAGTACACCAAGGCGCTGGACGGTGTGATCGCGCAGCACGCCGAGGAGCCGCGGCTGACCGTCGGCGCGCAGGCCCACGAGGGCGAGCGGGCGGCGAGGCTGGGGCTGGCCGGCTGGCCTTATGCGGCCGAGGAGTCGATCGTGGCCCGGGATTGCCTGTTGGCCAAGCAGACCGGGGCGCGGCTGCATGTCTGCCACGTCTCCACCGCCGGCACGGTCGACGTGCTGCGGTGGGCCAAGGAGCGTGGCACGAAGGTCTCCGCCGAGGTCACGCCGCACCACCTGCTGCTGACCGACGAGCGGCTGGCCACGTACGACCCGGTGAACAAGGTGAATCCGCCGCTGCGCACCGAGTCCGACGTGCAGGTGCTGCGGGAGGCGCTGGCCGAGGGCGTCGTCGACTGCGTCGCCACCGACCATGCCCCGCATGCCCCGCAGGACAAGGACTGCGAGTGGTCGGCCGCCCGCCCCGGCATGCTGGGGTTGCAGACGGCGCTGTCCATCGTGGTGGAGACGCTGGTGCGGCCGGGGTTGCTGGACTGGCGCGGCGTGGCCCGCGTGATGAGCGAGAAGCCGGCGGAGATCGCCGGCCTGCCCGACCAGGGGCGCCCGCTGGCCGTCGGCGAGCCGGCGACCCTGGTGCTGGTCGACCCGCAGGCCCGGTGGACGGTGCGCGGCGCCGAGCTGGCCAGCATCGCCGGCAACACCCCGTTCGAGGGCATGGAGTTGCCGGGGGTGGTCCGCACCACGATGCTGCGCGGACGGGTCACCGCGTCCGACGGGAAGGTCCGGCCATGACCAGACTCGAGTTGGTGCTCGTCGTGCTGGCCTTCTTCGTGCTGTGCGCGGCCGCGATGTGGTGGGGTTGGCGCAACAAGGCCCGCCGGCAGGCGGAAACGCTGCCGGCCCTGCCCGAAGCGCCGCGGGAGCTCGGCAGCGAGCTGCTGCCCGAGCAGAGCGGCGTGTACGTCA
>DASWRQ010000362.1:0-12242 GCA_036403095.1 Kutzneria sp. | reverse complement strand
GTGATCGGGGTCGCCACCACCTCGCTCAGGCCTTGAGCACCTGAACCGCGACCTCGCCGCCGTCGCCGACCGCGCCCGTCACTCCACCGTCCACGGCCCCGTACGAAACGCCGTTGGCCAGCGTCTCCGAGGCCAGGAACTCCTCGTGCGTACGCACCGCGGCCACCACGTCATCGGAGGCCGAGACGGTCAGCGTGATCCGGTCGGACACGTCGAGACCGGCGTCGCGGCGGGCCTGCTGCACGACCCGGACCACGTCCCGCGCGACGCCCTCGGCCGCCAGCTCGTCGGTGACCACGGTGTCCAGCACGACCAGCCCCGCCCCGCCGGGCAGCGCCGCCGTCGCGGCCGGGTCGGTGGCGACCAGCCGCTGCTCGTACTCGCCGGGCAGCAGGTCGATGCCGGCGGCGGAGACCGAGCCGTCCTCGGCGGTGGTCCATTCGCCCGCCTTCACGGCCTTGATCACCTTCTGCACGGCCGCGCCGAGCCGCGGACCGCAGGCCCGCGCGTTGACCGTGAGCTGGAACTGGCCGTGCGCGGCCACATCGGTGGTCAACTCGACCGACTTGACGTTGACCTCGTCGCCGATCAGGCCGACGAACGGCCGCAGCGCCTCGGCGTCCGGCGTGGCCACCACGAGCCGGGCCAGCGGCAGCCGCACCCGCAGCTTGTTGGCCTTGCGCAGGGACAGCGCGGCCGAGCAGACCTGCCGCACCTCGTCCATCGCCGACACCAGCGCGGCGTCGGCCGGCACCTCGTCGACCGACGGGAAGTCGGCCAGGTGCACCGAGCGGCCGCCGGTCAGGCCCCGCCACACCGACTCGGTGGTCAGCGGCAGCAGCGGCGCCGCCACCCGGCTGACCAGCTCCAGCACGGTGTGCAGGGTGTCGATGGCATCCTGCTCGCCGGCCCAGAACCGGTCGCGGGACCGGCGCACGTACCAGTTGGTCAGCACCTCGAGGAAGTCCCGGACGGCGAAGCAGCCGCCGGCCAGGTCGTACGCGTCGAGCGCCTTGGACACCTCGACCACCAGGTCATGGGTCTTGGCCAGCACGTAGCGGTCGAGCACGTTCGTGCTGTCCACCCGCCAGGCGCCCTGCTTGCCGGCCGCGTTGGCGTACAACGCGAGGAAGTACCACGAGTTCCACAGCGGCAGCACGGCCTGGCGCACCGAGTCGCGGATGCCGCGCTCGGTGACGACCAGGTTGCCGCCGCGCAGGATCGGGCTGGACATCAGGAACCAGCGCATGGCGTCCGAGCCGTCGCGCTCGAACACCTCGTTGACGTCCGGATAGTTGTTGAGCGACTTGGACATCTTCTGGCCGTCGTCGCCGAGCACGATGCCGTGCGCGATGCAGTTGCGGAACGCCGGCCGGTCGAACAGGGCCGTGGCCAGCACGTGCATGTTGTAGAACCAGCCGCGGGTCTGCGCGCTGTACTCGACGATGAAGTCGCCGGGGTAGTGGTGCTCGAACCAATCGGTGTTCTCGAACGGGTAGTGGACCTGGGCGAACGGCATCGAGCCGGACTCGAACCAGCAGTCCAGCACCTCGGGCACGCGGCGCATCGTCGACCGGCCGGTCGGGTCGTCCGGGTTGGGCCGGGTCAGCTCGTCGATGACCGGCCGGTGCAGGTCGTTCGGGCGCACGCCGAAGTCCCGCTCCAGCTCGTCCAGCGAGCCGTAGACGTCGACCCGCGGGTAGGCCGGGTCGTCGGAGGTCCACACCGGGATCGGCGAGCCCCAGAACCGGTTGCGGGAGATGTTCCAGTCCCGGGCGTTGGCCAGCCACTTGCCCATCTGGCCGTCCCGCACGTGGTCCGGCACCCAGTTGATCTCCTGGTTGAGCTCGACCATGCGGTCCCGGAACTTGGTCACCGCCACGAACCAGGACGACACCGCGCGCTGGATCAGCGGCGTGTCGCAGCGCCAGCAGTGCGGGTAGGAGTGGTCGTAGGTCTCGTGCCGCAGCAGCACGCCGCGCTCGCGCAGGTCCTTGATGATCGGCTTGTTGGCCTCGAACACCTGGAGGTCGGCGTACGGCGGCACGTCGGCGGTGAACCGGCCGCGCGCGTCCACCGGCACCACGGGCTCGATGTCCGCGGCGTCGGTGACGACCTTGTCCTCCTCACCGAAGGCCGGCGCGATGTGGACCAGACCGGTGCCGTCCTCGGTGGTGACGTAGTCGGCCGACAGCACCTGGTGCGCGTTGGGCCGGCCGGCGAAGAAGTCGAACACCGGCGTGTAGCGGCAGCCCAGCAGCTCGGCGCCCTTGAACCGGGCCAGGACGGTCGGCTCCTCGCCCAGCTCACGGGCGTAGGCGCGGACGCGGGCCTCGGCCAGCACGTACTTCTCCCCGTTGGCCTCGACTGTCACGTAGTCGACGTCCGGATGCACGGCGATGGCCAGGTTGGACGGCAGCGTCCACGGCGTGGTCGTCCAGATCAGCGCCAGCGCCGCGTCGAAGTCCTTGCCGGGGGCCGAGAGGCGCATGCCCACCGTGACGGCCGGGTCCTGCCGGTCGCGGTAGGTGTCGTCCATCTTGGTCTCGGAGTTGGACAGCGGCGTCTCGCAGCGCCAGCAGTACCACAGGACGCGGAAGCCCTCGTAGACAAGACCCTTGTCCCACAAGGTCTTGAACGCCCACATGACGCTTTCCATGTAGTCCAGGTCGAGGGTCTTGTAGTCGTTGTCGAAGTCGACCCAGCGGGCCTGGCGGGTGACGTAGTCGCGCCACTCGTCGGTGTAGCGCAGCACCGAGGTGCGGCAGGCGTCGTTGAACTTGTCGACGCCCAGCGCCTCGATCTCCGCCTTGGAGGAGATGCCCAGCTCCTTCTCGGCCCGGACCTCGGCCGGCAGGCCGTGGCAGTCCCAGCCGAAGCGGCGCTCCACGTGCTTGCCGCGCATCGCCTGGTAGCGCGGCACGACGTCCTTGGCGTAGCCGGTCAGCAGGTGGCCGTAGTGCGGCAGGCCGTTGGCGAAGGGCGGGCCGTCGTAGAAGACGAACTCGTTGCTGCCGTTCTCGCCGGCCGGACGACCGTCCACACTGGCCTGGAAGGTCCGGTCCCGGCCCCAGTAGTCGAGGACGGCCTGCTCGAGCTGGGGGAACGACGGCTGCGCCGGCACGCCGCCGCCGTCGTGGGAATCGAGTGGGAACGATTCGAGTGGGTAGGCCATCGGTTGCTGCTCCTCGCGGTCCCGTCGTCAGTCCTGACGGGGACGACGCGCCTGCGCGCACCGCGGTACCACCCCGATTGCCGCCAGCGAGGTGGCGGCCACTCGTTTGCGGGCTGTGACGGGCCCACCCGTCCGGTTCTACTGAGGCCCCTGTTGATCACTACAGGACCTGTTCTTCCGGAGGCTCCCCGGTGATGGCCGGATCGGTGCCTGTGCTGGCTCAAGGATAACGCCCGCCCGCAAATCGCTTCCCCAACCCCACCGACACCGCCGTCACATGCGGTCCGGATGTGACGCGGAGAGGCATCTACGACGCGCATGTGACGTTCGACTGTGCGGGAAGTCGACATTCGGTGGCCCGAGAGCGGGACTCGCGGAGTCACTTGCGGGTGGCGGCGGCCAGCCTGGCGTCCGGGGTGCACACGGCGCAGGGGGTGAAGCCCAGTTGCCTGGCCTCGTTGACCGGCAGCGGGATGGTCGGGCGGTCGCCGACCCAGTCGCACCCGGCAAGGTGGTAGCGGGGGCGCTCGTCGAGCACCAGCACCTTGTTGGTCAGCTCGGAGACGACCAGCGCGTCGGCCGCGTCGGTGTCCTCCTCGGCCGGTTCTGCCTGATCATCACGATTCGTGCCGATCCGGACACCCCCGGTGGCAACGCTCTCAAGATCACCTGTAGCCTGCGATTCTCCCGGTCCACCCTCGTCTTCCTGGGGGTCCGCATCAGAATCGTCGTCTCCGCCGTCGACGGTCTTCCCGGCGGCAGCCACCTCGCCCGTGGGCGGGCGCGCGCCGGCGCGGCGCCGGCGCTGCCAGTCCAGCAGCAGCACCGCGGCGCCGACGACGCTGAGCGCGACCGAGCCCCACGCCCACAGGATCTGGGTGGACACGAGTGCGACCACCAGCAGCGCGAACGCGGCCAGCACGCACAGCAGCACGACGTACAGCAGTCCGGAGGATTCCCGGCCGGCACCGCTGGACGACGCTGGGTTGTTCGACGACACCCGGCGACCCTACGTCACCACGCCGCTCCGTATGGCGTAATGACGTGTTCCTGTTGGTTGACGCGTGTCATCGCGAGCAGACCCAACCAGCGGGTCTGCCGTCTTTGGAGACTCAGACCGAACTACTCAGCCGGCTTCCGCGCGAGCGCCGAACGTGTAGCCACCGCTCTGGCGTCCCTCGCTGGGGGCGGCCGAGGTGCGGTCGTTCAGTTCGGCCAGCTGCGACTCGAGCAGGCTCTTGAGCCGGGTCCGGTACTCACGCTCCATGGTGCGGAGCATGTCGATCTTCTTCTCCAGCGCGTTCTTCTCCTGGGTGATGTTGCCCATCACCTCGGCGTGCTTGCGCTGGGCGTCGCGGTCCAGGGCCGCGGCCTTCTCCCTGGCGTTGCGCTCCAGGGTCTCCGACCGGGTCCGGGCGTCGTTGAGCATGGTCTCGGCGCGGGTACGCGCCTCGTTGACCATGGTGTCGGCCTTCGCCCGCGCCTCGGAGAGCAGCTGCTCGGACTTGGTGCGGGCCTCGGCCAGCATCGAGTCCGCCTCGCCCTTGGCCTCACCGGTGAGCCGGTCGGCCATCTCCTGGGCGAGACCCAGGACCTTGGCCGCCTGCACGTGGTGGTCGCCACCGGGCGTGGTCTGCTCCATCACCGACGGCGGCGGCACGGAAGCGAGGCGGCGGGGCTCCTCGCGGCCGGGCATGGGGCCGGAGCCAACCTTGCTCCGGGCGTCGTCCAGGTCGGCGCGCGCGGCTTCCAGCTGGGAGTCCAGCTGCTCGACCTGGGCGCGCAGGTCGGAGTTCTCCTCGATCAGGCGGGCCAGCTCGCCCTCAACCAGGTCGAGGAAGGCGTCAACCTCGTCCTCGTTGTAGCCCCGCTTCCCGATAGGAGGCTTGCTGAACGCGACGTTGTGCACGTCAGCGGGGGTCAACGGCATCAGATCACCTCACGGCAGTCACGACTGGTGCAGCGCCGGGATCCCCGTCACCCGGGCTGCGTCAGCCGCATCAGGATGTATGCGTCAGATTCAGGCTCAGTTGCATCAGTATGTACACAAGCAGGAACACGACCATAATCGATAGGTCCAGCCCGACGCCCCCGATTCGTACCATCGGTATCACGCGACGGGCCAACCGGACCGGGGGGTCTGTCACTGTGTAGATGGTCTCCAGCGTGACCGCAACCCCACCGGCGGGCCGCCACTCCCGGGAGAACGCCCGGACGTACTCGACGACCAGGCGTGCCGAGAGCAGCAGCCAGAAGAAGAACAGCACGTAGTAGACGACCACGAAGACCGGTTGCACGCCACCACTGTGCCATCCGTCATGACTTGGGGAGGAAGCCACCCTCCGCGAGGCGCCTGCGGTCCTCGGCCGTCACGTCCGTGTTCGGCGGTGAGAGAAGGAACACCTTGTTGGTGACCTTGTCCATGCTGCCGCGCAGCGCGAAGGCCAGCCCGGCGGCGAAGTCGACCAGCCGCTTGGCGTCCGCGTTCTCCATGTCGGTCAGGTTGATGATCACCGGCGTGCCGTCCCGGTAGTGCTCGCCGATGGTCCGCGCCTCGGTGTAGCTGCGCGGATGCAGGGTGATGATCTTGGCCAAGGGGTGTGCCACCGGATCCTGGGCCGGCCGCAGTCGCGTGACCGGCTCGTGCTTGGGCTCGACCGCGAGCGCGCCGTGGGTCGGCGCCTCGGTCGCCCAGCTGCGGCGGCCGCGGGGCCGGTCCTCGGGCAGCTCGTAGCCGTCCTCGTCGTAGTCGGCGCGGTAGGACGAACGGGCCGACAGCGTGCTGGCGCCCGAGCGTGGCCGACCGCTCGAGTAGCGATCGTAGTCGTCGCCGCGGCCGGAACGATCATCGCGGGTGCGGTCGTCGTAGTCGTCCCGGAAGTCGGCCACGTAGCGGCCGTCCTCGTCGTAGCCGTCGAGGTCGTCGGCCGGCACCATCCCGAAGTAGGCCTTCAGCTTCTGAAGCGCACTCATGCCAGCCCTTCCTCCGCGACTCCCCGACGACCTGGACGCGCGGCGACGCGCCCTGGTTCCCCGCCGCCTACGGCGAGGCTAGCCCTCTGTACCCCAGCAAACCCGTTCCGACACGCACGCACGTGGATCCCTGTCCGATAGCCGCAGCCAGATCGCCCGTCATGCCGGCGGAGAGCTCGACAGCCGTCGGATGATCGGCCCGTACCCTCGCTGCTGCCTTGGACAGGAGTTCGAAGGCCGCTCCTGGATCCATCGACAATGGTGCGACTCCCATCACACCATGCAAGATCAGTTCACTCGATCGGCTTATTTCGTCGGCGAGCTCCAGGAGACCCGACAGCGCGACGCCGCCGCGCTCCTGATCCCCGTCCAGGCTGGCCTGGATCAGCACGCTGAGCGGCTCGGTGCGGGTCCCCCTGGTGCGGGCGCCCGCGACGGCCTTGGCGAGCGCAGCGGCCAACCTGGGCGAGTCCACGGACTGCACCTCGTCGGCCCATCCCACGATCGAGCGAGCCTTGTTGCGCTGCATCCGGCCCACCATGTGCCACCGAACGGGCGTTTCGGGCAGCGCGATCGCCACCTCGGCCGCCTTCGGGGCCGCCTCCTGGTCCCGGTTCTCGGCGAAGTCGGTGACGCCGAGGCCGGCCAGCAGGATCGCGTCGGACGCCGGCCAGGTCTTCGTGACGGCGAGCAGTTTCACCTCATCGGGGCTACGCCCGGCGGCCCGGCAGGCGTCGGCGATCTGCTCCCGGACGGCGGCCAGGCCCTCGGCGAGCTGCGCTCGACGGTCCTCGGTCATGCTTCGATCCAGGTCACGGCGGCCAGGCGGCCGGTCCGGCCGTCCCGGCGGTGGCTGAACAGGGTCCTGTCCTCGACCGTGCAGCGCGGATCCACGCCGATCTTGGCCACGCCCAGGCCGGCCAGCTGGTTCCACAGGCCGGCCCGCAGGTCCAGGGCCGGCGTGCCCTTGCGGGACTTGGTCGCGCTGCCCGGCAGGTGCGCCTCCACGTCGTCCCGCATCGCCGCCGGGACCTCATAGCACTCGCCGCAGACCGACGGACCCAGCAGCACCTCGATGCGGTCGACCTGCGCGCCGGCCTCGATCATCGCTTCGACCGCCGCCGGCACCACGCCCACCCTGGCCCCCACCCGGCCGGCGTGCACCGCCGCGGCCACCCCGTTGTCGGCGTCGGCCAGCAGCACCGGCACGCAGTCGGCGACCAGGGCCACCAGCGCCAGGCCCGGCCGGTTGGTGACCAGGGCGTCGGTCGCCTCGGCCGGGGCGTCGAGCGGGCCGTCGACGGTCGTGACCGTCCGGCCGTGCACCTGCTCCATCCACACCAGCCGGTCGACACCCAGCTCCTTGGCCAGGCGCTCCCGGTTGGCCCGCACCGCCGCCGGCTCGTCGCCGACGTGATCACCCAGGTTGAACGACTCGTAGGGGGCCTTGGACCGGCCACCGGCCCTGGTCGTGACGACTCGACGAACGCGCATGAACTCGATTCTCCCCGGTCGCCCTTTACAGCAACGTGAGTGGCTCATTTGACCCTGGGGGCGAAATGAGCCACTCACGTGGCTAAGAAGTGAGGCTGGGTCCGCGAGGCCGCGCCGGTGCCTGGTCCGGCCAGGGAAGGCACCGGTCACGAGCGGCGCGGCAGTGTTACCGCCGCATGAAGGGCGGGACGTCGACCTCGTCGTCGGGGTCCTCGGGCAGCGGGACCGGGCGGGACGGCAGCGAGCCGTGCCGCTCGGGCGTGGCCGGGTAGCCGTTGCCGGGGTTGGGACGGCTCACCGGCGGCAGGCCGGAGTTGCCCTGGCCGACGGTGCTCTGCGGCTGGTAGCTGGCCGGCGGCACGGCGGTGTAGCCGTTGGACGGCTGCGGGCTGTGCTGGACCGGGGCGGGGTGCTGCTGCACGGGCGGCGGCGTGTGCTGCTGCTGCCCGGGCTGGGACTGCGGCGGGCCGCTGAGCTGGCCGGACTCCGCGACGGCGGTTGCCGTGGTCGACCTCGGGGGCGAGGTCAGCGCGGTTGGCTCCAGCTTCTTGTGGGTCGGCCCGCCACTGTCAAAACCCGCCGCGATCACCGTGACCCGAACCTCGTCGCCGAGCGAGTCGTCGATGACCGTGCCGAAGATGATGTTGGCGTCGGGGTGCGCCGCCTCCTGTACCAGCGATGCGGACTCGTTGATCTCGAACAGGCCCAGGTCGGAGCCGCCGGCGATGGCCAGCAGCACGCCGTGCGCGCCGTCCATGGACGCCTCCAGCAATGGCGAGTTGATCGCCTTCTGGGCGGCCTGCACGGCCCGGCCCTCGCCGCGGGCGGAACCGATGCCCATGAGCGCGCTGCCGGCCCCGGACATGACGCTCTTGACGTCGGCGAAGTCCAGGTTGATCAGACCGGGCGTGGTGATCAGATCGGTGATGCCCTGCACACCGGACAGCAGCACCTCGTCCGCGGAGCGGAAGGCGTCCATCAGGCTCACGCCCACGTCGCCGAGCTGGAGCAGCCGGTCGTTGGGGATGACGATCAGGGTGTCGCACTCGTTGCGCAGCGAGGTGATGCCGTCGTCGGCCTGCTTCGCGCGGCGCTTGCCCTCGAAGCTGAACGGCCGCGTGACGACACCTATGGTGAGTGCGCCGAGCTTGCGGGCGATGGAGGCGACCACCGGCGCGCCGCCGGTGCCCGTGCCGCCGCCCTCGCCGGCCGTCACGAAGACCATGTCGGCCCCCTTGAGGACCTCCTCGATCTCCTCCCGGTGGTCCTCGGCGGCCTTGTGCCCGACCTCGGGGTTGGCGCCCGCGCCGAGGCCTCGGGTCAGCTCGCGGCCGATGTCCAGCTTGACGTCGGCGTCGGACATCAGCAGCGCCTGGGCGTCGGTGTTCACCGCGATGAACTCGACGCCCTTGAGCCCGACCTCGATCATGCGGTTCACGGCGTTGACGCCGCCGCCGCCGATGCCGACGACCTTGATCACCGCGAGGTAGTTGTGCGGGGGCGTCATCGGATCCGCCTTCCTGATCGTGGTACACGAGCTCTCGTCCTGCGGTGGTCACCTTCCCGTCCTGGCCGCCCCCGGCCAGGCTCCGGTCAAACTCTCGACCTCAACCAGAGGCTTCGAGTTATGTCAACCCCGACATTGGGGTGGACGGTATGCACCACAGGTGCGACGGTCCAGCAGCCACGCCGAACACGGACCCAGGTCTTCGACGGCCGAGCATCGGCCGCACCTCTTTCAGGCATGTCCCCGAGTACGGCGTTCACGCCGAACCACGCAATGCAGAGCGTAGTCTGTGCGGCCGTCACCCGTGCGGTGCGGGGCGAGGTCGGGTCCGTTCCCGGACATCGCCCCGGCACTTGTGGAATACGGCGCGACGGGTCCCGGACGGAGATCACCTGCGACCCGACCTCGGTCACGGTGGGTAGCCAGTACGGTGGGGACGTGACGGGTCCGGTGCGGGTGTGCCCCGAGTGCGGTCGGCAGTTCGAGTTCATCGATCCGGCGTGGCGCTGCTGCGGCGTGCCGATGCGGCTGGCCTTGCCGCCCGCGGCCCCCGTGCCGCCGGCCGAGCTGGCCGGTCGCCCGCTGACGACCTGGCGTTATGCCGAGGCTCTCGGCGTGCCGGCGGAGCTCTGGCGGTCGGCCACGCTCGGTGAGGGGATCACGCCACTGCTGTCCGCCGGCGACGGCATTTCGGTGAAGGTCGAGTACGCGAGCCCGACGCTGTCGTTCAAGGACCGCGGTGTGGTGCTGTTGATCGTGCAGGCACTGGCCGCCGGGGCGTCGAAGGTGATCGCCGACTCCAGTGGAAACGCCGGCACGGCGGTGGCGGCGTACGCGGCCCGGGTCGGGCTGCCGGCGGAGATCTTCGTGCCGTCGTCCACGTCGCCGAAGAAGATCGCCCAGGTCAGGGCGCACGGGGCGATGGTGAACCTGGTGCCCGGCAACCGGGAGGCGACCGCCGCCGCGGCGATCGAGGCGGTCGAGGCCGGCGGGTCGTTCTACGCCAGCCACGTCTACAACCCGGTGTTCCACCTCGGCACCGCGACCTACGGGTTCGAGGTGTGGGAGCAGCTGGGCGGGCGGCTGCCCGAGACTCTGGTGCTGCCGGTGGGGAACGGGACTTTGGTGCTCGGTGTCACCCGAGCGGTGGCAGGGTTGCTGGCCGCCGGGCTGATCCCGGCGGCCCCGCGGATCGTGGCCGTACAGGCAGCGAACTGTGCACCGTTGGCTGCCGCTTGGCGCGCGGGATCCGCGGAGCCGCTGGCCGTCGAGTCGTCGCCGACCATCGCCGAGGGCATCGCGATCGCCGCGCCGGCCCGTGGGGCGGAGATTCTGACGGCTGTGGACGAGATCGTCACGGTGACCGAGGAGCAGGTGCTGGCCGGGCGGTCGGAGCTGGCCCGGCGCGGTTGGTACGTCGAGGACACGGCGGCGGTGTGCTGGGCGGCGGCACGGGCGAGCGACGGCGCGTGGGGTGAGGTGGTGGTGCCGCTGTCGGGGGCCGGGTTGAAGACCGGGTGGTCGGTGTAGGACCGCGAGTCCCGCTGTCCAGCAACCATGATGCAGGTTCCGGTGTGCGCGAGTCCCGCTCAGCGGCGGGCTGAGTTGCCGTTTGGGTGTGCGCGAGTCCCGCTCTCGGCCTTCCTACGGGGTGGAGATGGTGGCCAGCTGGGGGCTGGAGACGTCGTAGACCTTGCCGGGCTGGGACATCAGTGCGGCGAGGACGGCGGCCTTGCGGGGGGAATCGGCGGTGCCGCCCCAGCGGACCTGGCGGCCGGCGGACAGCGCCAGCACGACGGAGTTGGGCGACTTCGCGGAGACCGACAGCACCTCGGCGCGGATCTTGTCCGGCACGGCCATGAGCACCTGGACGACGGCGACGGCGGTCGGGTCGGTGGCGGCGGAGCTGGTCAGCTGGAGCTCGGGCAGGCCGGGCGGGGCCGCGGAGACGGTGGCGAAGTCCTTGGCGGTGTGGTCGATCAGGTGCGCGCCGGTGGGGGTCTTGATCACGCCGACGGCCACCCGCTCGGCGACGTCGATGCGGACGGTGGCCGGCCAGGACCGGGAGACGTTGACCGAGGCGACCCGGTTGAGGGCGGCGACCCGGTCGCGGATGGCGGCCAGGTTGATGGTCAGCATCGGATTGCCGGACGGCACCGCAGCGGCGTCGAGGACCTGGGGCTTGGTCAGGTCCTTGGTGCCGAGCACCTCGACGGAGCGAACGCCGAGCAGCGGCGTGAAGTAGACGCCGTACAGCAGCCCGAGGGTGCCGACGACCAACGCCAAGGCGATGACGCGGCGGCGGATGATGCGGCCCCGCCGAGCGTCACGGCGGCGAACCCGGCCGCGGGCGGAGACCCGGCGGCCCCGGTCGGAGACGACGCGCTCTCCGCTGGAGCGACGGCCGCGAGTGGAACGATCTCCGTCAACGGCCCGACCGGGACGGTCGGCGGCGCGGCGGGGACGGTCAGCGCCGTCGGCACGGTCGGGACGGTCAGGGCTGTCGGCACGGCTGGGGCGTTCGCCGCCGCGGCCGGGGCGAGCGGAGCCGGAGCCGACCCGGCCCGACACGGCGCGATCGGAGCCGGACCGCGCCGAACCCGACCGGTCCGGAGCCGACCGATCCGAAGCGGAACGACCCGAGTCCGACCGGTCCGAAGCCGACCGGTCCGAGGCGGAACGGCCAGAGCCCGACCGATCCGAAGCCGACCGATCCGAACTTGAACGGCCAGAGCCCGACGGGTCAGAACCCGAACGGTCCGAACCTGAACGACCCGTGCCCGCACGCTCGGAACCCGAACGGTCCGAACGGAAATCGCCGGAGCCGGAGCCGCCGGGGCGTCCCGAACCGGCCCCGTCGGAGTCGGCGGGGCGGTCGGGGCGGCGGCGGGCCGGGTCGTCCTCGGTCATAGGGCGGCGAGGATCTCGGGACCGAGCATGGTCACGTCGCCCGCGCCCATGGTCAGCACCAGATCGCCGGGCTTGACCAGACCGGCGATCAGGCCGGGCACCCGGTCGAAGGACGGCTCGTAGTGCACGGCCCCCTCCGGCAGGGTCACGGCGTCGGCGACCAGCACCCCGGTGACGCCGGGC